>CAMAVI010000125.1 GCA_945861625.1 Candidatus Sulfopaludibacter sp. SbA3
TGGCCGCCACCAGACGGCGGGCGTGTTCGTCCAGATGCGGCCACATGCCAGCAAAGTACTGAGCAAGTTGGGCATCGGTGTCCATCTCCAACGTGATATCACATCAAGATGGTAGATGTAAAGGTTATTTATTTACGATGCCTAAGCGCCAGCATTCTCCCTCTCCCCCCCAGTCACTCCCCTCTCGCTCCCCCATCCCCTGCCCATCCGCCACTTCCCGTACGAACGCGCTCATCCCGCCCTTGCCTCGGCTTTACCCTCTGTCACGGAGTCTCCAATGCCATCCAAAGCAAAAAACACGTCGTCAAAATCCGCCGCCGCCCGCGCCAACGGAGCTAAATCCCGTGGCCCCGCCACACCCGCAGGCCGCGCCCGCTCCTCCCGCAACAGCCTCCGCCACGGACTCGCCGCTCCATCGGCGAATTTGCCGTCCGCCTCCGTCGTCCTCCCCACCGAGTCCCGCGAAGACTTCCAGGTTCTCCTCCATTCCCACCTCGCCCAGTTCAACCCCGCCCCCGGCGTTGAGACCGAATTGGTCCACGTCATGGCCGCCGTCCGCTGGCGTCTCCGCCGCTTCCAAGCCATTGAAACCACCCTGCTCAGTAACGAAATCGTGCGCCGTGCCTCTTACATCGCCAGCGAGTTCCAGGAAATGGACCAGGACCCCAGCGCCGACGATCGCCTGGCCTATGTTTTCAAAAAGCGAGCCGACGGCGGACAGAGCCTCGCTCTGCTGGTCCGCTACGAAGGCGCCCTGAACCGCTCCTATGATCGGACTTTCAAGCAGTTGCAAATCCTTCAATCCGCTCGCACCCGTCCCCGACCAAACGACGCACAACCAAACGAACCCAAGACCTCTCCAGCCAAGTCTTATCCGCGTGCATTCGCGTCCATTCGCGAGCCCCAAAACGCCCTTCCCGCCGCTCCGTGCGACAATAGAAGTTCCCCCCGGCAAATTAATGTCCAACACCTCTTTCCGTAACATCGCTATCGTTGCGCACGTCGACCATGGCAAGACCACTCTGGTCGACGCCATGCTCCGCCAGAGCGGCATTTTTCGTGAGAACGAAGCCGTCACCGAGCGCGTCATGGACTCCAACGACCTGGAGCGCGAACGCGGCATCACCATCCTCGCCAAAGCCACCGGCGTCATGTACGGCGACATAAAGATCAATATTATCGACACGCCCGGACACAGTGATTTCGGCGGCGAAGTCGAGCGCGCTCTCAAAATCGTGGACGGTGTCATGCTGCTGGTCGACGCCAGCGAAGGCCCTCTGCCGCAGACCCGTTACGTGCTGATGAAGGCATTGGAAGCGCGGCTCCCTCAGATCGTGGTCATCAACAAGATCGACCGTCCCGACGCCCGCATTCAGGAAGTGCTCAACGAGGTCTACGACCTGTTCATCGATCTCGACGCCACCGAGGACCAGCTCAGCTTTCCCGTGATTTACACCAACGGCCGCGCGGGCATCGCCAAGTTGACCCCGGAAGACCCCAATACCGATTTGCGGCCGCTGTTTGAGACCATCATTCAGAAGATTCCGCCGCCTGCCGGCGATCCTGAAGCTCTCTTGCAGCTCCTGGTGGCCAATCTGGATTACAGCGATTACCTGGGACGGCTGGCCATCGGCCGCGTCTTTAACGGTACCCTCCGTCTGGGCGACGAAGTGTCCATCGCCAAATTGAATGGCTCGTTTCACAAGACCAAAATCACCAAGCTCTATTCCTTTGAGGGCCTGAAGCGCGTCGACGAAACCGTTGGCCGGACCGGTGACATTCTCGCCATCGCCGGCGTCGAAGGCATCACTATCGGTGAGACGATCACCAACGCGGAAACGCCCAATCCGCTTCCGCACATCCAGATCGACGAGCCCACCATCGCGATGACGTTCACCATCAATACCTCGCCGTTTTCCGGGCGCGAGGGCCAGTACGTCACCTCGCGCAATCTGCGCGATCGTTTGGACAAGGAACTGCTCACCAACGTTTCCATTCGCGTGGAGGAAGCGGGCGGGCCGGATTCTTTCAAGGTGATGGGCCGCGGCGAATTGCAGTTGGCGATCTTGATTGAAATGATGCGGCGCGAAGGCTTTGAACTGGCTGTCGGTAAACCCGAGATCCTCACCCGCACCATCGACGGTAAGCTGTGCGAGCCCCAGGAACTGCTCGTCATCGACTGCCCGGAGAACTTCGTCGGCGTCGTGATCGAGAAGCTGGGCAGCCGCAAGGGCAAGATGTCGAAGATGGTCAACCACGGCTCCGGGCGCGTGCGGTTGGAGTTCCTCATTCCTTCGCGCGGCCTGATCGGCCTGCGCAGCGAGATGCTGACCGACACCAAAGGCACGGCGATCATGAATTCCTTATTCCACGGTTACGTCGAGTGGCAGGGTGACATCTCCTCGCGGCCCACGGGTTCGCTGATCTCCGACCGCGCTGGCAAGACCACCGGTTATGCGCTCTTCAATCTGCAAGAACGCGGCGATATGTTTGTGGGCTCGGGCCTGGAAGTCTACGAGGGCATGATCGTGGGCGAGAATGCCCGCGACGCCGATCTCGACGTCAACATCGTCAAGGAAAAGAAGCTCACCAATATGCGTGCCTCCAGCGCCGACGAAGCCATCCGCCTGGTGCCTCCGCGCCTGCTCAACCTGGAGCAAGCCATCGAATTCATCCGCGAGGACGAACTGGTGGAAGTAACGCCCAAATCGATCCGCTTGCGCAAGAAGGTTCTCAAAGCGAATCAAAGGTAGGACTGGCCTGTCACTCCAGTTTTGGTATCTTTTGATGAAGTAGGCGAGTCGATGAATAACTCACCGGTCATGAAACGCCGCAAGTTCCGCCGTAGTGCTCCTCCCACTCCCGGGCTGTTATTCCCGGAGATGACGGAGAACCCCTGGGGCACCACCAAACTTCGCCGGTTCCCAAAGAAGCCGAGCGTGGACAGCGGCCTGACCGCGCTGGAGCTTTGTGCCGGTGCCGGAGGCCAAGCGCTCGGCTATGAGATGGCTGGCATTGGCCATGCGGGCTTGGTCGAGTTGGATCCCCACGCTTGCGCGACGCTGCGGCTCAATCGCCCCAATTGGCGGGTGATCGAGGAGGACCTCAATCGCTTCGATGGAGCGGCGTTCCGGGATGTTGATATCATCGCCGGTGGATTGCCTTGTCCGCCCTTCTCGGTCGCCGGAAAGCAACTGGGCAGCCGCGACGAACGCAACCTGTTCCCCGTGTTGATCCGCTTGGTGGATCAGATCCGCCCCAACGCTGTGATGATTGAAAACGTGCGCGGTATTCTCGAAGGAATCTTCTAAGACTATAGGTTCTTTATCAAGGATGAGCTCTCCAAGCTAGGATATGAGACCGGTTGGAAGCTGATGAATGCATCAGATTTCGGTGTTCCGCAACTGAGGCCGCGTGTAGTGTTCGTTGCACTCCGGAGAAAGTGGGCGGACAAATTCCGCTGGCCTGAGGGCGGGCACATTCATCCCCCGGCTGTTGGCGAAGTGCTTTATGATTTGATGGCCGCAAACGGCCGCAAACGGCTGGCAGGGTGCAAAAAGATGGAGCCAGGAGGCGAACGAAATCGCTCCTACCATAGTAGGCGGCTCGCACAAGCATGGTGGTCCGGATCTTGGCCCCACGCGGGCTAAGCGCGCATGGGCGGGGCTCGGAGTCGATGGTTTGGGAATTTTAGACAGCGCTCCTCCCGTTGAATTTGCTGGAATGCCGCGGCTCACGGTTCGAATGGTCGCGCGTTTGCAAGGCTTCCCGGACGACTGGCAATTCGCCGGTAAGAAAACCGCCGCTTACCGCCAAGTCGGCAACGCGTTCCCGCCGCCCTTTGCCCGCGCTGTCGCCGGGCAGATACGGAAGTGCCTCGCAAACACCATGCTCACGAGGGCGGCGGGCTAATGCCGAAGGCTGCGCGCTTCGCGGTGGAGCGAACCATCTTTCATAAGAGACTCGTCAAGGAAGTCATTTGGACGAGGAACGCCTTCCCCAGCATTGCTGATAAGGGCAATCGCGCCAGCCAAGAAATCGCACGCCAAATTGCGCGGAGCCTTGGGCTAACCCTTGGCGCCAAGGAGATCCCCGCCCAACGGGCTGGCAACAAATTCGAAGAAGCCACCGCCATGTTCGTACAGGCGACGTTCAGTACGCTCAGCCATCTTCGTCCCGGCCACTGGGGTACGCGGAAAATCGGACAGAGTGATGGGGGCGATGGCAAGAGCACGGAAGCAAAGGGCAGGAATCTGGAGAAATTGATCCCTATCGCTCGCTTTGAGCAGTATCGCCATTTGGTCGCCATCGCGGAGGCCGCGAAAGGCAATGACGACTTGCGTGCGACACTCGGTAGCGATTACATCATCAAGCCAGACGTCGTGGTCTTCCGGGAGTTGGTTGAGGATGCCGAAATTAACCGGGACGAGTACCTCGTGGATGAGGCAGTCGCGCGTCACGCAAGCCTCCGCAAAATGAACGGTGGCCGGCCGCTGTTGCACGCCAGCATCTCTTGTAAATTGACGATCCGCAGCGACCGGTCGCAAAACTCACGCTCGGAGGCGCTCAATTTGATCCGCAACCGGCGTGGCCATCTTCCGCACGTCGTAGTTGTTACTGCGGAGCCCTTGCCCAGCCGTTTGTCATCAGTCGCATTGGGAAGTGACATTGACTGTGTCTACCACATTGCGCTACCGGAACTCGAACAAGCTGTTGAGACCCTTGGGCTCGACGATTCGAGAGAGTCGCTGCGGATCATGACTCACGGCCGCAGGCTGAAGGACATTGGCGATCTACCTCTCGATCTAGCCGTGTGACGGATACCATCGATCAGAAGCGCCGCTCCGAGAACATGCGGAGAATCCGTTCACGTGATACTTCTCCGGAGATGAAAGTTCGCCGCCTTCTGCATTCGATGGGATACCGGTATCGCCTTCATGTGGCCTCGCTTCCCGGACGGCCGGATATCGTTTTCCGGCGCATTGCGAAAATCATCGAAGTTCGGGGTTGCTTTTGGCACCAGCATCCGGGATGTATCGACTCTCATGTGCCCAAGACCAGACGGCACTATTGGGAACCGAAGTTACGTCGTAATAGAGTTCGCGACCGCGAGAACCTTCGAACGTTACAAACTGCCGGTTGGAAAGTACTCGTGGTTTGGGAGTGTGAAACTGGAGACGAGCACCACGTTCGAAGGCGCCTTCGCGAGTTCATGGGGCGCCACAAAACCTTAAAACAGAATCAACGGTAGTTGTAGCGGGCTCTTGGGGCGTAATAAAAACTGTATTTGTATCAATCAGATACGGGGTTTCACTTCCCAACGCTTGCAGCCCCGTGCGATACTAGCCTTCAGCCGCCATGAGCCAAGTGAGCGAGGCGACAGCCCGTTACCACAAATTAATTGAGAGTGAACCGTACATCGACCTAGCTTGGGCCGACGAGTTGCGCGCGCGCCTCCAAGCTGAAAAGCTGGTCAATCGGCCTTTGTCGCCCGTTCTGCGTCCGCACTTCATCAGTAATCGCGAGTACGCCGCGCTGGGCAAGGCCGCCGCCACGATTTTTTCCGCCATCCAACGGGTTGAACAGATGGTCATGGCCAATCCGGGGCTATTGGCTCGCCTGCAATTGCTTCCGGCAGAGCGCATGCTGGCCGCGGTTGAACCCGGCTACTCATCGCAGACGCTGGCTGGCATGTTGGATGGCAACCTGCACAACGGCTCTTTGCACTTCACCGGTCATCGCATGACGTCGCCGTCCAGCGTCGTCTATGGCAACCTGCTCGCCGACGTTTATTACGATGCGCCACCGGTCAAGGAATTCCGCAAGAAGCACAAGCTGCAAAAGCTGGGCGGTACCAAGGCCATGGTGCAGGCCATGTTGAAGGCCTACAAAGAATTCGGCGGAAAAAACAAGAAACCGGCCATCGCCATCGTGGAGGCGCGCGCTCCCTTCCAGCCGCCCGAGGCCAGCGAGAATGCAGTCTTGGCCGAAGTCCTCCGCCGCGAGGGTCTGACCGCGGAAGTGGTTTCGCCCGAACAACTGGAATACAAAAACGGACAGTTGCGCCGCGGCGACCTGGTGATCGATATCGTTTACCGTTGCGTCCGCGTGCAGGATTTCCTGGTCCGCTTCGATCTGAATCATGCGCTGGTGCGCGCCTATAAGGATCGCGCCATCTGCATGGTGAATAGCTTCCGCTCCGAGGTGACCGCCAAACGCGGCTTGTTCGATCTGTTGACCGACGCCGCCGTCACCGCGAAGTTTCCGGCGGCCGAGCGCAAGGCCATTGCGGACTTTATCCCGTGGACCCGGCTGGTGCAGGCCGCCAAGACCGTTTACAAGAAGCACACGGTGGATCTGCCGGACTTCGTCATGAAGCACCGGGCGAAACTGGTGCTGAGGCCCAACGATGAGACTTCGGACCATAGCACCTTCCGCGGCTCCGAACTGGACGAGACGGGTTGGGAAAAAGCCCTGCGGCAGGCCATGCGCAGTCCTTACGTTGTGCAGGAAGTCGCTGACCCGGCCCGCGCCGTGTTTCCTCTGACGCAGTATGGAAGCCTGGTCATGAAAGAAATGCAAGTCGACGTGCATCCGCATTTCTTCGGCGGCAAAATCCACGGCGCATCGAGTTGGTTGCATGTGGCGGGATCGTCCGGGTTCTCCACTCTCTCCGGCTTGGCGCCAACATTCTTGTTGGAAGCCAAGTAAGGACAGCCAAGTGACAACAAACCAGTGAGCGCGCCTCTCCTCTTTACTCCGCTGCGGATTCGCGGCGTGACTCTGCCGAATCGGATTGCCGTTTCGCCCATGTGCGAATACTCATGCGACGACGGCTTCGCCAATGACTGGCATCTGGTGCATTTGGGCGGCAGGGCCGTGGGTGGGGCGGGGTTGGTCATCGTCGAAGCGACAGCGGTATTGGCCGAGGGCCGCATCACCTACGGCGACCTGGGCATTTACAAAGACGAGCATGTCGAGATGCTGCGGCGCATCGTGACGTTCATGAAGAGCCAGGGAGCGGTGCCGGCTATTCAGTTGGCCCACGCCGGACGAAAGGCCAGTTGCGAAACGCCGTGGAACGGCGGCGCGGCCATCGCGCCGGATCAGCCGAACGGCTGGCAGGTGGTTGCGCCGAGCCCCGTGCCGTTCAAGGAAGGCGACCCGATTCCTCACGAGTTAACCGTGTCTGAGATCCGCGAAGTAGTGGATACGTTTGCGGCCGCCACGCGGCGGGCCTTGGCGGCGGGTTTCGAGATCATTGAAATTCACGCCGCGCACGGTTACCTGGCGCACGAATTTCTTTCTCCCCTGTCTAATTTCCGGAAGGACCAGTACGGCGGCTCCTTTGCGAATCGCGCGCGGCTGGCGTTAGAGATCACGGAAGCGGTTCGCGGTGAAATGAAATCCGGTCAGCCTCTCTTCATGCGTATTTCCTGTACGGATTGGGCCGCGGGCGGCTGGACCATCGAAGACTCCGTGGAACTCGCTCAGTTAGTTAAGCCCTTGGGCGTGGATCTGATGGATTGCTCCTCGGGCAACAACATAGCCACCGCCCAGATCCCGTTTGCTCCCGGATTTCAGGTTTCTTTCGCGGAGCGTATTCGCATAGCGACCGGCCTGCTGACGGGGGCGGTAGGGCTGATCACTGAGCCGAAGCAAGCCGAGGCTATCCTGCAAGCGGGCCAAGCCGATGTTGTGCTTCTGGCGCGGGAGATGCTGCGCGATCCCTACTTCCCGCTGCATGCGGCGCAAGAGCTCGGTGTTTCTCTCTCGGTTCCGAAACAATATTTGCGCGCTTTCCCCGATAGCACGCGGCGCAACTAGCGGTCACAAGCCTGGGCTCGGGTGCGGGAACCACCGGTTCAATACCACTTGCCGCGCGAACCAATGCGTTTGTAAGAGTCCCCGAGCAAGGGCGTTGACCCACGTAGGTGGTATCCAACGGCCCAGCCCTGTGAGCCTTTGGTTCGCGAGGCTTTGATTCCGCCGCGCGGAGAGAGAGTGTGAGTTTCCGGTAAGCGTGCGTGACTGGGCTTGAGCTTGGCTGATAGGTTTGTGTCGAGGGCAGGAGGCCCGGCGGCATGACACAGGAATCGGCAAGCCATCGCGAGGATGCGGAGCAGTTGCGACGGCGATTTGCGGAGTTTCGCAGTACGCACCCGGTGAGGTCGCGGCTGCCGGAGGAGTTGTGGGCAGCGGCGGCGAAGTTGGTGAGGCGGGATGGGATCAAAGCAACGGCGCTGGCGTTGGATGTGGACCGGCCGAGTCTACAGAAGTGGGCGGATCGATTCGAGCCTGGCGTGCAGGTCCAGGCGCGTAAGCCTCGACGACAGCGTCGAGCTGGCAGAACAGTGAGCGCAGCACCCGCCTTCGTGGAACTGAGATTGCCCGGTAAATCGTAGAAAGTAGCGACTCTCAAACTGGCGGCCATAATAGGCCGACGGTTGGTTTTTTCTGCCAAGAAAAAGGAGAGAGTCGCTATGAAGAGACAATACCAGATCGAACAGCAACGAGCCGTGCAGCAGTT
>CAMAVI010000126.1 GCA_945861625.1 Candidatus Sulfopaludibacter sp. SbA3
CAGCGGTGGGCGATTTCATCAGAAAGTACAACCAGCAATGGTTGATGGCAAAGCTGGGTTACCGCTCACCGGCCCAGGCCCGGCGCGAGCACTTCCAGGCGATAGCAGCGTGAACAATGTTGTGTCCAAAGAACCGGGTGCGCTACAGCAAAGGCGAAATTTGCGGCGCCCGCCAGTAACAGGCTCAAACCAAAAAACTTGGACATGTGTTCCCTCCGCTCACTCGTAACGATACAACTCTAGCATTTGTACTACGGAAATGGATCTGGCACAAGTAGTATTTTCCTGGCTCGGCGCTATTCACTACCAAAATTGCCACTGCTGGAAGATGAGGACGTACATCGCCAGCAGAATGTTGGTGGTGGCGTGCGCTGCCACCGCGTCCCCGAGCCGCCCTCTTCGCGCATATAGCCAACCGTAGACGAATCCCGCCGCAACGCCTGCCGGCCAACTGCTGCCGTGCAGGATGCCGAAAACAAGCGAGGAAAGGGCCAGCGCAAACCACGTAAACTGGCGCGGATTCACACTCTCGAAATCCGCTGCGCTGAGACGGCGCATCAGGTAACCGCGGAACGCCAGTTCCTCGGCAACCGGAACGGTCACGGAGGCGGCCAACACGCGCGCGCCCAACCAAAGAATCCGGGCCGGACCGCTCATGGATTCAAGAGCCGCTGGAATCGGACCGGCAGAAGAAACACCGGCGATGCGGTCGAGGACCACCCAAAGAACAAATACGCCGGCGCCCGCCACCGGCGCGGGCCATGCGATGCGCCAATCGCAATCCCGATAACTGCGCCGGAAGGTCCACAGTGCCAGTCCGCCAATCAGGAGTCGCAAGGGGTAAAGTGACTCGAACCCGGATGACACGGCACGCGTCAGCATGCCGGTGCCCAGGATCGCCAAAAAGGGAACTAAGAAAGCTGTGGTCGCGTCCGCTGTCGTCTCCGGTTTCGTCTCGATTTTCGTTTCCGTTAGCCCAGGCATCAATCCGCTGGAAAACCATGGTGAGCGGCGCGCCACCACACACAGACCAAATGCCACTGCGTTAAAGGAAATCCAACCAGCTTGCGAATGGAAACCTCCGGCCGCGATTTGCTTCGCGCCCGCATTGCCGATCAACACCAGCGCCGTCAAGCGAACCGCGTTCAACAGGAACAGGGCGATCACACCCAAGGGCGGCAGTGCCAGCGCCCATGGAAAGCGGCATTCCTGCCGGAACAGCCACAACCACGCAATGGCGAACAGGAGAATCAGGGCGGCTCCCTCCAGTCCCGAACATTCTGGGGCAATGATCACTGAAAAGTGGGGAGCGCGAATCGTAGCGTGCTCGAGATCCGTGGTCACCCCAGGCAAAATCCAAGACGACATGAACTTCACCAGTGTGAACGTAAGCCGGGTGGTGGGCTCCCACAGAGCCCGCGCGGGTTGTGTAAGGAACGAAGCAATCAAGGCGGTGGACAATGCCACCACCCACAAGGACCCGGTAGCGGCCCACACCTGCCGCCATGTCCTGAACTTCAGGAACCCCACTGCCGCCAGCACCACGGCCAGTAGCCCCATCAAAGCCCATGCCGCCGCCAAGAGGTCGGGATTGGGGTCCGATTGCCGGGCAGCGTACAAACGCATGCTGACGAACGCGAATCCGGCGGCTACCAGAACATGCCCGGCAAGCCAAAACGGTTGGATGGGGAGCAAGGCTACCCGTTCGAGTGCATCGCGGCACTTTAAAAGCGCAAAGGTCAGGAACACCGCGCCAAAGGCGATTGCCCCGCGAACCAGACTGGGACCCCACTCCTGCAGCAAGGGGAGCAGATGTCCGGTCCGTGGGAGCGTCTCGTTGTCCACGAAAAGCGATAGCGCGGTGACTTCGACGCCAAGCAGAACCGCCAGGCACAGTAACCTCCCAACCAGCGTTTGCGTGAGCAATCCAGCCAAGTCCGGAGTATAGCAACGGATTCAGGAGTCAATTCCCGCAAACCGCGTGATCGCCGATTTCCCGCCGCTCCATGGGCGCCTTCGGCGGGCTGGCGTTCATGGGTCAAGCCGGCGTGAAGCCAGCTTACCAGGACTGATCCAGCACCTGGACGCTTCCCGGACAGATCCGACCTACCGGCTGCGCGTCAACGCGTAGCTCCCGAAATCGTCAAATTCACCGGTAAGAGTACCGTATTGTGGTGGTAAAGTCGACGGCTTGCAAGAGCCTCTCCACTGCCGTTTCATCTTGCGAGAGTAATCCGCGGTTCCGTATCGAGTATCATGAAATGAAAGGCGTTGGTGCTCGCGGAACTCAGAACATTGCTTCCGCGTGGACAGCACCGCCGGTTCTCCGAGGCTGGAGTCGCGAGGCCATTCTGATGGCCGGCGCGAACGAGTCTAGAAGGACATCTTAAGATACACCTAAGGAAGAAGGTCCGTTTCTTCCCATCTTCTCGTGGCTCAGTTCGAGTCAACCTGACCGATCTCTTTTCGAATGCGCCGCCAGCGCTCTCGCCATGGGTGCATCAGCGAAACGGCTCCTGAGACCGATTTCACCGCCGTAGTGCGGGCAAAGTGCATTGAGTCCTGGAATCTGGGCAAGTGGTACGGGCCGCGTTCATTCCGGCAGCAAAAGGATTATATGAAAGAAACATCGAAAGTCCGCAAGATCGCCTTCGTGGGGGATCATCTTCCGCGCAAGTGCGGCATTGCTACATTTACGTCCGATTTACTGGGTGCGATCGCCGGCGCATATCCGCGGAGTCAGTGCTTCTGCGTCGCGGTAAACGACATCAAGGGCGGCTACGAGTATCCGGAGGTGGTTCACTTCGAGATTGAAGAGCAGGATCTCGCCAGCTACGTGCGCGCGGCCGATTTTCTAAACATCAGCAACGTGGACATGGTCTGCCTTCAACACGAGTTCGGCATCTACGGCGGACCCGCTGGCGGCCATGTCCTCGCATTCCTGCGTGAACTGCGGATGCCGGTGGTCACAACACTTCACACCGTATTGCAAGAGCCCCGGGCCGATCAGAGACGTGTCATGCAGGAACTCCTCTCTCTCTCCACGCGCGTGGTCGTCATGACCGAGCGCGGGCGCTGGATGCTGGAAGAGATTTACAACGCTCCTCCCGCCAAGATCGACGTGATTGCTCATGGCATTCCCGACGTGAGCTTTGTCGATCCCACCTACTTTAAAGACCAATTTGGAGTGGAAGGGAAAACGGTTCTTCTGACATTCGGCCTTCTGTCTCCCAACAAGGGAATCGAGTACGTGCTCAACGCGCTCCCCGCAATCGTCGCTGAGTTTCCCGATGTCGTCTACGTCGTACTGGGCGCCACGCATCCCAACCTAGTGCGCGAACACGGCGAGGCGTATCGCTTGAGCCTGGAACTTCTCGCAAAAAAGAACAACGTGGAGACGAACGTCATCTTCTACAACCAGTTCGTGGAACTCGAAACGCTCAAGGAGTTCATTGGCGCCGCGGACCTGTACCTCACACCCTACCTCAATGAGGCGCAAATCACTTCCGGAACCCTTGCGTATGCTTTCGGCGCGGGCAAGGCCGTGATTTCGACGCCCTACTGGCACGCGGCCGACCTCCTGGCTGACGAACGGGGAGTGCTGGTGCCTTTCGGTGATTCCACCGCCGTCGCCCGCGCCGTGATTGGCTTGCTGAAGGATGACATGCGCCGCGACTCCATGCGTAAGAATGCGTACCGGATGGGGCGGGATATGATCTGGTCCAGCGTGGCTCAGCTCTACATGAGCGCATTCGAACTTTCACGGCTGGGTGGAGCGGCGCATTCGCGAAAATCCCTGCGGACCAAGACTCTCGCGCAGCGGCCGCGCGAACTGCCAGAGTTGAAGCTCGATCACCTCGCCCGCATGACCGATTCCACTGGCATCTTTCAGCACGCCACCTTCAGCGTGCCCAATTTTTCCGAAGGCTACTGTACCGACGACGTGGCCCGGGCCTTCATCCTGGCCGTTCAGTTGGGCGAACTGGGCGAGGAGCTGGAAGGCATCCGCGGCATGGCCACAACCTGCGCGGCATTCCTCCATCACGCCTTCGACGCCAACACGCACCGCTTTCACAATCACATGAGCTTTGACCGTCAATGGCTGGATGAGAAAGGCTCGGAGGATTGCCACGGGCGCGCGCTGTGGTCCCTCGGTGTCGGCGTGGGGCGTTCCCCGCATCGCGGCTTTCAAATGATGGCGGGCCAACTGTTTGCCCGCGCCCTGCCCGCCTTGAACGACTTCACCTCTCCCCGTGCGTGGGCCTTCGGACTGATTGGAATTCACGAATACTTGCGGCGGCTCAGCGGCGATAGTCTCGTGAACCAAACCCGCGAGGTGCTTGCGGGTAGATTGATCGGGCTCTTCGAGCGAAATGCCAAGCCGGATTGGTGCTGGTTTGAGGACGAACTCTCTTACGACAACGCCAAGCTGGCCCATGCCTTGATCGTCAGCGGCCGCGCCACCGGACAATCCGCGGTCCTCGCCATGGGCCTGCGAGCCTTGCGTTGGCTCACTGAGTTACAGATTTCCGGGAAGGGACATTTCCGGCCGATCGGCAGCAACGGCTTCTATCGCCGGGGCGGTGTGCGCGCCGATTTCGATCAGCAGCCCATCGAGGCCCAAGCCACGGTGTCCGCCTGCCTGGAAGCTTTTCGCGCCACCTCGGACTTCTGGTGGTATGAGCAGGCCCAGCGCGCCTTCGACTGGTTCATCGGTTGGAACGATCTGGGCCAGGAGCTTTACTCCCCCGAGAGCGGTGGCTGCTACGACGGCCTGCATGTCGACCGCGTCAATGGAAATCAAGGCGCCGAATCGACCCTCGCCTTCCTCCTGTCGCTGACCGAGATGCGCCTGGTCCAGAACATGGTGACCAGTTTCAAGGAGCCGATCACCGTCGGGGCTTAGGTTCTCTTATGAATGCCGGCCCCCTCAACGTAAGCCGCACCAGCATCGTCCTGAAGCCGGATCCGTCGCGAGTCCTCCTGCGGCCGTTCGTTCCTGGGGATTCTCAACGGATCGCCGCCATCGTCTCACGAGTCCTGGAGATTCGAGAGGATCAAGTCGGTCCCTTGCTCGATCACATCACCAGAGAATTTTCCTGGCGGCACTTGCACGTCCACAGCCTGTTTCTCAAGCGCTTCGAAGATGTGCGCCAAAGTATCGGTCCGAGCCTTCTCTCTGGCACTACGCCCACAGAGGCCAGATGCATGCTGATCGGCGCCTGCCTCCTGGCCGAATACTCGGTGGAGTCGGCGGCACTCTTCAATCCATCTATAGTTCCGGACCCCGATCAGACAGGCCTGCCGGATGGCGCACTCCGTTTCGTTCTCAGTCTCCGTGCCACCGGCGAAGGGCATATTTCTTCTGTTACATTTCGCACGGGGATCATTCACACCGATAACCGCATTGAGCTGGCAACCCCCACGGGTATGATTTCGGAGCCTCGGCAGATCCCCAATCTCCGTTACGAAAAGCCCCTGTTCGGGCGCAGATTGAACGAGATGGGTCTGGCCGGCGACTTTACGCAGCAGGTGATGGGCGAACTTGGCGATTGTTTCACCCTGCAGAATCTTCGCCGCTCCCTCGATGCCGCGCTCGGGGACGTCCCGAGGATTAAGGCCACCGACCGGGCCGCCGCTGAAGGGATATGGACTCTGGCCCGTTCGAACTTTGAGGTTCAGTTCGAACCCGACCAACAGTTATCGGAACGCATTCTGTTCCCAGCGACGCTGTCGCAGCGTAATGGCATCGAAGATGCTCGCTTCGTTTGCTTCACAAATGACGACGGCAGTCATATCTACTATGCCACCTTCACCGCCTTCGATGGCAAATTGGTGATGCCGGAGCTGGTTGAAACCAGGGATTTCCTGCGTTTCCGCTTCCTCACCCTCAACGGCCCAGCCGCGCAAAACAAGGGCATGGCGCTATTTCCCCGCAAAATCGGCGGCCGCTATGCCATGCTTTCCCGCCAGGACAACGAGAACATCTTCATTATGTTTTCCGATAACGTCCACTTCTGGAATCAGCACCAACTGCTCCTCAAGCCGCTGTTCCCGTGGGAACTCGTCCAGATCGGCAATTGCGGGTCGCCCATGGAAACCGGCGCGGGTTGGCTGGTGCTCAGCCACGGCGTCGGCCCTATGCGCAAATACTGCATCGGCGCATTCCTCCTGGATCGCGACGATCCCAGCAAAGTCATCGGCCGCTTGCGCGAACCATTGTTGCAACCCAATCAAGACGAACGCGAAGGTTACGTGCCCAACGTGGTCTACACTTGCGGCGCTTTGGTGCATAACGGCGAACTGATTATCCCCTACGGCATCGCCGACCAAGCCACGGGGTTTGCCACCGTTCCCGTCGCCGATGTCTTGGCGGCAATGGAAGCTGTGGCGAGTTGAAACGCCAGCAATGAATCGCAGTGCTATCGCCCGTGGCTTGGCGAACACCTCCGCGCCAATATCGGACCTGGGAAACGGTGGCCAGCAACATCACGGAGGGACTCGCCGCTCGCGGTTGGGACGTGACGTTGTTTGCCACGGCGGACTCCATTGCCCGCGCTCGCCTCCACGCCGTGGTTGAACGCGGATATGAAGAAGATGCAGACACCGAAATGATATGCTGGGACGGCTTGGACCAGTCCCCACTCAGGAGGGTGTAAACGCATATGAAACTGACAACGCTCACACGTCTTACGGTAGTTGCGGCGGCGCTCTCGGCGAACGCCTTCGCTCAACTCCCGAACTCCAAGGTGCTCACCATGACCGTGGCTCAGTCCATCGCCCAGGAAGCGATGAATAGCTGCCGGGCCGCGGGCTATAAGGTCACGGTGCTGGTGGTCGATGGCCTCAACGCTCCCAAGGCCATGCTGCGCGACGACGGCGCAACGGCGTCCACCACCGAAGTCGCCAAGATGAAGGCCACCGCGACCATGCTCTACAACCGGCCCTCCGGCCCAGCGCAGCCTCCCCCCGCGGGTCAGACGGCCCCGCCCGCGACGATCGCGGGCACCATCAACGCCCAGGGCGGCGTGCCCATTAAAGTGGGTGACATGACCATCGGCGCAGTCGCCGTCAGCGGCGCTCCCGGCGGGGATAAGGACGCGGCCTGCGCCAATGCCGCTCTGGCCAAGCTTGCCGATAGGCTGAAGTAGTCTCGGGCGTCTCCCACGGCCGGCTCCCTGGCGGTGAGTGCATCCCCGAAGCCCTGCGCCCGTAGATGGGCACCGGCGTCATCCGCGCGGCGTAAGTAGTCCACGCAAGCCGGGTTCGTTCCGCGCCTAATTCAGCAGCTTCGCTCTGCTGGCGAATACAAGTAGTGACCTGCTCTCGGTAAAATAGACCAGATAAAATTGAGGATCTTCAGATCGGCGCGGTAGAAGCAGCGCCGTTCGAGTTCTTTGGTGGGGGGCTACTTGCCCACCAGATGCACGGCGTCCTTCTCGTTCTCGTTGCAGATGTTTTCCAGAATTTCGCTGTCGGGCAGCAGGTGCATGGTGTGCTTCACCGTGAAGGGCTTGGTGTACGCTTTGGGATCATCGATGGTCTCTTCGATTTCCAAGCGCCCGAAGTTCACGCGCCGGAACCGCTCGGTCACGTGCATGGCGCTGGTGTGCGGATGCCCCTTGTTCCCGTCCAGCCATCCCTGATCCTGAAACCCGATGGTATCCACCACCAGAGCGTCGCTTTCCCATTTTCCCACCGAGTAGCCCAACCAGGCCGGCTGCGGATCCTTGGGCAGCGGACGGCCATCGGTGAAAATCTGCCGGAAGATGTAGCCCGTCTCATAGAGGATCACGACGAGCCCCGGCAACTGCAGAATCTTAAACGGCCGGTTCCCGGAGTTGATCCGGGGCACTACCGGCGGCATGCAGTGCGAGTATGGGTCGTCTTTCCGGTTGTCCTGCTCGCGCTTCCTGGCGAGTTCCGCCGCCCAGGGCTGCATCGGGAGATCCGGCTTGATATCGGCGGCCACGTTTTGAAACAGGCGTCCGCTGTCGATATAATAGAGCCCGGAGAGATCCGGCTTGCCGTCCGGCAACTTGGGCGCCGGCGCCGCCAGGTTCGGCTTGCCGTTGGGCAAACGGGGAATCCCCGCGGTCGGGTAATCCAGCCACTGAGCAAACGCGGGCGTGGACAGCGCGCAAACCGCTGCCGCCATCGCAAAAAATAGTCGAGCTTTCATCGGGGAGCCTCCAGCACAAAGCTTATATCACTTCGCAAATCTCACGCTGAGTCGGCCCAATCATTTCCGCAAGCCGCCGGGAAAATCCGAAGCGTTGCTCCGAGGGGGTGCTGGAACGAAGCGGAATCCGCAGGCCCTGTCTTTATATCGAGCCACTAGCGTCCGGTTACAAGTCGAGCAGGCTCAGTTGGTTAGAAAATGGGTCTAATTTTTCGTAGGAGTGATACTCGCCGCAGGCCTGTAAAATGGGGGTTTTCTCGAAGAGGTTGAGGCTGAGGACCTGTAGGATTTCATGGAGCGA
>CAMAVI010000127.1 GCA_945861625.1 Candidatus Sulfopaludibacter sp. SbA3
CCCAACTCAAACGCCCCTATCCTTTGCCGCTTTCCAACCTTGCTCTATTCGCGCCGCGCCTCAGCCAATCCTTACCGACGGATTAGGGGCGGACAATGGGAGTCTCCCCTTGGCACGATAGTTTCCGACTGGTGTATGTCACGGGAGTAACTTGCTACAAGCTGACTTCTGGCCCGCCGATATCGAGATAATATCCAGATGGTACGTGGAGCAAGACGGAACAACGCTTCGGTCGGCAGTGTAATAGAGGAGGCCGAGCAGAACCTGTGGACGGCGTTTAAGAAATCGGCCCATACTATCCACCGTGGACTTAAGGGCGACGCCCGAGCAGAAAGCATCGCGGATTTCCTCAGGGGCCGGTTGCCAAACGGGTACCGTGTAGCATGCAAAGGCGAGATCGTCGACTATTTGGACCATCGGTCCGGAGAAACGGACATTGTCATTTTTGATCAGGTTCGCAACCCCGTACTTTCCGAGAATCCGCTCTGGATACCTGCCGAATCCTTGCTTGCCTATATCGAGGTAAAGAGTGTCTTGACGAGGGAAGAGCTTCGTAAGTCATATTTGGCGGCGAAACAAATCAACACTCTAAAACCATTTAAGCGTCCCTTCACGTTAGCCGGGGCGGGTGTTACTGCCAAAGGCACTGCACCATCGGATGATGCGATACGATGCTTTCGCACCGTATTCGCATATACCAGTGACCTGACGGAGGAGGATTGGCTGTCGAAAGAATGGGCCAGGGTGGTGGACATCGCAAAAGAGAGTCGGAGCACACGCGCATTTCTCGATCGGGTGTTGGTCTTAGACCGCGGAATGATCAACCCTCCGTCCGAGACGGGAACCGACCAGATTGACGGTTCCTCTATGCTCGGGCAGTGGTTCATAAACCTCGTCAACTTTCTCGCACGCGAGAACGAGCGGAGACCCGCCCTCGATTGGCAGAACTATGCGAAGAAGACTTCACCTGGGTGGAGGAAGCTGCCGCTAGTAGCTGGGCCGTGACCCCGAGCCTCAGGTACTTGGGACAAGCTCCGAATCTATCTCTCTTGCCATCAAGTAAACTAAGCTGAATTGCGGACGTGTCTTTTACCAGCCGCAGCCATAGGAGGTTCTCATGCCATTTCGCGTGCCATTTCGATTGATGATTGCAGCCGCGCTTGCCGCGTTCTTCATCATTCCTTCCGCGGGAAACGCGCAGGTGCTCACGCAACGCGACGTTTCGCTGCGCATGGCCATGACGATCGCCGAAACTGCCCTGGCCGAGTGCGGAAGCAGGACGTCGATTGCCGTGGTGGATCGCGCCGGGCGGCTTAAGCTGTTGCTGCAAGGCGATGGGGCGTCGCCGCACAATCCGGAACTGGCTCGCCGCAAGGCCTATACGGCGCGGACCTTCCAGCAGACTTCCGCCGAGTGGGCCAAGCGCACCGAAACCACCAATGCCGGGCAGCGCATGCTGGCCGACGTCATTCCGCTCGGCGGCGGCGTTCCCATCAAGGTCGGCCAGGAGACCATTGGCGCCGTCGGCTTGAGTGGAGCCCCCATGGGACAGGTGCAGGAAGAAGCCTGCGCCAAGGCCGGCATTGCGAAAGTAGCGGACCAGCTTCGCTGAGGAGGAGAAACGATGCAAACGATGCGCAAGCTAGCGATGATTCTGTGCGCGATGAGTGTGTATCTTCCCGCGCAGTGGCTGAAATACCCGACTGCCGGAATTCCGCGGCTGCCGGACGGCAAACCGAACCTCACCGCTCCCACGCCCCGTGCTGCCGATGGCAAACCGGATCTTTCCGGAATCTGGGGCATGTCTTGCCCGGTTGCCAACGCGGTCAACGGCACCATGAAGGGCCCCAATGTGTATTGCGCGACCGAGGTCTCCGTCCCGCCTGAGTTTGCCAATTTCGGCCGGTCCCTCAAGGAGGGCCTGCCGTATCAGCCGTGGGCGGCCGAGTTAGTGAAAAAGACCAGGGCGGCTAATCGCCCCAACGATCCGATGACGCACTGCCTTCCACCCGGGATGCTACGGCTGACCGTGTTTCCGCTGTTCCGGAAGATGATCCAGACGCCGGGCCTGCTGGTGACGCTCAACGAGCAGAACGCCAGCTACCGCCAGATCTTCACCGACGGGCGGCCTTTGCCAACGGATCTGAACGGGTCCTGGAATGGCTACTCCACGGGAAAATGGGACGGAGACACTTTGGTCGTGCAGACCGCCGGCTTCCGCGACGGGTTGTGGCTCGACACCGGAGGCAGTCCTCTCACGGATGCCGCCCGCGTCACGGAAAAATTCCGGCGCGTGAACTTTGGAACGCTGGAGATCGAGATCACGGTCGACGATCCGAAGGCCTATACGAAACCGTGGACCGTCCAGGTGACGCAGATTTTCGCGCCCGATACGGAACTGCTGGATTATATTTGCCTGGAAAACGAGAAGGACGTTCAGCACCTGGTCGTTCCATAAGCGATGGTTCAGTAGCCAGGTACTCAATTGATCCGCACCAGTTTCAGCGCCGCGCTTTGCCCACTGACGATGGTGACCGCCGCGCGCGGAACCTTGAAGTGCGCCGCCAGAAACGCGCACAGAGCCTCGTTGGCTTTGCCCTTCTCCGGCGGAGCGGCAATTTTCACTTTAAGCGTTCCATCGGACATCTCACCGGCGATTTCTGTTTTGGCGCTACGCGGAATCACCTTCACCCGGATGGTCATTTCACGGGAGCGGGTGCTTCAGCGAGTTCCGCCACCGCGCCATCCACGTCTTCCAGGCGGATGCGGATCGCCTTGCGGGAATTCACGGCGGCCTCCGGCACGTTGAAGCGGGCCGCCGCCATGCGGTCCAGGGTCTGGTGCGGCGCGATGCGGTCCTGCAAGCTGTAAACGTCGTTGTACTTGGGGCCCAGCAGCTTCTCGTAACGAAACATGTTATCGACATCGGGCTTGGAAATCACGATGCCGTCAACAGGATCGCCGCTGGCCGGCTCCAGGCGCAGGGCGACGGAATTGCCCACAAACGGGACGTCGGATGGGTTCGTGACCCGGAAATCCACCACCGCCAGCACGGCGGCGCTGTCGGGAAGCGCGAGTACGCGGACCTTCAGAATCCGGCCTTCCAAGCGAAGGTGCGCACCCTCGGTGGTCTTGAACAGGGTGAAGAGAAACCCGCCCACGACAGCCAGCCCGGTCAGCAGGAAGATCCAAAAAGTCTTATTCACGGCCGTCAGTCACCCCATCAATCGCCCAACAGGCGGCTATACGGCTTCAAATGCCCAACGTGATCGCACACCGCTTTGAGACCAGCGGTAATGGGGATGGCCAGCACCAATCCGATGGCTCCCCACAGCATGCCCCAAAACATGAGCGCCACGGTGACCGCTAATGGATTCAGGTGCACACGCGCGCCCACGAATTTTGGGTACAGCAGATTGAGCGCCAACAGGTGGAGGATCGCCACGCTCATCGCCACGAAGAGGTAAATGGCCGGGTCCTTGGTGGCGGGCAGCGCCGCGACGATAGGGGGCAACACCGCCAGCGGCAAGCCGATATAAGGCACCAGACTCAGGAATCCGCTCACCGGAGCCACCAGAATCCAGTACGGCAATTTCACGGAGGCAAATAGGAGCGCGCTGGCCACGGTCAGCAGTATCCCCAGCATGAAGTTGCCGATGACGTAGGCGCGCACCATATCGCCCAGGCCAATCCACGCCGCCGCCGCTTCATCGCGATTGTCACCCTGAAACAGCATCAGATACCGGTTACGCAAATGGTCCCGCCAACTCAGCAGGAAGTACACGAGGAACGGCACAAAGGATGCCATCAGCAGCACGCTGTAATACTCGGCCAAGTAAGAGTAGAGGTGAGAAAAGACCGGGGCCGGCTCCTGCAGGATCCGCACTTCCTGTACGGTGGGCGGCGGCGGTGGCGGCTCCGCTTTCTTGAGTCTCTTGCTGCGGGCATCCGCGGGGGTGGGCGCGGGTTCGGCGGCGGTTCCGCTTTGCGGTTGCAGACGCCGCGGCACCAGGCTCGCATAGATTCCGTTTTCGAATTTCTCCATGCGCACGGCCACCAAATCCACCATCTCCGTGATGCGGGCTCCATAGGCCGGCAAATCGTCCGCGATTTCCAAACCCTGCAGATAAATTCCCACTCCCGCCAAATACAGGCAGATGAGGCCGATGCTGCACACCACGAAGCTGGCCAGCCCGCGCGGCATGCGCATTTTCATGAACATGATCACGAGCGGGTCAAGCAGAAAGGCAATCATGGAGGCGATGATCACCGTGATTAAGAAGACCCGCCCAAAATACAGGAGAGCAATGGCGGCTCCGGCCGCGAGGATACCCACGCCGACCTGTAGGGATTTCTGCGTCGATGATGTGTTGTGAACCACCACGCCTTGCCTGCCCGCGACTCAAGATATCGTCACCTATCACTATAATTTGTATAGACCGTGAATTACCAGCACAATACAGAGAACGGAAGAATTTTGGCGCTGGACCTGGGCCGGAAGCGCATCGGGCTGGCGCTGAGCGACCCCTTGGGCATTTCCGCCCAGGGTTTGGAAACTCTGCAACGCACGGCCATCCGTGAGGATATTGCCGCCATCGAAGCGCTGGCGCGGGAGCATGACGTGAAGCTGATCCTGCTGGGCCATCCCCTCAACATGAAAGGTGACGAGGGCCGCCAAGCGGTCTATACACGCGAATTCGCCGAAAAGCTGCGCGAGCGCACCGGCCTCCCCGTAAAATTTTGGGATGAGCGGCTGACCAGCAAGGAAGCCGAGCGCGTGCTCAAACAGAGCGGCATCAGCATTGAAAAGCGCGCGAAAGCGGTAGACCGGTTGGCGGCGGTGATTCTGCTGGCCAGCTTCCTGGATTCCGGAGCGACGGCGTCGTGAAGAGACTCCTCGCGCTGGTCCTGCTGCTCGCTGGCTTTTCCGCCTGGGCGCTGCTAACACCGTTTCAAGGCTTCAGCACGGACACCTTTGTCGAGATTCCGCGCGGCACCGGCACCACCGGCATCGCGCAAGAGCTGGCGCGTCAAGGAGTGATCCAATACCCATGGCAGTTCTGGCTGGCTCGCCTGACTCGGCCCGGGGCGAAGCTGCAAGCCGGCGAATACCGCTTTGCGAAGGCCGCAAGCGTTGGTGAAGTGTTCGGGCGCATCGCGCGCGGCGACATCTACTTCTTTGAGTTCACCGTGCCGGAAGGCAGCAACATTTTCGACATCGCCAAGTCGCTCGAAGCGCAAGCCATCATGAAACAGGACGATTTCTTGCGCGCCGCCGAGGACCCCTCGCTGATCCACGATCTGGCGCCACGGGTCAAAACCCTAGAAGGCTTCCTGTTCCCTTCCACCTACCGGCTGACACACGCGACGACGGCGGCGGACTTATGCAAAATGATGACCGGCGAGTTTCGCAAGCAGTGGGTCAAGATCAGCGCGGGCAGCAAGGTTGATCCTAGGAACGCGGTGACGTTAGCTTCACTCGTCGAAAAAGAAACCGCCGCGCCGGAGGAGCGTCCGCTGATCGCCAGCGTTTTCGTCAACCGCCTGAACATCAACATGAAACTGGATTGCGACCCTACGACGATCTACGCCGCGCTGATCGATCACCGCTATCGCGGCGTCATTCACCAGTCGGACCTGCATAGCACGAATCCTTACAACACGTATCAGAATCCGGGCCTTCCCCCGGGGCCGATCGCCAATCCCGGCGCGCAGGCGTTGGCGGCGGCGCTGTTTCCGGCGGAGACAAAGTACCTTTACTTCGTCGCCAAGCCGGCGGGCGGCGCGCACCAGTTTTCCGCCAGTATTGCCGAGCACGAAAAGGCCGTGGTGGCCTATCGGCAGGCGTTGCACAAAACCACCCGTCATGCCGCGTCCCATGCCACCCAAGGGAAAAGCCGCTGAACTCGCGCGCTGGATCGTGGAGCGCCATCCGGCCCGCATCGGAGAGACGGAACTCGCCGAGCTCGCGCGAGCGCTCGCGCCTATCTCGGAAAGTTACCTGCGTAAGCTGGTGAGAGAGAGCGGCGTGCCGCTTGATCCCACCGTCGCGGGCGTGCGCCAGGCGAACTTCGACGAATTGGAAGAGAGCCTGCGCCTGCTACTGGATGAGTATACGCGCGGCGGCGCGAAACGCCAGGCATCTGTCCGCAAGGTAGTCATCACCGCCAAAGACCACGCCCGCCTGGCGGCCCGGAATCCCGCGCGCAGGGCGGAAAAAGAAGAAGTGATTCTGTGGCTGACCACGTGGCTCGAAAACCCACCTCTGTTTCCGGCATGGGCGGCGATTCGCCGCGGCCTGATCACCGCGGGGCCATGATTCGGCCGCCGCTGCGGAGTCCGCAGGCTGTCGGAGTCCGCAGGCAAAGCAAGGGAGCGCCCGCTCGTGTATGATGAGCACGGAGGTTCGCATGATATTGACCCGTTGGGCTGCCATTGGATTGTTTGCCGGAACGGTCTACGCGGCCGATTCGATTACGTTTCACAAGGACGTTGAGCCGATTCTGCAGAAGAACTGCCAAGGCTGCCACCGGCCCGGCCAGATCGCGCCCATGTCATTCCTTACCTACCAGGGCACTCGGCCGTGGGCCAAGGCCATGAAGGCCGCGGTCGCCAGCCGGAAGATGCCGCCATGGTTTGCCGATCCCGGTTACGGCCACTTCTCCAACGACCGTTCCCTGAAGCAGAGCGACATCGATACGATCGTCGCCTGGGCCGACAACGGCGCTGCGGAAGGCAACGCCAAGGATGCGCCGTCTCCCGTCGCATGGCCGGCCGATGGCTGGCTGATTCAGCCGGATTACGTGGTGAAGGGGCCCTCTTACGAGGTCCCGGCGAAGGGCGTCATGGAATGGACCAACGTCGTCGTCCCCAGCGGAATCACCAAGGACACCTGGATCACGTCGCTCGAAATCAAGCCCAGCGCCTATGAGGTGACCCACCACATCTGTGTCAGCTTCATCGCGCACTCGCCGGACGTGAAGTACGGCGTCCCGACTTGGGTCGACAAACAGCGCGATGAAACCGGCGCCGCATTACCCCGGCCCAAGGGCGTCAGGAACTCATTACCCGGAGCCGCGGGCGTCGCCAAGGACGAGCGCGAGCTGATCGCCGCGCGCTTGAATCCCGGCGGCAGCGAAGGCTGCTACGTGCCCGGCCATCAGGTCAGCGACTATCGCGTGTTCAACGCCGCGAAACTGATTCCGGCCAACGCCGATATCGTGTTCCAGTTGCACTACTCCACCACCGGCAAGCCGATGACGGATCGGCCGGAGATCGGTTTCACGATTGCCAAGGAGATGCCGAAGCGCCGCTACATCTCATACAACGCGCAGCCGTCCATCGGTACCGATGGCGACACGTTCCGCATTCCGCCCAACGATGCCAACTGGCAGAGCCCTCCGGCTGAGATTTTTTTCAATGAGGACGCGCAGTTGGTGTGGATGATGCCGCACATGCACGTGCGCGGCAAGGACATGACTTACAACCTTCAGTATCCGACCGGCGAAAAGCAGGTAGTGCTGAAGGTGCCGCGCTACGACTTCAATTGGCAGCTGGGTTACAATACCAACGTCACCGTACCTAAGGGCAGCAAGATGACGGTGGATGCTCACTTTGACAATTCACCGAACAATAAGTACAACCCCGACCCCAACCGGCCAGTGTATTACGGAGATCAGACCTGGGAAGAGATGATGTCGCCGTTTTTCGGCGTGGTCGTCGATATGAAGCAGGACCCAGAGAAGGTTGTCACCGTCAAGGGTGGCCGGGGCCGCGGCGGCGCGTAGACTGCGGCAACGCGCGTCTCCACGGCGGGTGCCATGCTGGCCGCATTCACGGCCCGGCAAAGGCTCAATGCACGACGAGCAAGTTGAGCATCGAGCTGCCGTTAAATTCCTGGGCCAGTGTGATATTCGGCCCGGTCATGTTCACGACCAGCGTTCCGCGGAAGATACTGTCAGAGCCTCCGGGAAGCACGATGCTATAGGGAAACAAAGCGAGCGGGTCATCCTGACTTCGGCCCACAACCAGATAACCGGCCGCGCCATTGACCGGTATCGTGGGAATTGCCGCGGTGGTAACGAAGGCGTTGTTTCTGTCAAAAAGTGTAACGGTTCCTGTGATCGGAGCGCTGCCGGCATTCGTTACGGAAAGAGTAACGTACGGTTGGGTCACCGCGGTGCCGTTCAGGATGTAGCGCCCGGCCGGCGTGGATCCAATGTTGATGCCCGGGATATAGGATACGTTGGGGCCTGGCAGTTGAGCCGACTCCACCTGCTGAAAGCTGACTTGGCTGCCGCTGATAAATTGGATGGTAAGTTGAACGGACGCTAAATTGATATCAGCGGGGGTTACAGAGGAAATCATCTCTTGTATGCTCAC
>CAMAVI010000128.1 GCA_945861625.1 Candidatus Sulfopaludibacter sp. SbA3
TATCCGCTTTCCCTCGCACCAATCGGTGTTTTTTTGTTGCCCCTCGCTTAATCCAGCAGCCCCAACTCAAACGCCCCTATCCTTTGCCGCTTTCCAACCTTGCTCTATTCGCGCCGCGCCTCAGCCAATCCTTACCGACGGATTAGGGAGAAAGCAGTCCGCCAGTCGTCATACTCATGCCAGTGGGGAGCAAACCGGTGGTGACGGCCCAGGTGGCCGTGGGTGAGGATGTAAGTTGAAAGCTGTAACTCTGTCCGATGAGTACCGGTGAAGTTGGGGGGAGACTCGTAACGGTGATTACGCCCCACGCATTGGCCGAAGCCAGCGCCAGTAACAGCAGGGTAGTCAGAATCCGACGCGCGTTCATTACTGTTGGCCTCCGTCCGCCGCAACAGCCAGCGGCACCATCCAGATTTCATTGGTGGCGGCGTCGAAAACTCTTAACGCTCCCGCGTTGGTCCCCATTAATCGGAACGTCGCGCCGCCTAACCCGGCGAGTCCGGCCGGAGCGCAGTTACAATCGGCGCCGCGGCCTTCTCCCGTCGCCATATCGAACGTAAAAAGGAGCCCCGTATTCGCAACGACCGTCAAGCGCGAGTTGTCGAAGGATGCTCCCACGCCCACGGCCAACTGATTCGCGGATGCTGCCGCGTCGCCCGGGTCGGTCCAGATTACCTTCGGTACCGCTCCGCCGCCGATGTCGGAAATCGTCATTACTTGACCGGCCATCACTACGGCTACATTCGCCGAGGAGTGGAAGAAACACAGCGCCTGCACCGCGCCGCTCACAGGCAGTACTTTCACCGAACTATCCGGGCCAAATGCGTAAACCTGCTGCCCCCATGACGCGATGGCCCACGAGCCATCGTCGCTCACCGCGAGCGAGCCGGGATCACCGCCCGCGAACGAAGCGTCAATATCCCGGACCGAGGGAGTCGACGTCAGGCCCGTGACCACCTGCAGGTGGCCGGTTGCGCCATTCCACAAGGCCGCGGCCGTGCCGCTCGGACTAAAAACGATCCGGCTCGCGCCCGCCGCCGCGCCGGCGATTGCCGTGATTCGAACGGTGGAGCCATGGGCATCCAGAATCACGACAAGAGCCTCTCCGCTGCCGGCTGCTATCGCCACCGCGACCGATTGGTTGGGAGCGACTTCCAGCAGGGATAATTCGCGGCCCACGTCAAACGCGTTACTCACGATTCCCGCCGCCGGAATGCCCTGCATGATCCGGATCAAGCCGCCTTCGGGAACATAACCCATCACCGGCGCGCCGACTTGCGCGAAAGCATTCAGTGAACCGAGTAAAGAAAATACAGAAGTTAAGATATAAGAACGCTTCATAAAATTACTGTGGACCTCCTACCGTCACCACGCCTGGGGTGAGGGTCACCGTTGGGAGCGGCGCGGCAGCGGGAGTTGACGAGCCACCCCTGCCTCCCAGCACAAGACCCGCCGCAGCCCCGGCTCCGGCGATCGCGCCGATGATCAATATCTTTGTTGTCTTGCTCATGCCGCCGCCCGCGCCGCCGCCGATACCGCGGCCCACGCTGGAGGTTCCGGCCAGAACGTTGGACTGATTGATGACGATGCTGGCCGTCCGTCCGGCGTATGATGCGGATACCCGGACGGGCATGGGGCCCGCCTGGTTATTAAATTGAATGCCGCGTGCCGCCGCCCGGCCCTGTTCGTTGGTCGTGGTGGTCAGGGAGTTGGTGCCGTTGGTAAAAGTCCCGCCCGGTCCTTCGTTGGGCAAAAAGAAACTTACCGCGGCCCCTGTAACCGGCTTGTGATTCTGGTCTTCCACCATTACAATCAGGTCGCGGGTCACGCGCTCATTCACGTTATTGATGGCGCCTTCACCGGCAACGACGACGATCGCAATAGAGGCTGCTGTCTGCGCCGCCGCTGCGCATTAGTACGTATATCCGGTTTAGTACTGGACTAATGTGACTATTAGACATATGAACTTGCGAATCATGGAAGCGAATCCGCAGGATCTTCCAACGATCGTCGGGCTGGTGCGGAAGCTGGCTGATTATGAAAAACTTTCCAGCGCGATGGTGGCCACGGAGCAGGACTTTTCCCGCGCCCTGTTTGGTCCGGATCGCCGTGCGCGCGCCCTGCTGGCGTTTGCCGGCGATGCGCCAGCCGGTTTCGCGCTGTATTTCTACACGTTTTCGACATTCTTAGGGAAGCCGGGGCTGTACCTGGAAGACATTTTCGTGGAACCCGAATATCGCGGGAAAGGCATCGGCCGCGCGTTGCTGCGGCGCATCGCCCAGATCGCGCGCGACGAAGGTTGCGGGCGCGTGGAATGGTCCGTGCTGACTTGGAATCAGCCATCGATTGACTTCTATCACAAGCTGGGCGCGGTGACTTTGGAAGACTGGCGGATGTTCCGCTTAACGGGTGAGGCTATCGCGGCGCTGGCGCAGGGTGATAAAACCGGCGGGTGATAAAACCGGCGGGTGATAAAACCGGCGGGTAACGACAACGGATCTGCTAGCATGGGAAGTCAGGCTCCGGGCTTCGTGCAACGGGCGGCCGCGAACCCCGCCAGGTCCGGAAGGAAGCAACGGTAGTGGTTTAACCTGTGTGCCGCGGATCACCCGGGGTCTGGCAATATCCTCTCTCCGCATGTACCAAGTCATCGCCCGCAAGTACCGGCCCCAGGCATTTGCCGAGCTGATCAGCCAGCAACACATCAAGACCACCCTGGAGAACGCGATCACACAGAACCGGATTGCGCACGGCTACATTTTTTCGGGTCAGAGAGGCACGGGCAAGACCTCCGTGGCCCGTATCTTCGCGCGCTGTCTCAATTGCGAGCAGGGTCCCACGGCGGCGCCCTGCGGGAAGTGCGCCAGTTGCACGGAAATTTCCTCCGGCTCGGCGATGGACGTGATCGAGATCGACGCAGCCTCCAATCGCGGCATCAATGAAATGCGCGAACTGCGGGAGAGCGTACGCTTCCGTCCCGCGCGTGATCGATACAAGGTCTTCATCGTTGACGAAGCGCACCAGATCACCAGCGAAGCCTTCAACGCCCTGCTGAAGACGCTGGAGGAGCCCCCCGAATGGGTCGTGTTCGTCCTCTGCACAACCGAATCGCATAAGATTCCCTCGACCATCGTCTCGCGCTGTCAGCAGTTCAGTTTCCGCTCCGTCGATTTCGCGGAGCTGGTCGCGCGCATGGAGTGGATCCTCGCGCAGGAAGGCATCACCGCCGATGCCGATGCGCTGGCTGTGTTGGCGCGCGCGGGGGAGGGAAGCGTTCGCGATTCACTTTCCGCCCTGGATCAGGCCATCGCCTGTTGCGGGAAGAACCTGGTGGCGGCGGAAGTGCGTACGCTGCTGGGAATGTTTTCGCTGGAATCTCTTGGAAGCGTCACGCACGCATTGGCGGAAGGCAACTCGCAAAAAATGTTCGATGTGGTGGCGGAACTGGAGGCCAACGGCCGCAGCCTGCAACACTTCGCGCGCGAACTCGCAAGGCATTTCCGCAACCTGCTGGTGGTGAAAATCGCCGGCGGAGAAACGCGTCTGGTGGCGGCTTCACCTGCCGAACAACAAACGCTGGCTCAGGCCGCCGCGCCTTTTACCGAGGAAGACTTGACCCGTTATCTGCAGTTGTCGCTGGACTTGTTCCGCGATTTGCAGAGTTCGCTGCAACCGCGGCTGCATTTGGAGATCGGCCTTCTACGCATGGTGCAGGCCGGAAAACTTTTGCCCATCGAAGAAGCGCTGGCGAATCTCGGAGGATCCGGCCCGGGCGGAGCGGTTGTCAAGGCAGCGCCGCCAAATCCTCCGGCGGCCCCGCCACCGGCTGGGGATCTTCGCTCCCGTTTGCATGCTGCGCTCAGCGAAGCCAAACTCACTCATCTGGCTGACGCTCTGGAACATTCGCAAATGACCGAGTCGCCCAACGAAGTCGTGTTCACGGCGCCCAAGATGTATCAGATGTTCTTGAAGGAGCCGGAGTTCGAGGCCCAGGCCAAGAGAGCGGCGGGGCGTCCGGTGCGCGTCGTGATTAAAGTAGCCGAAATCAAAGTGGGGGAGGCTGCGGAGTCTGCTCCGGGAATCAAGAGCAAGCCCGCTCCGCCACCGGACGGCGAAGCCGCCACCCGCGCGCTGGCGAATCCCGAAGTGAAACGGTTTCAAGAAATATTTCCTGACGCCCAGGTGCGCACCGTGCGCAATCTGAAGGACAATTGAGTGCGAGGACAACCGAGATGAAGATGCCCGGCAACATGGGCGCCATGATGCAGCAGGCGCAGAAGATGCAGCAGAAGATGCAGGAGGAGATCGCGCAGATTCGCGTCGAAGGCTCGGCCGGCGGCGGCATGGTGACGGTCAAGATGGACGGCCAGAAGAACGTGACTGGCGTGAAGATCGACCCCGAAGTGGCCGGCGATGTTGAGATGCTGCAGGATCTGGTGCAGGCCGCATGCAACGAAGCCACCAAGAAGGTGGAGGAAGAGAGCCAGAAGAAGATGAGCGGAATGCTCGGCGGCCTGGGCCTGCCTCCCGGGATGTTTTAGGCTGGCTCCGCTTTCATGCCTGATTTCGCCGCACCCCTCCAGCGCTTGATCGACGAGTTCCGCCGCCTGCCCGGCGTGGGGCAGAAGTCCGCGCAGCGCCTTGCGTTTCATGTGTTGCGGTCCTCGCGTGACGATGCCGCGAGATTCGCCGCGGCTCTGCTGGACGTCAAAGACAATCTGGGGTTTTGCGCCGAGTGCAATAACATCAGCGACGCGGAGTTATGTCCGTACTGCCGTGACCCGCAACGGGATCACTCGCAAGTTTGTGTGGTCGAAGAGCCGCACAACATTCTCCCCATCGAAACTACGCGGACCTTCTTCGGCTTGTATCACGTGCTCAACGGAGCCATCTCACCGCTGCGCGGCATCGGGCCGGAACAATTGCGCATTAAGGGCCTGATCGACCGCATCGCGCGTGGAGACGCACAGGAAATCATCCTGGCGACGAACCCCACGGTAGAGGGCGAAGCGACTGCTGTCTACCTGTCGCGCCTGTTGAAGCCGCTGGGCATGAAGGTGACGCGCATCGCCATGGGCATTCCCGTGGGCAGCGACATTGAATTCTCCGACGAAGTCACGATTTCGAAGTCGCTCGAAAACCGCCGGGAGATGTAGCGTGGTCTACTGCATGACCGGCAGGCAGCCGGCTTCGTACAATCCATCCGCCGTCAGCCCTCCGATGCAAATACTTTCGATCCGGTTCGCCGCGCGCGCCGTGGCCAGCTTCACTTTCAGGTAGTTCTCGCTGAGTGCCGTTCCGTTATCCAGCGTAACCGATGAGATGGTCTTGCCAACCATCGAACGCCGGTAGTCCAGATTCTTGCGCGCCGCCAGGTCACGCAGTTCGTGCGTGCGTTGTTTGCGCACTGCCCGCGGAACTTGCGCGGCAGATTCGGCGGCAGGAGTCCCCGGCCGCTCCGAGTAGGTAAACACGTGCAGGTAGGTGAAGGGTAAGCTCTCGATGAACGCGAAGCTCTGCGCGAACTCTTCGTCGGATTCGCCGGGGAAGCCCGTCATCACATCCGCGCCGACGGCGCAATTCGGCATCAACTCTCGCGCTTTGTGGATGCGGTCGGCATAGTGGCGCGGGCGGTACTTGCGGTGCATGCGGCGCAGCACCGTATCCGAGCCCGATTGCAAAGGTGCATGCACGTGGTTGGCGATGCGCGGGGAATCCGCCATCAGTTGCAGGAGGTCGTCGGAGAAATCCATTGGCTCAACCGAACTCAGCCGCAGGCGCTCGACAGGAGTCTCCTCCAGCAGAAGGCGCACCAGATCCGCCAGACGGACTTTCCCCGGAAAATCGCGGCCCCAGCGGCCCAGATTGATGCCACTCAAGACCACCTCACGGTACTTTGCCGCCAGCGTGCGCACTTGTCCAACCACCTGCTCCGGCGGCGCGCTGCGGCTGCGGCCGCGCACGTAGGGAATGATGCAGAACGAACAGCGGTTATTGCAGCCATCCTGAATCTTGAGATTCGGACGGGTGCGCTCACCCGCGGCATCTTCCACCGGCGCGGATAGAAAATCCGTCTGCGCGAAAATATCTCCCACTTCAATCTGTCCGTGGTAGTGGCTCTCCGTGACCAGATCCGGGAGGCGGCTCTTGTGGGAATTGCCGGCCACCAGAGTCACGCCCTCCAGTGCCGCCAGTTCTTCGGGCGCCCGCTGCGCATAGCAACCCGTGATGACGATGCGCGCTGAAGGATTCTCGCGATGGATGCGCCGGACGACCTGGCGCACTTCATCGTCGGCGGTAGCCGTGACCGTGCATGTGTTCAGCACCACCAGATCGGCGTCCCGCGGTTCGGATACGGACGACAACCCTTTGCCCGTGAGCCCGGCTTCGATCGCGGCCCCATCGGCTTGGGAAGCCCGGCAACCGAAATTCTTGACGAAGAAACGCTCCACTATGACTCAAGTGTAACGTGACAGGGTTACTCTGAACGCGGATACTGCCATTCCTCGCCGATGGATGCGCATGCCGGATCGTGTTCTCACCCAGGAAGAGATTGACAGCATTTTTCGCAAACTCAAACAGGGGGAGCAAGAAGAAGAGTTCGCCAAGAACGTCCTCCCCTATGATTTCCGCCGCCCGGACCGCATCGCCAAGGACCAGCTGCGTGCCATCCACATCTTGCATGAAAACTTCGCGCGGAGTTTGGCGTCCAGCCTGGCGGCATATCTGCGCGCCTTCGTGACCGTGAATCTGGTGTCGGTCGAACAATTGTCGTTCGTGGAGTTCACCCAGGCGCTGCCTTCTCCCACCAGTTTGATTTCCCTTGGCATGAAACCCTATGACGGCAACGCATTGCTTGAAATGAACCCCTCCCTCGTGTTTCCGATCCTGGAAATGTTGCTGGGCGGCAGCGGCAAGGTCGCCACCAAGATCTCGCGGGAAATCACGGAAATTGAACAGAGCATTCTGGAAAGCCTGTTGCGCGTCATCCTGCACGATTTGCGGTTGGCGTGGAGTTCGGTCACCACCATGGCCTTCTCTATCGAAGGGCATGAGACCGAGCCGGCGCTGCTGCAACTCTTGGCTCCCAACGAGGCGGTGATCGCCATCAGTATAGAAGTGCGCATCGGCGAAACGGCTGGGATCATGAACATCGGTATCCCCTCCACCCTGGTCAAGATGCTGCGGCAGAAGTTCGACCAGCAGTGGAGCGTCCGCAAGACCAAGGCCACCGAGCAGGAACATGCCCGCGTTCTCCATCTGCTGCGCCCGTCGGCATTTCACGTCGATGCGCGCTTGCATGGTCCCACGGTGGGAGTGTCGACCTTGCTCGATCTGCGGGAAGGCGACATCCTGGCGCTCGACTATCCAGTGGAACGGCCCGTCGACTTCGCGGTCAATGGCAGGCTGAAGTACACGGGCGGGATCGTGGCGCTGGGACGCAAGCGGGCCTTCCAAATTCGCGAGCCGATCACCGAATCGTAGCGTGATTTCTCTCCGGGCAGCGCGGGAAAATTGCGCGTCCGCAAAGGTCACTGTGTTATACACTGTGTTATATTGGCGTTAGAACGTCTCGTGGGCCTGTGGCGCAGTTGGGAGCGCGCTTCCATGGCATGGAAGAGGTCAAGGGTTCGAATCCCTTCAGGTCCACCAAAACAAAGCCCAACAAAACATAGACTTACGAAAACGCTTGCGCGCTTCCACATCGCGGAAGAGGTCACGCGGAGTCCATTTGGAGTCCAAATTTGGACTCCAAATGGCGGTCGTCAAGCTTTCCGGCCCCTGAATATCATGTAGAACTGAATTCGTGGAAGTCACAAGCGCATACCTCTACACGGCGAACACGCTGCCCCAGATTTTGGAAGCCATACAACGAGCGCAGGTGCCGCAGAAGTTTACGAACCCGTTTCTTCAAGCGCTCGGCTTCAAGAGTACCAACGATAGGCATTCATCAATGTGTGGAAAGAGCTTGGTTTCCTTGATGGAAGTTCCACGCCGACCGAGCATTACAAAGCGTTTCGGGACAAGGCCATTGCAAAGGGTGTCCTGGCTCGTCAGATCCGACTAGCATACCGAGTCTCTTCCAATCGGCCGCGAAAAGGAACTGGCGAAGCGAGTGCTCCGGCCTCAAGAAGACCTCAAGATTCCTGCTACCGTGCGAAAGGATCTTGAGAGGGAGATTGCAACGTATTTCGAGGGCGCCCTCCGTGCCAACATAGCTGAGACACTCCTCGTTCCTTAATTACAGTGCA
>CAMAVI010000129.1 GCA_945861625.1 Candidatus Sulfopaludibacter sp. SbA3
CCGCAAGTACCCCGTTGGGCGCAAAATCACGGATGAAGAGTTTGCCCATGTCCATCTGAAGCCCGACACATTTCATGGCGAATGGAACTACACGATCCATCCAAGCACAACCGTTAGATGTAAAGGTTATTGATTTACGCTGCCTTAGGACGCCACGGTAGTCGTTCTTATCGCATTGCATCGCGAGTCCGCCCTTTTGATCGCCGTTGACCCACGTCAATCCGACGAAGTGCTTTTTGGATTTGGTAAGCGCCATCAACGCACCCACCCCGAGAGTGACAACGCCAATACCAATAGCGGCTCCCACGCGCCGGTGAACATCCTGCCCATAACTAATTTCCGTCACCGCTGAGGCGGGAATTGTCACCACGTTCGTCTTGTCTTTTTCCAGCCGTATTTGGTTGGAGTCGAAGTATAGTTTCAAGCCGACTCCAGTCTTGATATTGGGGACTGACCCGCCATCGTATGCGACTTTGTAACCGTTGTCAGCGGCAAACATCGCAATCGGCATCGCGAGGCAAAGAACAGTTGCGAGTAATCGTTTCATTTCGTTCTTGTTTCCCTTTTTTGCTGCTCAGACTATGTTTGCAAGTGCGGGCTTAAGTATACACGCCTCGTGGGGACACAATTCGGCTGCTTTAGAGAAGCCCCATGTCAGCCAAACCACGCTCAATCCGCATGATGCTGACCTGTCCAATGCGCCCGAGGAAGCCTGCCCACGCGGTGCCAGCTTCCTTATGAAGGCTGATGACCTGAGCGCCGCATGCCGGCCGGGCCGTAAGCAGCAGCGTAGCCACGCCGCGGTAGAGCCCGGGGACAAAACAGATTCCAGCGGCCTTACGGTTTCGGCGGCGGCAGGGTTTTGCCCGCCGGCGCGCCCATGCCCTTGTAGACGAAACGCTGGAAGCGCCGGCCATCGAAATTTTCACCGACGTACAGGTTGCCTTTGCTATCCACGGCAAGGGCGTGCGGTACATTCAGCGACCCGCCGAAGATTCCCTGCTGTCCAATGCGGTCGACCACCTCCAACGTATCGCGCAGCAGAATCCAAACATGATGATTCGCGCCGTCGATCACATATAAGAAGCGCTGGTCCGGCGAGAAAGCAATCCCGGAGGTCGATCCGGCGAGCAGAGTCCTTTGCGCAACGAAGCCTTCCTTGACGAACGTGCCATCCCGCTTGAACACTTGGATGCGGTCATTGACGCGATCGGAGACATACACCAGGCCATCTTTCGAAAGCGCCACGTTGTGCGGCAAACGGAACTGTTGCGCCAGCGGGGCATCCGGGTTATAGGGTCCGAGATTCTTGTCGTCGGGTTTGTTGCCGTAGGCGCCCCACATACGCTTGAGCGTGAGGGTCTCGGTGTCGATCACGGCCACGCGGCGGTTGCGGTAACCGTCGGCGACATACAGTTCATGGTTGACGGAGTCCACCGTCAAGTTCGCCGGGCCGCCAAGATTCTGCGTGTCGGCGCTGCCCCCGGCCGTTCCGGGGTGGCCGAACTGGGCCACAAACTTGCCCTGCCCCGTGAACTTGAGAACCTGACCGTCCTTGGGTCCGTTCCCTCCGATCCAAACATTGTCCCTGGCGTCGACAAAAATGCCGTGCTCGGTGGCCGGCCAGTCATAGCCTTGCCCCGAACCTCCCCAGGACGTGAGTAACTTGCCGTCCTGATCCAAGACAAGCACGGGTGGGGCCGGGGTACAGCATTCGGCTCTGGGCGGGGTCATCACCGCGCCGCCCATGCGCTCGTCCTTCACTAGCGGACCCGGCCGATGCAGTACCCAGATGTGATCGTGGCTATCCACCGCCATGCCGCCGATCGCGCCTATCGACCATTTTTCCGGCAGTGGTTGCGGAAACGTTGGGTCATATTGAAATTTGGGAACCTGCGCGCTCTTCTGGGACTGTCCGAAAGCGGTGTTGCTCTTGAGCATCCATGCGGCGCCGAGGGCCAAGCTCAGCGCGGCTATCGCCAGCATCCGTGTCTGTTTCATAAATCACCTTCCTCGGGCACGCAACCAAGGGCCAGCGTGTCCGGCTTCCGTCACATCTTATCGTGGGAAGCGCCCTCAGGGTTTTGTGCCTGGGGATGTAGACACGTGTTTGTGGACACACGTTGTTGGCGCCTGATAGATTCTAGTTCATGAACACGGCGCCGCGCGAAGGTTGATATGGCCTCACCAACAGATGCGCCTGACTATGACGAACGGATCGCGGCCGAACGGCGGCTCTTCAACGAAACCACTGACGTTCACGATCTCCCCGGGATCTACTACTACTGGTCGGACAAATGGATCCTGCCGAAGCTCCACGCTTTTGGAATTCCGGATGCAACCGGGCTTTTTGAAAACTACCTGACCGGCCAGTGCCGGCGGCCCGGCTCCCACCAGCGGCAGTTCATCAGCATCGGCGCGGGCAACTGCGACTTGGAAATCGAGCTGGCGAGCCGTCTGCGCCGCAAGGGCTTCACGAATTTTGTTATCGAGTGCCTGGAATTGAACCCGGCGATGCTCGCGCGCGGCGAGGATACCGCCCACCGCGCGGGCGTAAGAGACAACCTGATCTTCGTGGAAGCGGACATGAACCAATGGAAGGCGAGCCACCTCTACGATGCGGTTTTCGCTTCCCAGTCGATTCACCACGTTGTATGCCTGGAAGAGCTCTTCGCGCAGGTGCGCCAGGCATTGGTTCCTGGAGGCCAGTTCATCCTTTCCGACATCATTGGCCGGAACGGCCACATGCGCTGGCCCGAGGCTCTTGCCATCGTGCACGATTTCTGGAAGGAACTGCCGCTCCCTTACCGTTACAACCGTCCGCTTCGGCGCCAGGAAGACGTTTACGACAACTGGGACTGCTCGGGGGAGGGGTTCGAAGGCATCCGGGCGCAGGAGATCCTGCCCTTGCTCTTGCGTTCCTTTCATTTTGAACTTTTCGTTGCCTTCGGCAATGTGATTCTGCCGTTCGTGGACCGCGCATTCGGCCACAATTTCGATCCAGATGGGCAGTGGGACCGTGATTTCATAGACCGTGTCCACCTCCGCGATGAGAGCGAGATGCTGGCTGGACGCATTAAGCCGACGATCGCAGTCGCGGTTCTGGGAACGGATACGACTGTTGCAACACAGTACTTGGCTCCCTTCAGTCCCGCTTTTTGCGTGCGCTGTCCCGACGGCGCGGCGGACGAAACGGCCACACCAAATCCATGGTTGGAATGCAGTGACCTGAAGCGGAGAATCGCCATGACCGAAGCGCGGGAACAGAAAGAAATGTCTCAACTCGCGGACTCCCTCGGGAAAGCGCGGCACCAGATTCAGTTGGCCGCGAACTCCCGCTGGTTACGGCTGGGACAATGGCTCGGACTGGGGCCGAAATTGCGTTGAGGTGACTGCGGGGATCTCCGCGGCGCTCATCTCACTGCCAGGCAACACAAGCCTGCTAAAATCAATTTGTTCGCTAGGGAGAGCCGAAGATGAGCAAATTCACACTAAAGGTGAACGGCGGCACACATACGGTCGATGTGGAATCCGCAACACCGCTGCTTTACGTTCTGCGCAATGATCTGGGACTGCAAGGCCCCCGCTTCGGCTGCGGCCTGGGCCAGTGCGGCGCCTGCACGGTAATCATCAACGGCGTGGCCACGCGCTCCTGCGTGACGCCGGTTTCGACGGTGAAGAGCGAGATCACCACGCTCGAAGGAATTTCCAAAAACGGCGCGTTGCACCCGCTGCAACAGGCCTGGATTGACGAGCAAGTGCCGGCCTGCGGCTTCTGCCAGAACGGGCAGATCATGACGGCGAAGGCGCTCCTCGACAAGACTCCGCATCCGAACGATACACAGATCCGCGAAGCGATGGCGCGCACTTTGTGCCGCTGCATGACGTATTACCGGGTACAAACCGCGATCAAGCGCGTGGCCGGCAAGCGCAGCGTCGCGGAAGCCGCGGCAGCAAGTCAGGAGGTGGTCGCATGACAACCTTCACCAAGATTCCCAAGCAAATCACCGAAGCGATAGAGAACTCCTCGCGCCGCGATTTTCTAAAGACAGCGGGCATGCTCGTCGTCAGCTTGCAGACCGCGAGCGCGCAGAGTGCCGCGCCGCAAGGCAGCGGGCCGTATCCCGACATCGACTTCCGCAAACTGGATTCCTGGATCGCCATCCACGCCGATAACACGGCGACCTTCTACGTCGGCAAGACCGACTGCGGCCAGGGCACGGGAACCGCGTTCCGCCAGATGATGGCGGATGAACTCGACATCGCTTTCAACAAGACCAGCGTGGTGATGGGCCACACCGAGAACACTCCGGATCAGGGTGGCTCGGGCGGCTCCGACGCGATTCAGGTGGATGGCTGGCCCATGCGGCGCGTGGCCGCCGAAGCGCGGCGAGTTCTGCTCGAAATGGCGGCGCAGAAGTTCGGTGTGCCAGTGAATGGGTTGGCAGTGAGCGAAGCCGTGATCTCAGTGAAAGCCGATGCATCCAAGAAGGTCACCTATGGCGAACTGATCGGCGGCAAGAAGTTCAACGTGGCTTTGACCGGCAAGGACATTGATGACACCACCGGCGTCGCCAAGGTCAAGACGGTGCAGGAACTGAAAATCGTCGGGACGTCGCCGCAACGCTTCGATATTCCCGCGAAGGTGGACGGAACTTTGAAGTGGGCCGTCGATGCCAAAGCTCCCGGCATGGTGCACGCCCGCAACGTGAAGCCGCCGTTTGTGGGCGCCAAGCTCGTCAGCATCGACGAATCTTCCGTGCGAAGCATTCCGGGATTCGTCAAAGTCATCAATAAGGGCAACTATATCGCCGTGGTCTGCGAGCGCGAGGAACATGCGATCCAGGCTGCCCGGCAGCTCAAGGTCAACTGGGAAAAACCGGCGACGGCTCCCTTCCCTTCTTCCCAGGACCTCTTTAAGTACATGCGCGCGGCGAAGCCGACATCGAGCGCGAAGCCCGAGATCGTGGGCGATGCGGCGGCGGCACTGGCTGGCGCGGCCAAAGTCCTCGAAGCCGAGTACGATATTCCGTTCCAGGGCCACACGGCGATTTCACCGGGCCACGCCATGGCCGATCCATCCAACGGCGTGATGACGATCTACTCGAATGACATGAAATCCTACGGGATGCGCCGCGGCGTGGCGCAGTTCCTGGGTATCCCGCGTGACCGCGTGCGCGTAGTGTGGCTGGAGGGTCCGCAGGGCTACGGCCGCACGGCCGCCGAGGATGCCGGGTTCGAAGCGGCGTACATTGCCAAGGAATTGAACCGCCCGGTTCGCATGCAATGGATGCGGCACGAGGAAACCGCTTGGGACACCAAGGCTCCCGCGTTTGCCTGCAAAATGCGCGGTGGGCTCGACGCGCAAGGCAATCTGATCGCGGTCGACTACGGCTCGCAGGCCGTCGCCTATAATCACATTGGCTACAACGAAGCCGAGAGCGTACTCGTCGCGCAACTTATGGGCGTAAGGCGCAATCCGCCTGCCGGACGCGGCGCGACACCGTCGGACATGTACGCGATCCCCAACCGCCGCATGACCAGCGATGTGGTCGGCTTGCCGTTGATTTGGGAAACTCCGCTGCGCACCGGCAACCTCCGCGATCCCAATGGTCCGCAGATCACGTTTGCATCGGAATCATTCATCGATGAGCTGGCATTCGCGGCCAAAGCCGATCCGTTCGAATTCCGCATGAAGCTGCTGATGGCGGGCAACACCGACGACCGGGGCTTCCGCAGGGCGCGTTCCATCGCTTGCATGAAAGCCGCGGCGCAGGCGTATGGTTGGGATACTCGCCCCGGCCCGAAGCCGGCAAGTTCCGCCAACACTCTCACGGGACGCGGCATCGCCTACAGTTTCCGCGGACAAACCATCGCGGTCGAGATCGCCGAAGTGGAAGTCAACCGGACCACGGGGCGCGTGTGGGTGAAGCGCCTGGTCTGCGCGCACGATTGCGGCCTAGTCATCAATCCCGAAGCCATCAAGCGAACCATCGAAGGCGCGATGCTGCACTCGTTGAGCCGCGCGTTGCATGAAGAAGTCACGTTCGATACCGAGAAGGTCACCAGCGTGGATTGGGCCACGCACCCAATGCTGACTCACACCGACACGCCGGAACGAATTGACGTGATCCTGGTCAATGGCGATCCGAATCCGAACCGGCCGGACCTGCCGCACTATGGCGCCGGCGAAGGCGGGTGCAAACCGATGCTCGCGGTGGTGGCCAATGCGATCTTCGACGCCACCGGCGTGCGCATCCGCCGGGTGCCGTTCCGCGGCGCGCGGGTGCTGGAAGCGTTGAGATCCGCGCGGGCATAAATAGGAAACCCCGGAGCCTTGCGGCCCCGGGGTCCACATTTCGTACTCGGCAGGCTTTCTATCCCTTCTTGGGAATGGCCAACATCTTCTGCATCTCCGCCATCGGCACCGGGCGGCCGTGCAGCGGAGCGATCTGCCGCACATCCAGCTTCATCGCCTTCAGGCTGTTGTTCAGCTCGACCGTGAACGGGCTCACTCCAGCGGGCATGGGCGCCTTCGGAGGCAGCGGAGTGAACAAATCGGGCTCAATCAGGATCTTCTCCTTGGGCAAGTACGCGACCACCATGCCCGGATTGTGCGTGTTGTTCTTAATGTTGATCAGTTGCACCGTGCGCGTGCCGTCGGTCAGCTCGTACTTGTCCCCGATGGTCTGGAACTTGGGTTCCTTGGGAGCCTTGGAGAGCGAATCCGGCTTGATGGTGCGCGGCATCGCCAGGGTCTTTTCGTAATAGGGCTTGTTCATCTCTTGCGTGAGGATGGTCACGCCCTCGGCGACAAACGCGCGCAGACCGCCGGAGTGATCGAAATGATGGTGCGTGTTGAGCGCGTACTTGATCGGCTTGTTGGGAACCAGCTTCTTGGCCTCGGCGATCACGGCCGACGCACGCTCGTCATCCAGCGGCCCTTCGACGATGAACACGTGATCCTTGAATTCGATCACCGCGCTGTTGTGCGAACCGCCGCCCACGAACCACACGCCGTCAGCCAGCTTCTGCGATTCCACCTTCACCGCGGCCGGGGGCGCGCCTGCCACGCCGGCCGGCACTTCGATGGTGGCGGCGGCGTTGGGCTGCACTTCGCTCACGTTGAGTTCGAGGGTCGGAAAGCCACCCTGCGTCTGCGTGATCTTGGTGGGAAACTTCACGCCGTTGTAGTCTTTGTAGTCGGCGTATGTGGTTTCCACCAGCATGTCGCCGAGCACCGGATGCGGCAGCCAGGTCTGGACTTTGGCCACCAGATTCTGGTCATCCACGAAGCCGCTGATCTTGTACTTGCCGTGGAAGGGGAAAGTCACCACGGTCATCTGCTTGCCGTCTTCCGTCTTGGTTTCGATGGTGGCATCGGCGGCTGCGGCGGCCGCTTTCGCGAACCCATGCGGCGTCACGGCGATCTGAATCTGGCGTTCATCGACGGCTTGCGTGGCGGGTACCGCGCCATTGGGGCCGGGATTCCAGGCCGCTTCACCACTCACGAACGACACGCCGCGCCGTTCGCCGAACACCGGTTGCTGGCCGCCACCGCGCGGCGGATTTTCAAACTGCGTGCGGACGTCTTCCTCGCGCGACGCGTTCTTGTCGTAGTCGATGGCGCGCGTGTAGCTCTTCAGAGTGAATTTCGAATAACGATCGTTCGGTTGGTAGCTTTGCCCGATGGCGTAAATGGAGCCGCTACCGGAATACTGAATGGATTTCGGGGTTCCGATCGCCTTGCCAACGTCTTCCGCCACGCTCTTTCCAGAGCGCGCACAACCGGCCAGCGCGAGCGCGGCAATCGTCACAACTAAGGATTTCAACATCTTGGTATTCAAAGTGGTCGCCTCCTGCGATGGCACCGCAAGGTGCCGTTCCAAAGTATACGCCGGGCGCGACGGGGATTCAAGGCAACCCCTCCGCCCCTAATCCGTCGGTAAGGGCTGGCTTGACGGTCAAGGAAGGCAGTGGCGCGGGGCATGAGGGGGACGTAACGGGAAATTGAGGCAGTGTTTTTGACGCGAGGGGAGTTGGGGGAGATGAAGATGGTGGAAAGCACGCACGCCCG
>CAMAVI010000130.1 GCA_945861625.1 Candidatus Sulfopaludibacter sp. SbA3
TGCCCAAGGTGGATATCACGGTGTTTACCACCACCTCCACCATTACCAGCAAACTCACGGATAGCAATGCGCCTCCGGACACCAATTTCAACGAAGCGCTGTTGGTGATTGATGAAGCCGGTTCCGCGGCCCCCAGCGGAGCGACGTTCCCACTGTTGAATTGCGGGAACATTGTAGTGGGCGGCGGGGTGGGGTCCTTAGCTCCCTATAGCACCACGCCGTTCAGTTGCGACATAATGGGCAGCCCAACCAGTAACGGTCAAAACGTTTACAATGGCACCGCCGGTCGCCCCAACGTGTTCCAGGGCCGCCAGGTTTCCACGTCGGCGGGCACCGCGATTCAATTCCTCGGCATTCCGCTCGATGCCGCCCCCATCAGTGGTGTTCGCACCATGCGCATCACCAATCTGCGTGTGGACGCGACCAGGCTCGGAATCTTTGGCAATACCGGATCGTTCACCAATGCGTTCATCAACATGACCGTCAACTTTAACGGCACCAACTTTGGTGGACAGCAGGTCATCAATGTTGTGACCGGAACGGTCCGCGGCGGTTTGGTGGTTACCAAGAGCTCGGACAACTCCTACAACGTGAACGACTACCTCCAGTGCACCGCGCGTTCCAGCATCGGCAAGCGGTCAATCAACCTCACCGAAGGCTTCTCCACGGCGTTCAAAGTCCGCAATTGGAAACAAATTCAGGACAACGGTACTTTTAGTGGATCCGACTGGTCTCCGTTAGGTCCGCTTGTTGGAGGAATAGTTACACCTCCCACCCTCTACAGCTCGGCTGACATATTCCAGAACGTACCCAACGCCTTATACAACACGGAAAGCGGCCTGATGTTCCCGGCTTCTGCCGCCGCGCCGGCTGGCGGTAATAATCCTCCCTTCGGAACGGGTTCTTCCTACTCTTCTCCGGTCGGCAGCACGCCTTTCTACAACCTTCAGGGCATTCAAAACGCCGGAACCGTTACCCAGGGTACTCGCTTCTACTTGAAGTTCGGCGCTATCCCCGGCGGTAGCAACCCGAGCGTCCCGAACGTAGTACGGCTCCGCTCCGGTACACCAAGTGTTACCACGGGCTATATCGCGTTGGTTCTCGGCGCGGATGCCAATGGTGCCGGTGGCGCTCCTGCCGGCAGCTCCGGTGGTCTACCGACCATCACGGCTGGAGCCTGTACTGCGGGCTGCACGACGATTTCGTCCCTAAGCGCCGGTCTGGCGGTCTACGAGGTCATCTTCTCGAATCCGAGCGCCATCGAAGCCGCTAGGATCGACGTCTATACCAGTACGACGGTTGCTCTGACCGCCAGCCCGTCCACTCCTGAAGTTGGCCCTGCGGCCCTGACCGCCACGGCCGGCTTCGCGCCCTTCTATCCCTCGGGCGTCAATGGCGTGAACAATGCTCGTCAGATGACGTCTACCGCCACCTCAGCCTTCAATTCAGGCGACGGAAGCACCACCTATTCCTATCCAATTCCGCGCTTCATTGACAACCAACAGACCGCTGTTACGTTCTACGATTACAGCAAGTGCGCTTGCGACCTTCTGTTCCCATGGGTCGTGGGTGATTCGACGTTTACTACCAGTATCGTCATCGCCAACACTTCGCTCGATCCTTGCAACGGCGTGCTGCTGACCGTTCCGTCCGGCACTTGCTCGGCGGGTTTCCTGGCAGCTCCGCAGTCCGGAAAGGTCACCTTCTGGTACTTCGGTACCGTGGGTATCAGCCTGGATCCAACCACGCCGATTTCCACGCAGGCTTCGCAGACCTCTACGGTCTCCGTACCTGCTGGCTCTTACTTGGCTCACATCGTGTCGCCCGGCGCTGCCGGCACCACGACGGCCAACGGTCTGAACAGGTTGTCGGCGAACTTCGCCGGCTACGTGATCGCCCAGGCGCAGTTCCAATACTGCCACGGCATCGCCGCGATCGGGTCTAGCTTACCCGGTTTCGGAACGCAGACCTACATCGGGCTCACGCTCGACAAGGGCACCGAACTTGCACGCACGGTGCAGGCTTCTAGCGACAATTTGGGCCACTAAACCGCTGTTGGCAACAAACCCAAAAAGGGAGGGCTTCGGCCCTCCCTTTTTGTTTTCCCAATTAACTCCCGAGTCGCTTTACAGTCCGCAATATCTCCTCCATCGTTTTGCGATCCTCCGGCGTGAATGCCCCGCTCTGTAAAGCCTGTTCCCGCTCCCGGTCCGTCCGGTAAACTAGCACTCCAAATCCCATCACGCCTGGCCGTAGCTCCTCATTGGGAAGCAGGCCGCGCACGGGCATTTCCACCTCCGGTCGCGGGTCGTACAGACCAGAGGGAGCCGGAGGCTCGCTCATCCACGCTACCTCCCCCCGCGCATTCCGCCAGTGACCTGGAGCGCCGATACCCCCGGCGCTTCTCATCCGTAGCAGTCCGCCCGCATTGTTCTGCAGGCCGCCATTGCCGACGAGGGCCCACATGCGCCGCGGCTCATCCGCCGGGTAAAAAACCGGCGCGAAAGCGTTGACGCCTTCATCCACAAGTCCCTTGGCGCCCAATTCCTGCATCAATGCGCGCGCCTCGCTCTCCAGACTCAAGTCCATCGGGTTTACGGGCGCGCCTCCGCGCGTGGCGTTGGTGGGCCGGATGACATACGGAGGATACGCAACTATCCCGGGGAGATTGACGGTTGCCGCTTCGCTTGCGGGCAACGTCAGCGGAGTCAACGACCAACGGGCCGCCGCATCGCGAGCCACAACGTTGTAGTGAAGCGAAACACCCGGGCTGGAGGCGTCCACATTAGAATCAAACCAGGTCTTGGTACGCCGGCCCGGATCCCAAGGCGGAGCCTCCACTCCAAAGGTGGCGCGGTAACTGTCTCGTGTATAGGTCCTAAACAGGGCGAGCGCATCAATACCGTAACAGGCTTGATCGGGCTGAACCTGGGCGGCCGGCTGGCTAATGGGTTTCATGCGGGCAAAGTCTCCTGCCCGATTGACCTTCTCGAATGGCTCGCCGCCTGCCCGGAAAAAACGCTATGTAGCGGGTGTCTCGGGTAGTTTCACACCCCAGGCCTCTGTGATGGCCGGACCATCCGACGTACCGCGCGCAAAATTGATAGTGACTTTAATGCTGCCCGGCGGGGGATTGTTAGGATCATACGTCGGCACTCCTGGAAAGCTCATTCCGGGAATCACCTGGGTTACCGTCTGCATGAACGAGGGGACCCAGGTATATCCGGCGTTGTGCCGCGCCAGCATCGTCTTCAAAGGACCCCAACCAAGAACCATGATCGGATAATCAACAAGGTATCCCTGGGCCCGCAATTTCTCCGCTTCATCAAAGCGGGCTTCCGGCTGGAGATCCCGCAGAACCCGTACCGCCGGGGGCTGCATGTCCCAATACGTATCCACGGATGTCGGTAGAGGCGGCGGCGGGGGAGGCGGTGCAACCGTATCCAAGCCCAACGCACCATAAAACAACAAGGAGCTCGGGTATCCGTCTGGCGCAAGTAGGGACACGTCCGGACGCCCTAATGGAACCGCGGCCGCGGCGGGCGATGCCCCAACTGCCGCGGGTGCGCCGGCAGCCACGGCCGCTACAGACGGCCGGCTCTTCGCTAACGCCAAACCGGGTCCCAACACGGGACCTGGTTGGAACGGGAATTTCACTCTCGTATTCGCGGCCAGACTTTCGCGGCTTGCCGCCAAATGCTTCGCAAACGATACTGAATCCGCGGGTTTCTTGCGCGACGCAGGATTGGGCCGATCCGAACGAATGGCGGCCGGAATTTCCAAAATAGTACGCATATCTTGCCCCCCGCCACACAGGGAGCAATTTTCCGGCCAATGCTACTTGGGTTCGGGAGGCGCCGGCACGACGGTTACAGGAAAAGTGTAGACGCTGCGAAACGGCTGCACCTCGAATAACACCATGTTCTCCTCAGGGGTTTTCCCGCCGGGCGTGTAACTGACCTTAAAGGTCACATCCGCCAACGCATTCACAAAGGTCTCGGAGGGCTCCACGGTGACGCCTGGCGGGTTCCTCCGCACTATGGCGGAGACCTTGATCTGGCCCCGGTTCCCATTGTGAAACACCACTTCCTCAGTACCCGCCTTGCCCGCGACAAACCTTGCCCCGGACTTGCTGAAACTAGTCGGCTGAATCAGATTCGCCGCAGCCTTGGCAACCGCCTCGGGACTGGTGTCCTTGGGCAAAAACTTGGGAACAGCCGCATCTGGCGCCGCCGGATCACCCCCGGCGGGAAGGCCGGGAAAGAAAGCAACCGGCCCGGCCTGCTTGGGATCGTTGAACCAATACCATTTGCCGTCCTCCTGCTTCCAAGAGTCAGCAGCTAGTCCCGGAACTTCGATCTCATGGCCCGCCAACAGGGTCTTACGCGACGTGGTGGCCCGCACCGTCGCCTTGGAAAAATTGTCGGAGTAAACAATTTCGTCGATTTCGAACGACTGAATCTTGGTCTTGCCAATGGAGAAGTAAAAATCCTTGCTGTCCTCGGCTACCAGCTCAAAGGCCTTCCGGAAATTTCCGTCCACTTGATATTGCAGAAAGGCAGAGGCCCGCTCACGTAGCGCCTGGTCTACTTCGGCGGGAGGGGTAGCCGGCTTCGGCTCTTGCGCGAACAAACAAATGGGGATGAATAAAGCGGCGCAGAATCGCATGGGTACTTTCAAAACTTGCAGTGGCTGGGAGGCAGGGATTCGAACCCCGATACGCGGCTCCAGAGGCCGCAGTCTTACCGTTAGACGACCTCCCAACATTCTCCAGTTTATCAGACGCGGCAAGACGGCAAAACGTTTGACCGAATCTCAATGCGGGGCCCAGGTGAACGCCGCGGCCAGGAATCCCAGCGTTCCCAGCGCGATCATCACACCGTGCGGAAGCCGCAGGGCCGCGTTACTTCCGATATCCAGATCCGGATTGTCCTTATAGGGAGCGCGCCCCCGGCCCAGACTGCCCACGATGCGGAGCAGATTGAACGCCGTTGCGCCGAAGCGCCCCTTTGTGATCGCCAACAGGACACCAACCACTCCCCCGATGAGCGCCGTAAAGAAAAAGACTCCCAGCCAATTGGCCATGCCCACCGTCGCCCCCACCGCGGCCATCAGCTTCACGTCCCCCGCGCCCATGCCGCGCAGCACGTACAGGAAAAAATAGATCGCGAACGCCAGCCCCAGCCCCTTCAGAGAGGCCCAGATTCCGGGCACATCCAGAAACCAACTCAACGCGAGCCCCAGCGTGATTCCCGTCACCGTCAGCCAGTTGGGAATACGCCGCCAGCGGATATCCCAGATGGCGGCAATTGTCACCAGGATGGCCAACAGCACCGCTGTGGCGGGAGGCGGAAGGCTCATGCGGGAGAGCCGGCTCCAGTTTCGGTCCCCGGCGCGGTACGCGTGCCGCCGCTTTCGGCGGCCTTTAAGAGCCGGTAGATCATCTTGTTATTGGGCAGGTGCTCTTCCACGTAATCGATACCCTTGCCCGTAATCGAGTAATCGCTGTTATCCTCCATACGCAGCAGATCTTGCTCTTTGAGATACCACATGGTGAACAGCAGGTGTTCGCGTGGGAACGACATGATGGATTCAAATTCCAGCAAAGAAATTCCTGGATCGTCGAGATCGCTGCGGCGGCGCGTGTAGAGGAGACACAGAATTCCCATCCGCCGGTTGGACTCTCCGTCCACGCCGATCGCGAATTCCTTGGTCTCGAAAAGATCGATGGGCCGGGCGCGATGGTCTTCGTAGATCGCGTTGTAGGAAGTCCTCAGCGCGGGGTCGGCGAGTGTCTCGAAAGCCTGGTGCAGCAATAGAAAGCGATCGACATCGCCGGTCTCCGGATTGTCCGGATGGTAGCGCTGCGCCAGCATCTTATAAACCCGGTGAATCGTTTCCGGTTCCGCGTTGGGGCTGATCTGCAGCAGCTCGTAGTAATCGACAAAACCGTCGTCCATGGTCTTAATCATAAACGATAGAATCGTGGCGGCGCGCGTTGAATTGCGCACCCAACTAACATAGGTAGTGATGGATCATTTGCCGCGGCGGTTGGCCATAATCTCGCTGGCGATGTTGCTGACACTGGCGTTCGGCATCATCGGGTTCGTGAGCATTGAAGGCTACCCCGTCTTTGACGCCTTTTATATGACCCTGACCACCATCACCACGGTGGGATATGGCGAAATCCGGACGCTGAGCCACGCCGGCCGCGTTTTCAATTCATTCCTGATATTTTTTGGCGTGACCGTCATGTTGTTGGCCGTGGGCGCCATGACGCAGACCGTCATCGAACTCGAGCTGGGTCATTTTTTCGGAAAGCGACGGATCAAGAATATGATCGATAAACTCGAAGGGCACTTTATTGTCTGCGGCTACGGGCGTGTCGGCCGCGGCGCCGCCGACGAGCTAAAGAAAACCGGCGTCCCGTTTGTGGTGATCGATCGCGCCGAGGACCGCGTGGAGCGGGCCATGAAGGCCGGCATGCTGGCCGTGCTGGCCGACGCCAGCCGCGACGAAGTGCTGCGCGAAGTGGGCATCGACAAAGCGAAGGGTTTGATCGCCACGCTTTCCTCCGACGCCGACAATCTATTCCTGATTCTTTCGGCGAAAGCGCTCAATGCGCGTCTCCATCTTTCCGCGCGCGTGGATGAAGAAACATCCGAGCAGAAAATGCGGCGGGCGGGCGCAGATTTCGTGTTCGCGCCCTATAACAACACGGGTCATCGCATGGCTCAAGCATTGCTCAAGCCCCACGTGCATCAGTTCATCAATTTTGCCACGCAGGGCACGGATTTGGACGTCGGCATCGAGCAGGTGCAGATCAGTTCACGCAGCGCGCTGGCGGACCATTGCTTGGCTGACATCGGTCTTCGCGACCAGCACGGCGTGATCGTACTGGGTATTCGCAAGCCGACGGGGGAAATGCAGTTCAATCCGCCCATCGATACGAAGATCCGCGCCGGCGATCACTTGATCGTGATGGGAGAGAACGGCCGTCTGCAGAAGCTGAAACAACTGCTGGCCGGCGTGGCGGGGAACGCGGCATGAAGGTGGTGACCGCGCGGCAGATGCGCGAGGCCGACCGCCGGACAATCGAGGCGGGCACTCCCGGCGATGAACTCATGTTGCGGGCCGCGACCCGGGTGGTCGAGTTTCTGGAGCGTGAATTCGCTCCCTTGGCCGAGCAGCGCGTCGTCATTTTTTGCGGCGAGGGGAACAACGGCGGCGACGGCCTGGTGGCGGGCCGCCTGCTCGAAGGGCGCGTGGCGGGATTGCGGATTGTGCGTGTGAGTGATGCCGCGCCCGGTCCGGTTGACCGCGAAGCCACCATCGTGATCGACGCGCTGCTCGGCACCGGGGCGCGCGAGCCGCTGGAAGGCCGCTACGCGGAGCTGGTTAGCAGTATCAATCGCGACTTTCCGAAGGCCAAAGTGGTGGCCGTGGACATTCCTTCCGCCCTGCAGGTGCGCGCGGATTACACGGTGACGTTCGCGGCCCCTAAGGCGGAGATGCTGCTGAGTCCGCGCGCGGGCAACGCAGGCCGGTTGATCGTGGGCGACATCGGAATTCCCGCCGATTTTCTGCCGTCCGGTTTGAATCTCTCCGCGCCCGCGGACTTCGCGCCGCTGTTTCAGCCGCGCAAGCCGGATTCCCACAAGGGCGACTACGGACACGTGTTGGTTGTTGGCGGAGCGGCTGGAAAGACTGGAGCGGCGGCGATGGCGGGATTGGCCGCTCTCCGCGCGGGCGCCGGGTTGGTCACCGTCGCGTGTTCAGATCCGTCGCGTCTGGCACCCGAGCTGATGACGCAGCCGCTCGCGTCGCCAAGTTTGGAGCGCATGACCGTGCTGGCGATCGGACCCGGGTTGGGTATCGAGCGCGATCTTGTGTCTCGTCTGATGAGCGCAGCGAAGACATCAACGATGAGCGCAGCGAAGACATCAACGATGAGCGCAGCGAAGACATCAACGATGAGCGCAGCGAAGACATCAACGATGAGCGCAGCGAAGACATCAACGATGAGC
>CAMAVI010000131.1 GCA_945861625.1 Candidatus Sulfopaludibacter sp. SbA3
CCGCAAGTACCCCGTTGGGCGCAAAATCACGGATGAAGAGTTTGCCCATGTCCATCTGAAGCCCGACACATTTCATGGCGAATGGAACTACACGATCCATCCAAGCACAACCGTTAGATGTAAAGGTTATTGATTTACGCTGCCTTAGGCTATTCGGGCGAGGGCGGACTTGCGACGGACGCGTCTTTGGACACGCCGCAGGGGCTCGCGGTGGACAACAATGGGAATCTGTACATTGCCGCTGGCAACCGCGTATTGAAGGTCAATGCACAGGGCATCATTACGACCGTTGCGGGCAATGGCCAGTGTTGTGACACCAACGAAGGCGTTCCGGCGACGAGCACGACCGTGCATTTCCCTTCCGGACTTGCGGTGGATTCGCGCGGGGTTCTATTTATAGTGGAGGATTCGCGTATTCGCCGCGTGGGAGCCAACGGCATCATTACGACTGTGGCCGGCGGCGCCGACTACGGTTACTCCGGCGACGGCGGACCCGCCGTGTTGGCCCGCCTGTATGCTCCTAACGGAATCGCCGTTGATGGTGCGGGCAACCTTTTCATCGCCGATCTGTTGAATCAGCGTATTCGCAAGGTTTCTACTGATGGCGTCATCCGGACCGTCGTGGGGACAGGAGTGTCTAACTTCACTGGGGACGGAGGACCGGCTTCGTTCGCCACGCTCAGCGAACCCACCGGCATCGCTGTCGACCCGTTCGGAAATGTGTACGTGGGTGACTCGGCCAACTACCGTGTGCGCAAGATCGATCCGGCAGGAAAGATCAATACGTATGCAGGAAACGGCAACTTCGGCTTTGCCGGCGAAGGCATCCAGGCGCGCGAGGCCGTCTTCAACAGTCCTTCGGAATTGGTGGTCGATCCTGCTGGCAATATCTACGTTGCCGATTCTCGCAATCATCGCGTGCGAAAGATCGCCCCTGACGGAGTGATCACGACAGTTGCAGGAGGGAGCGCACGAGGTTTCGCGGGCGACGGCGGACCGGGCACGCAAGCGCTGTTGAGTAGCCCGGGCACACTGGCTGTTGACGGTGTGGGTAATCTCTATATCGCCGATGGCGGCAACGCACGGGTACGAAAAGTCGATACCAATGGAATCATCAGCACGTTCGCAGGGGGCGGCTCGCCGCTCAGTGGGAATGGGGATGGAGGACCCGCCGTCGACGCGAGTTTCCGATCCGTTAGTGACATTACGTTTGATACAAAAGGGAATTTGTATGTTCTCGATGCCTTTGCGACGGCGATTCGCCGGGTTTCGCCAAGCGGCACGATAACAACCGTTGTCAATGGGTTGATACCTGTACCCGTGGGCATCGCCGTGGATGCCACCGGCAACATATATGTGTCCCAGCGCCCTCAGGCCGGGGATCGAGGTAGTGGAGGCGGCGTATTCCGGATCTCTCCTGGCGAGCAAACCTTTTCCAAAGTTGGCGATTTTCTTTTTCCCCGCACCGTTGATGCGCAGGGGAACCTCTATGTACCTAGTTCAAACCAAGTTTTCCGATTGACTCCGGACGGAACGCAGACAGTGGTTGCCGGTTCCGGACAAATCGGGTTCTCGGGCGATGACGGCCCGGCGACACAGGCAGCGTTGAATGGGCCAGTCGCGGTTGCTCTCGATGCCGCTGGAAACCTATATATCACTGACCAAGGCAACAATCGCATTCGAAAAGTTTTCCTGAACTCCGCCTCGGGGCTCTTCGAACCCAAACTACAAACCACGCTGCAACCCGGCTACTACTTAGCGACGGTCACTCTGGGACAAGGCGAGCACCCTGGTTATTGGGGCATGGAAGTCCTGGCGCCCGTCGGCGTATTCGCGGGAGGTCTGAACCTGGGGGGCACGCTCCAGCAGCGAAGTCTGCCACCGGGGTTCGGCGGATTCTTTCTGCCGACGCAGCAGACGGTCCACCTGCACGTGGACGCGCGTCCTGCCGACGGCGGCGATACGTCGAACGTTCAGGTTGGCGTGCGGCTCCTGGATGTCAATAAGAAGCCGGTCACTGCGGAAAAGTTCGGCGGTACGTCCGTCGATTTCACGGAGACGCTGCCCGCGGGCTACTACGTAACCGAGATTCGCGGCGGAGACAGCTCACCGCTGGAAAACTTTCTGATGAGCGTGGAAGCTGCTCACTTATCCGGTGGCGTCGTCGTGGGTGGCTATGCCGGGGTTAACACCGTCGGCTACAGCGGCTTTTACCTGACCGCCCCGCAACAAATCACGATCCGGATGTACGGCCAGCCCAGCTATGGCGCGGATGGCGCGGGAGGCGTCCGGCTGATGTTGTATGACGCGGGCCGTAACGTGATCGCCACGGTGCCCTAGTGAGATGCCGCCGTCGCATCTTCCGGCGGATTCACCAACTGCTTAAGGACCCGGCGCTGTAGTTTTCCGGTGATGCCCTTGGGCAGTTCCTTGAGGAACAGGATCTTCTCCGGAACCTTGTAGTCCGCGAGCGATTGGCGGGCGTGCTCTCGCAACTCGGCTTCGCTGGCCGTGAGTCCCTCCCGCAAGGAAACGAAGGCAACCACCTGCTCGCCAAAGGCAGCGTCGGGCATGCCGATCACTGCGGCTTCCAGCACGGCGGGGTGGCTGTAGATGGCCTCCTCCACCTCCTGCGGAGAGATGTTGGAGCCGCCGTGAATGATGATTTCTTTCTTGCGGCCTTCAAACCAATGGTAGCCATCGGCGTCGCGGCGGCCCAGGTCGCCCGTGTAAAGCCAGCCGTCGCGCAGCGTTTCCTGGGTGGCGGGCAGGTCCTCCCAATAGCCGACGCAGTTGGCCGGGCTCTTCACGGCGATCTCGCCAGTCTGATGATCGGCGGCATCGCGGCCTTCGGCATCCACGATGCGCACCTCCGCGCCGTCGACGACCTTGCCGAGCGAGCCGGGCCGGATCGCGTCTGCTGGATTAAAAAGCGAGGGCAGGCTTTCCGTCATGCCATAGGCTTCGCGCAAGGGAATCCCAAACAGTTTCTGGAAATGCTCCTGCATGGCGACCGGCACCGAATCGCCGCCGGCGATGAAGGTCTTGAGCGAGCCGATCCGGCGCGGCTGGCGCTCCTGCTCTTCGAGCATAAACTGCACCAACGAGGGAAGCCCCATTGTGTAAGTGCATTCAAACCGCTCGATGAGATCGAGAACCAGCGCGGCATTGAACGCGGGCACCAGCACCGAGGTGCCTCCCTTCAGGATGGCCGGCAGCAGGTCGCAGTTGATGCCGGAAGTGTGCATCATCTGCGTCATCACCAGCACGGTATCGAAGCTTTGCGGCGCGACACCCGCCATCAGCCTCGCGGTATCCAGCAGCGACTGGTGCGTGTGCGTGACGCCCTTGGGCCGGGCCGTCGTGCCCGAGGTATAGAGAATCAGCGCGTGTGCGTTGCTAGGGACTTCCGGCAGCGCGTCCGCGGCCTCTGGCGGCAGTTCTCCAATCGCGGTATGGACTCCACGCAAGCCGCCGCAATCCCGGCTGGCTTCCCATGCCAAGGGCGCCAGTTCCGGCTGACTGAAACACATCACCGCTTTGGAATGCGACAGAACGTAGGCGATCTCAGCGGCTTTCATGCGGATGTTCACCGGAACGGCGATGAATCCGGCCTTGAAGCACGCAAAGAACAGAGTGACGACTTCGATGGAATTCGACCAATGGATCGCGATGCGATCTCCCGGACGGCAACCTTCCGCCAGAAGCCGGTGGGCCAGGAGCGTCGTCGAGCGATCCAAGTCCTGATAGGAGACGGCCTCATGGCTGGCAACTCCCGATATGAGCGCCGCCTTCCGGGGATTTCGGAGCGCCGTGTTGTGGAGCAGGTTTCCTAAGTTCATCGCCGTGGTGTGTCCCTTCGGCTTACGGCTTCCAGTCCACGCTAAAGATGTTGAATTCGTATGGCGTCCGGCTCTGGTAGCTGGAGGAAAAGATCAGCTTCTTGCCGTCGGGGGAAAATTCCGGGAATGCGGTGAACTTGCCGAAGCTGGTCACTTGTTCCAGGCCCGAGCCATCCAGATTCATCAGAAACAGTTCAAAGTCGCCGGAATCGCACTTGTTCTTATTGGAGGCGAACAGGATTTTCCTGTTGTCGGGCGTGAACGTGGGCGCGAAGCTGGCGCAACCGAAGTTGGTGATCTGTTTCGCGCCAGAACCATCGGCGTTGGCAACGTTGATTTCCATCTTCATGGGCGCGGTCAGATGGTCCTTGAGCAGTTCCCGGTAGGTGGCGACTTTTTGCGGCGTGTCCGGGCGATAGGCGCGCCAGACCATCATCTTGCCGTCGTGCGAAAACACCGCACCGCCGTCGTAGCCTTCCGTGCTCGTGACTTGCTTCTTGCCGCTGCCGTCTTCCTTCATGGTCCAAACTTCAAGATCGCCCGACTTCTCCGACGTGTAAAGGACGCGCTTGGTTTTCGGATTGATGGTGCCTTCGGCGTCGTAGCCGGGCTGATCGGTCAGTTTCTTGATGATCTTGCCTTCGTCGGTGGCGAGATAAATATCGAAAGTGGGATGAACCCCCCACAGGTAGCCGCGGTTGCGCGGGGGCGGGGCGGGGCACTTCTCGCCGCCCTCATGCGTGGAGGCGTAAATGATGTGCTTGTTGTCGCTGGTGAAGTAGCCGCAGGTGGTGACGCCCTTGCCGGTCGACACCATGTGCTGGTTCGAGCCATCGGCGTTCATGATGTATTGCTGATCGCACTCGCGGCCGTCGCGCGTCGACTGGTAGATGATCCGCTTGCTGTCCGGCGCCCAGTAGGACTCGCCATTGGAGCCGCCATTGGTGAGCTGTTTGATGTTGTTGAAGTGCGCGACCGGGACCTGCGCCAGAACGGTGACCGGGAGCAGCCAAAGCAAGATTTTCTTCATAGCGATTATTGTAGAAGGTACAGGAAGCGGTGTGTAAGGCAGAATGCCTAAGGCTGTGGGCTGAGGCGCGCCGTCTTGCTGCTGAGGTGCGCGTAGAAACCCAGGTCTTGGCCGGTGAACTGCTTGGTGAGCAGGAAAATCTGGAAGGCGTGTCCGGAAAAGTGCTCGACCACATGGTAGATTGCGCTGAGCACGGTGACTTCGTAGCCTTGGATGGCGCGGCGCTCCAATAGGCGCGCGGCAGGCAGAGAGCGGATCAGCCCGGCAACCTCTTCCACCGTCGCGCGCAAGCGGTCCAGTAGTTCCGCGGCGGCGGCTCCATCGATTGTCTCATCCCGCGCGGCAAATTCACTATCGCGGTCCCGCTGGTCCGGGTATCCGCCGACTCCATGCAGCATCCACTGGCGCAGGTTGCCATTGAGATGGATGAGCAGATTGCCCACGGCGTTTTCGGATTCCGATCCACGGGCCCACACTTGTTCCGGCGTCAGCTCGCCGGCACAGATTTCGATGCGGCCCAGGAGCTGCGCGAGCTTGTCCGCCGAAAATGCAAGGAATTCGGATGCAACCGTCACGGCCGCTGTTCCCGCATCCGGTCCGCCCAGTCCAAAAAGCGGACCAGTGCATGCCGCTGCGTCCACACGAAGCGCCAGAAATCGCGCGGGCCAATTTTATCCGCGTGCAGCCCGGAGTACGTCTCTATGCGCCAGAGGAGATACGGGCTGCGCCAGGGACACAGGCGGTATCCTTTCGATAGGCGCCAGAGCGTGGAAATCATTCTCTGTCGTTGCCGGCTTTGTTGTTGCCGGCTTTGTTGTTGCCGGCTTTGTTGTTGCCGGTCACTTATTGCCTGCCGTCGCGTAGTAGCCGTTGCGGCTGCGCACCGTCGGCCGGCCGGGGGCGTTCACCGCGACGGCAATTTTCCGGAACGTTCCATCCAGCTTCAAATCGGCGGGCGTGTAGCCCAGCGTGTACTGGTTGCGGACCTCGTTCGCGACTTGAGGCGTAATCTTGTCCACCTCTTCGAGGTCTTTCGGATAATAATCCATGCCGCCGGAGACCAGCGCCAGATCATGGAGCGCCCGCTTGGCGCGGCGCGCTTCGCGCGGCTCCTCTTCGCTCAGGATGCCGATCGAATAAATCAGTACGTCGCTTTGCTGCGACTTGCGCACCAGCTCTTCGAGGTTAATGTTGCTGGTGTTGTCATTGCCGTCGGTGATGACGACCAGGACCTTTTTGTCTTTTTTGGCTTTGCCTTTCACGTAGTCGATGGACATGCTGACGGCGTCGCGCATGGCGGTGCCGCCCTTGGTTTCCATGCGTTCCAAGGCTTCTTCCAGCTTCTTGATGTCGCTGGTGAAGGACTGATCCAGGTAGGCGTCGTCATTGAAGTTTACGATGAACACTTCGTCTTGAGGATTGGACGCCTTCACCAGGGCCAGCGCCGCCGCGGCGACCCGCGTCTTCTTGTCGCGCATGCTGCCGCTGTTATCGATGACGATCCCCATGGAAACCGGAACATCTTCACGCCGGAAAATTTTGATGGGTTGCTCGATCCCGTTCTCCAGGACCTTGAACGCTGTTTGCGGGAGGTTCGTCAGCAACTTCCCTTTGCTGTCGAGCACGCTCGTGTGCACAACCACCAGCCGCGTGTCGGCAGTGAAAACCGGAACGTCTTCTTGCGCCGGCGGCGGGGCATTTTGAGCGGCGCCGAGCGCTGCGATCCAGAGGCCGGCCGCCAGAACTTTAACGAGTGGGGGCATAATATCCGGTCCGGAACATTGCTTTGAGAGGCGGCAGTCCCGTTGTTTTTACCAATCTCACTAACACGCGGCGGTATCTGCCGTCGCGCGTAACGTTCTTGGGGCTGTAGCCCAGAAGATACTGATTGCGCAGCTCGATGCCGATTTTCGCGGCGACGTCGGGTAGCTCGGCAAGATTGTCCACGGCAAAATGGCGCCCACCGGTCTGTTCGGCCATTTCCGCCAGCATGCCGGGCCCGCTCATTTCTTCAGCGGTACGGCCGCGGGAGGTGACTGGCTCGAAAATCCCGATCGCGTATATCTGTACATCGGCCTCGCGAACGGCATTCTTTACTTCGGTTTCCGTGTAGCGGCTGGAATTGTCTCCGCCGTCGGAGATCACCAGGATGGCTTTACGGGGGTTATGCGCTTTTTTCATCAGGTTCATGGCCATGTATACGCCATCGAGCAAAGCGGTGCGGCCTTTAGCCTGGGTGAAAGTGAGGCGGTTTTGAATCTCTTCGGTCTGCGTGGTAAAGCCCTGTACCAGTTCCGGCCGGTCGTTGAATTCGATCAGGAAGAACTCATCCTGCGGATTGGCCGTCTTCATGAATTGGGCCACCGCTTGCCGCGAACGCTGGAGCTTGGCGCCCATGCTGCCGCTGGTATCAAAAACGATGCCAACCGAAAGCGGCGCGTCTTCACTGGAAAATTGCGACAATTCCTGCTCGACTTTATCCTCGAACAATTTGAAGTTTTCCTTGTCAAGTCCGGTCACGAAACGGCTGGCCGGATCGGTCACGCTGACCGGGATCAGAACCAGCGTCGTATCCACGCGGATATCGGCGCGCCGGTCCGTGATGGATTCGTTGGCATCCGGTGCGGCAGTACGGGACCTGGGGGTGATGGAAACGTTAGGCTGTGCCGCGCGCGAGGCCGGCGCCGCGCTTTGAGGATATGCGGGGAAAATCAGCGGCGCGATGAAGACGGCACACAGTTTGACCAGGAGACGCATAGTCCCATTCAACCTGCCATCAGTATATCAGCCCGGTCTGAATCCGTTTGTAAAAAGAAAAGAGCCGGTGAGCACTCGGAGGAAGATACTCACCGGCCGGCTCACCGTTTCCTAAGATAAGGTCACAGCTCACCGAACTTTCGGGTTGGCGGCATAGCGCAGCCACCCTAGAGAAAGAGACGCGATGGAACAAATGAATGTTCCACAAATGGACGCTCATATACTATCACTATTTGAATGTGGTTGCATAGAGGGCTTAATGAGTTTGTCGCTAGTATGTGATCTGTCCGGTTGAATTCACACATGAACTGTCCGCTTTGAAAAAGCGGCGGAGGAAGCTGAGGGGTGGACCCCAGCCAGCAATACTCCGCGGCGGAAACGGAGCGGATGATGAA
>CAMAVI010000132.1 GCA_945861625.1 Candidatus Sulfopaludibacter sp. SbA3
CAGCGGTGGGCGATTTCATCAGAAAGTACAACCAGCAATGGTTGATGGCAAAGCTGGGTTACCGCTCACCGGCCCAGGCCCGGCGCGAGCACTTCCAGGCGATAGCAGCGTGAACAATGTTGTGTCCAAAGAACCGGGTGCGCTACACAATCTGGCGTCGCGGGGCAAACCTGCGGTAGCCACCGACTAAACATGACCAAGGATATGTTCACGCGCGACCTGCTCGCGTCAGTCGTCGTGTTTCTGGTCGCCCTGCCTTTATGTATGGGTGTTGCAATCGCCTCCGGAGTGTCGCCGGCGGCAGGCGTCATCTCGGGTGTGGTGGGCGGGCTGGTGGTGGGGTCCTTGGCCAGTTCGTCCCTTCTGGTAAGCGGCCCCACGGCGGGCCTGGCCGTGCTCGTCTGGCAATTGGTTGAGCAACACGGTGTCGAAATGCTGGGTCCCGTAGTGGTAGCCGCCGGGCTCATGCAATTGGTGGCGGGCTCTCTGAAATGGGGCCAGTACTTCCGCGCAGTGGCGCCACCCGTGGTCTATGCCACGCTGGCGGGCCTGGGCATACTAATCGCCGCCAGCCAGTTTCACGTGATGGTGGACGACACTCCCAAAGGAAGCGGCATCCAAAATCTTCTCTCCATTCCCCAGGCGATTTTCAAAGGGATGGCGCCCGGGGAGGGAGTCGTTCATCACTGGGCGGCTGTGATTGGTCTGGTGACTATCGGATCGCTTGTCCTGTGGGCGAAATTTCGCCCCTCCAGGCTATCGTTCGTTCCCGCCCCATTGGTTGCGGTGGTGGCCGCAACGCTGGTGGCGTTCGTGTTTAAGTATCCGATCCGGTACCTTGACGTTCCGTCAAACCTCCTGGCGGTTGTGGTCTGGCCGTCGGTCGCGACGCTGGGCCGTCTGTTCGATCCTTCGATAATGGGAACGGCGCTGGCGGTGGCACTGATCGCCACCACGGAAACGCTGTTATGTGCGACTGCCGTGGACCGTTTGCACACCGGGCCGCGCACCGAGTTTGACCGCCAGTTGAAGGCCCAAGGTATCGGCAATCTGGTTTGCGGCGCGCTCGGCGCTTTGCCACTGGCCGGTGTCGTCGTGCGAAGCTCGGCGAACGTCCAGGCGGGGGCGCGGACCCCGCTGTCCACGTTCCTGCACGGCGTATGGCTGCTGGCCGTTGTGGTCCTCCTGCCCGGGGTCTTGCGGATGGTTTCCGCGGCAAGCCTGGCAGCTCTGCTGGTGTATACCGGGTACAAGCTTGTCAACATGGACAACATCCGTGAGTTGGCCAGGTATGGGCGTGTCCCCGTTGCGATCTACTTCGCAACAGTAATTGGAATTGTGATGACAAATCTCCTCATGGGAGTTTTGATTGGAATCGCACTTACTGTAGTCCAGCTGATTTACTCGCTGACACACGCCGAGATCTCGCTGGAGATCGACCTGGCGCGGAAGCGCGCCGAGCTGGTTTTGGAAGGCTCGGTAACCTTCCTGGCGTTGCCTCGCCTTGCCGCGCTACTGGAAACCATCCCGGCAGGATCGGAACTGCACGTCCACATTCTCAAGCTTCAGCACATCGACCACGGCTGTCTGGACGCGCTCTATGGCTGGCAAAAACAGTACGAGAAGCTCGGCTCTAAGGTGTTCGTGGAATGGGATCACCTGATGTCCAAGCACCACGGGTCGCGCGGGCAGGCCGCTCGGGAACCGTTGGCGGCGGGTCAGCGCCCCTTCTAGCGCCGGGACGCCGCCCGGCCTGTTCGGGTGCGGCGTATTCTTCCGGCGACGGGAAGCCCGGGTTCCGCGAGCCGTCTTGTGGCAGTTTAGGTCTACGGCGTCCCCGGTGCGACTTCCTTGTTGACCACCCGTTTCTTGAAGCGCCAGCCTTTCGGTGTCTTGACGAGCGTGTCGTCGTACTTGGCGGCCTCGATGAGCGTGGGCGGCTTCACCTCGACGTTCACAGTCAGCAGGTAAACGGCGCCTTTCACCTGATCCTGGGTTCCATTAATCACCAGTCCCGAGTTCCAGTGGCGCACGCCGTGCCGTCTCCGGCTCTGCATGAACTTGAGGATGCCATCGTGCCCCAGGCCGTTGACCACCGTGCCCGCATAAAATTCGCCATCGTCGGTGAAGGTCGCCGTCATGTTCTCTGACTCGCTCGCGTCGATGGCGAAGTTGTAGCGCGCATAAAGCTGCTGGATCTCAATGTAGTCCTGGACGGTCAGGTCTTTCTTCTTCCCCGACTGCGCAAGCGACCATGTCATTTCTCCGAAAATGCCGCACAGTAGCACCGCGATGAAAGCGTTCGTTTTCGACATAAGGCCCCCGCCTAACGTTGCCGCGCGCGCGGCACCGCAAACGCCGTCAACGACGATCCGGATGGGACCACCACCCACTGCGCGCCGTCCAGCATGAACGTCACCGGCGCGACTCCCCACACCGCAGCGCCGGTCTGGAAGCGCCACAGCTCTTTGCCGTTGGAGGAATCGAACGCATAGAGATAGCCGTCGTTGTCGCCCGAGAGCGCGAGTCCGGACGCCGTCGTCATCACGCCGCCCGACAGATCCAGATTGACTTCCGACGGATAGTTGCGAAAGCGGTGCTCCCACTTCATGTTGCCTGTCGCCGGATCGATGGCGCGCAAGGCGCTGTACTGCGCGGGGCCGTCTGCAAAGTGCTTGGCGCCGCCGCTCGGCACGCGCTCGCCCATTTGGATCGGCTCCACGGGCTTGGAGTAGGTCCAATCCACGCAAGTCTCGCGAGCGGTCACGAAAAAGAGCCCACGCACGGGATCGAACGACGGCGGCATGAAGTTGGTTCCGCCGCGCTGGTCGGGAAGACAATGCTCGCGCGAGCCAACGTTGTCGAGAACCTTCGGATGGCCGTTCTCATCGAGTTCCCGCGCCCACTTGGTTCCGGTGAACGGCTTGCCGACCAGCAGCTTGCCGGTGGCGCGGTCGAACGTATAGAAGAAGCTGTTGCGGTTGGCGAACATGACCACCTTGCGCTGCTGCCCGCCCATCGTGATATCGCCCAGCACCGGAACCTGCGTCGAATCCCAGTCATGAACGTCGTGCGGCGTGAACTGGTGATACCACTTGAGCGTGCCGGTGTCGGCATCGAGCGCGATCAGCGAGCACGTGTAAAGATTGGCGCCGGCGCGGTCATCGCCCCAGTAATCAGGGTTGGGGTTCCCCGTGCCGTAATAAACCAGGTTGAGCGCCGGGTCGTAGGCTCCACCGGCCCACACCGCACCGCCGCCGCGCTTGGCCACATCGGGACTGGGCCAGGTCTCGCTCCCTTTTTCCCCCGCTCCGGGAACCGTGTAGAAGCGCCAGGCGCGCTTGCCGGTCTCGGCGTCATAGGCGTCGATGAAACCGCGCGACGCGTAGTCGCCGCCGGAAATGCCGATGATGACTTTGCCTTTCACCACCATGGGCGGGGCCGTGGCAGAATAGCCGTTCTTGGGCTCTTCGATCTGCGAATCCCAAACCTCCATGCCGGTCTTGCGGTCGATTGCGACCATGTGGGCATCCAGCGTGCCCATGAAGAGCTTGTCGCCGAGGATGGCGAACCCGCGGTTCACCATGCCGCAACACACGTGGAGCCCGCCCGGCAGCGTGCGCTGGTAGTGCCAGATCTGGCGGCCGGTGCGCGCGTCGAGCGCCCAGGCATGGTTGTTGTTACCGGTAATGTACATGACACCATCGGCCACAATCGGCGTGGTCTCAAAACCGCGCCCGGGAGCATTCTGCCCGCTCTGAAAAATCCACTGCGGGACGAGCCCAGCGACGTTCTGCGGCGTGAGCTGGGTCAAAGGGCTATGGCGCTGCGACGTATAATTACCGCCGAACATCAGCCACTTCGTCTGATCCTTCTGGCCGTCGAGCAGCATCTGCGGCGTAACCGGCTGCGTGGCCGGGGCAGCAGGCGTCGTCTGCGCGGATACCCACGCGCACCCAAACACGGCCACCAGCGCGGCGCGGCGAAAAGCGTAAGACATAGGAAAAGAGCCTCCCAGATAAAGTCTAATACGTTCAGTTGTGGCGGGCCAGAGCCGCGTGAAAGAGGAAGCCGGACAACGCCTCTGATCCCAGATGCGCCCAATTACGTTTACGTCTTGAAAGTGATACTATTTTGCCAAAGGATCGGAGAGGAATCACGATGAAACTCGCCAGCTTCAATATTGAGAATCTTTTTGACCGCCCCAAGGCCATGAATCTGCCCACGCTGTCCGCGGGCACGCCGATCCTAAAGGACTATAGCCGCCTCAATGAATTAGTACAAAGACCCACGTATTCCGCCACGGCGAAGCAGGAGATGCTCGATATCATGGGTCGGCATGCGGGCTTGTTGGGTCCGAATAAAGCCAGCAAATTCATTATTCTTCGCGATATCCGAGGCCAATTGTTCCGCAAGCCCAAGAGCGCTCCCGCCGAGATCGTGGCCGGCGGACGGGGAGACTGGATCGGGTGGTTCGAGCTTCTTACGGAACCGATCAAGGAAACAGCAACCGAGAACACGGCCCGCATCATTGGTCTTCTGGACGCCGACGTATTGTGCGTAGTGGAGGCGGAGGATCGCACGGGTTTGAAGCGGTTCAATGAGGACGTGCTTCCAAGAGTCGGCGTCACCCCCTACGAACACGTGATGTTGATCGATGGCAACGACGAGCGCGGCATCGATGTGGCCATCCTGTGCCGGCAGGGCTTTTCGATCGTGAGGATGCTCAGTCACGTGGACGACACCGACGCCGATGGAATCATCTTCAGCCGCGATTGCGCCGAGTATGAGATTCAGACCGCCTTGGGAAACCGGCTGCTCGTGCTGGTAAATCATTTCAAGAGCAAGATCGGCGGCGGCGGCGGCAAACGCCTGCGGCAGGCGCAACGCGTGAGAGAGATCTACGACTCCCGTCTGGCGGAGGGCCATGAGTTCGTCGCCGTGGTGGGCGATTTGAATGAAACCCCGGACGAACCTTCGATGGATCCGCTGATCCGTGACGGTTCCACCCTCTCTGACATCATGGTCCATTCCAAGTTTGCCGGCGATGGCCGCCCGGGCACGCACGGCAACGGCACCAAGTCGTCCAAATTGGACTACATCCTCATGTCGCCCAAACTCTCCGCCAAAGTGAAGTCGGGCAGAATAGAGCGAAGCGGTGTTTGGGGAGGCCAAAATGGCACCCTGTTCCCCCATTTGCCGGAAATCGCAACCGCCAAGGATGCTGCTTCCGATCACGCCGCGCTAGTGGCCGATTTCAACTTGTAATCGAGTAGTGTCTTCGCGATCTGGCTTGTTACCCTATAGGGTTCATGCCACCGCTATTAGGAGCCATCGCCGACGACTTCACCGGCGCGACCGACCTTGCCGGGATGCTCGCCAAAAACGGGATGCGCTCGGCGCAGATGATCGGCGTGCCTGAGCATGCTCCGCCCGACGGGTTGGACGCCATCGTAGTCGCGTTGAAATCGCGCACCACGCCGCCGCGGGACGCAGTCGATGCTTCGCTCGCCGCCTTGCAATGGCTTCGTGATGCCGGCTGCCGCCAGTTCATCTTTAAGTACTGCTCCACATTCGATTCGACCAGTAAAGGCAACATCGGACCCGTGGCCGACGCTCTCATGGACGCGTTGGGCGCGGACTTCAGCATCGCCTGCCCGGCGTTTCCGGCCAATGGCAGAACTATCTATCGCGGCTACCTGTTTGTCGGCGACGTCTTGCTGAACGAAAGCGGAATGCAGAACCACCCTTTGACGCCGATGACCGACGCCAATCTGGTGCGCGTATTGCAGCTGCAGTCGAAGAAGAAGGTCGGGTTGGTTCGTCAGGAGAGCGTCTCTAAGGGCGCGGCGGAGATTCAACGCGCGTTCGACGAGAACCGCCAGAAAGACGTGGGCATCGCGATTGTGGACGCCGTCAACAATGCGGATCTGACGGAAATCGGATTCGCCTGCCGCAATCTACCATTGGTGACCGGCGGCTCGGGCCTGGCAATTGGACTCGCCGCAAATTTCCGCGCGATGGGATTGTTGCCGGAAAATAACGAGGCGGGACGCTTGCCGCACATCGACGGACACGCGGCCGTGATTTCGGGAAGCTGCTCGCTCGCGACACAGCGTCAAGTGGCCGCGATGAAGAGCGTGGCTCCGGCGTTTCAAGTCGATCCGAGGCGTATTGCCGCCGGCAGCGCGGTGGGCAACGACGTCGTCTCCGAAGCCGTCGAGTGGGCGCTGCCCCGCCTGGCTGCCGGGCCTCCGCTCATCTATGCCACGGCCGATGCCGAACAGGTCCGCGCTATTCAACAGGAGTTGGGTGCGGAGCGGGCCGGCGTGCTGATCGAAAACGCTCTCGCGGCGATCGCCCGCCGTTTGGTCGATGCCGGCGTCCGCAAGTTGATCGTCGCCGGCGGCGAAACCTCCGGCGCGGTGGTGAATGCGCTGGGAGTTACGGGACTCCGCATCGGCGAAGAGATCGATCCTGGCGTGCCCTGGACGGTCACGCTGGGCAGTGCGGCAGTAAACGCTCCGCCGCTCGCCCTTGCGCTCAAATCCGGCAATTTCGGCACGGATGATTTCTTTCTCAAAGCTTGGAGCAGATTGCCGTGACAGAGAATTTAATGCGCGATGCGATCGCGCGCTTTGGCAAGTCGATGTTTGACCGCGGCCTGACCGCGGGCAGCAGCGGCAACATCAGCATGCGCATGGATGACGGCTGGCTGCTCACGCCGACTAACGCTTGTCTGGGCGGCCTCGATCCCGCGCGCATCGCGAAACTCGACTGGAACGGCACCCTGCTTTCCGGCGACCCGCCGTCAAAGGAAGCGCCCCTGCATCTCGCCATGTACCAGGAAAGGCCCGCCGGGAACGCGGTTGTGCATCTGCACTCCACTTATTCGGCGGCGGTGTCTTGCCTCGACGGCCTGCCCAGCGACGACTGCCTTCCGCCATTAACCGCTTACTACGTGATGAAAATCGGACGGCTGCCGCTGGTTCCCTATCACCGCCCGGGCGACCCCACCATCGGCGATGCCATTCGCGGACTCGCGAAACGCAACAGCTCCGTGCTGTTGGCCAATCACGGACCCGTCGTCTCCGGCCCGTCACTCGAAGCCGCCGTCTATGCGATCGAAGAACTCGAGGAGACTGCGAAGCTCTACCTATTGCTTCACGGGCACAAGACGCGCCCGCTCAACGAAAGCCAGATCCAGGAACTGGTCAAAGTTTTTGGACTCGCGCTCTAAAAACAAAAACGCGTCCCGGCGAACCGGAACGCGTCTCTGAATAGTATCCGAACTGTTATTCCGTCGTGTTGACCGCGTACAGCGTGATCGACTTCGAAACTTCTTTCCACCAGTGCGGCGTCCCCGGGGGGATCACAATCACGTCGCCCTTGCTCAACGTGACGGTCTTGCCACCCTGGATATCGGTTCCCTTGGTCAGGCCGGGCTTGGTCTGCTTGCCGCCGACCAGCGTGCCGCCGGTGACGTAGGTCGCCGAACCATCCAGAACGTACCAGATGTGGGTCGTCTTTTCGTGAATTTCCGGCTCCGAACCCTTGGTACGCGTGTTCGTCCCGACGTTGTAGAGCCCGGATTTCGCAATCGGGCCACCTTTGGCCATCATCGTCGCCAGCGCGGCGTGGTCAACATAGGTCGCGCCGGCTCCGGCGCCACCCGCTCCAATTACCAATGCCGCCATCGCGAAGAAGACAGCGAGCGCACTAAACAATTTCATAATGTTTCTCCTCTGCTAGATTTGCCCGCCAAAAATAGCGGCATCACTACGAACTATATTAAGGCACGCGTCCATTGTCAAATTGGGGCCTTCTAGGGGGCTCACTCCTGCCGCACGAAAAACGCCTTCTTGTCCACATTCGCGTCCACGGCCACGTCAAAGAATCCGATCATCATTTC
>CAMAVI010000133.1 GCA_945861625.1 Candidatus Sulfopaludibacter sp. SbA3
GTTCCGGGCCAGCGCCGGTCGCCCTCCGGGCTCCCTCTGCTGCCCCGGAACCGTTCGTCTCTCTTGTTTCATCTGCCATTACTTTCAGTCTCCTTGGATCTTGCTCAGATTCCCTAATCTGTGTCCAAGAAAACCGGGTCCCCTATAAAATGAGAAGCACGATTACCTGCGCTTGCCTGCGCGAGCTCAACAATGCCAGACCCACGGCGGGAGCAAAGCAGAGCAGCGAGATGTACTGGTAACGCGAACTAACGGTTGTTGCGACGCCTAGATTGGAACGCGCGTAACCTAGGGCCACCGCGGTAAGCAGATCGAATGCCAGCAACGTGAGCAGCAGAGTGAGAGACTTCCGCTTGGCTGTAAACAGCGCCCAGGCTATGAAAAGTACTTTTACAGTTCCGAGCAGCAACAGGGCGCGCGTATCGACGGTTCTTCCCGGGAACGAGATCAGGGAGTACAGGGGATTCAACAAAAAGTAATAGAGGGCATAAGAAACGGCGGGACCTAATTGAGCGTCGTGGTGCGGCACGAACAGCCACATCGACAACGTCAAAATTGCCGGCGGTAGCAGGGAGATGGCACAGAGCCATAAATGCCTCACGCTGGTTCCATGAAGCAGAACGAACGCCGCTAGCACAATGCCTGAGATGATGCTCCGCGAGGAACTTAGGCCGCTCGCCAGAATGCAGAGCGCGTAGACCCCGGTTGCCGCGGGTGGGGTGTGCGGGTTCTCCAGAAGGCCCAAAAGTATGTTCCAAGCCGCGAAAAAGAACAGCAGTCCCAGTTGAGCGCTCCACAGCATGGACCAACCAAGCGTTTCGAGTTGGGTCCAAGGCAGGCTGAACATCAGCACGGCGAAGGAGGCGCCATTCACCGGCAAACCCGACCGGAGCAAGATGTGGCCGAACAAGAGCGCGATGGCGAGGTGCGTCAGCCAGAGCAGGACTATCATGGCCATGTAGCTGCCGCCAAACGACCGCACGGCCGCAATCCAGAGAAGTTTGAACAGCGGCAGAATGCCTTCTCCGAGAAATGGCTCGGCGAGCCATTGGGGAAGCGTTTGCGTGGCGTGGCCGTTCAGGAGTTCCCAATCGTCATGGAAAAAGAACAGAAGTTGAAAGTGCCGCCAGTAGATGAGCAGCGGGAGCAGCGAAACCAGTGCGGCGGCCCGATGCCATCTCATGGAGGGCTCAACGAGGGGCGGCCGCCAGACTCTGTTTCTTGAAAAACTCCGCGATCATCCGCGAGGTCTCTTGCGGGTAGACATGGCCGCCTGGGTGGATCACAGTCATGACAGGCGCGCCGGAACTGGATTCGTAGAGGGTGCAATACGGGCCGCAGGGAGCGCCGGCGCCCGCGGCGCCGTTGGCCCGCTTGGCGGCTTCCATGGCGTCTTTCTGGGCCGCAAACGGAATCTGGCGATCCGCGGTTCCGCCGATGTGCAGCACCGGTTTGGGCCCGGCCAGATGTACGGACGGCAGAATCCGCGCGGCGACGGGCGCGTACGCGGCAAAGACGTGGGGCCGCTCCGCCCACAGGAGGTAGGTGAAGTTGGCGCCGTTGGAAAAACCGGTGGCGTAAATGCGCGAATCATCCACGGAGAATTGCTCGCGCAGCGAGGCAAGCATCTGGTCGACGAGTTTCAAGTCGCGATCGCCATCCTTGCCTTTTTCCACCTGCCAGCCGGGAGCGCCATCGCTGGTGCTATTCAGTCCCTGGGGATACACGACGACGGCCTGTTGCCAATTTTCGTGGATGGCGACGCCCTGATAATTGCCGGCCGTGTCGCCATGGCCGTGGAAGGCGAGCACGACGGGGACACGCGCGCGGGAGGATTTCGAAAGCGGAGCGTATACGATGGCTTCCCGCTTAACGCCGTCGACGGTCCAGATCATGACTTTAGGTTGGGCGAGAACGGCGACTTGCGTGGCAAGGATGGTGACGAGGAATTGTGGTATCGTCACAACCCCATCCGTTCCAGTTTGCGGTAAAGCGTCTTGCGCTCAATGCCCAGGATCTTGGCGGCGCGGCTCTTGTTGCCGTTGGTGGCGGCGAGGACGCGGCGGATCTGTTCCATCTCGGTGTCGGCCAGCGACTCACTGCCGTGATCACGCGCGTCCATGTGCTCAATGGCGTCGCGGACGGCGGCGTCGTCGATGCGGGCGGAGGGAGCGAGGATCGTAAGCCGTTCCATCATGTGCTGCAATTGGCGAATATTGCCGGGCCAGCCGTAGTCTTCCATGACTTTGAGGCCGCTTCCGGTCAATTTCGTGTCCAAATTGTAGCGCTCATTGTAGCGCTTCAAAAAGTAATGCGCGAGCAGGGGGATGTCCGTAACCCGCTCGCAGAGAGGCGGGATGGTCAGGCGTACAACGTTCAGGCGATACCAGAGGTCCTCGCGGAACTTGCCTTCCTCGACCATCTTCTGCACATCTTTGTTGGTGGCGGCGATGACGCGCACATCGACCTTCTTGGAACGTGCCGAACCGAGAGGGCGGATCTCGCGTTCCTGCATGAAACGAAGGAGTTTGAGCTGGAAGCCGTGGTCGATATCACCGATTTCGTCGAGGAAGACGGTGCCGCCGTTGGCGGCTTCGAAGACACCCACGCGGTCGCGGTCAGCTCCGGTGTAGGCGCCTCTCAGGGCGCCGAAAAGTTCGCTTTCGAGCAGCGAAGGCGCGATGGCTCCGCAATCGACCGGGACGAAGGGCTGCTGCACGCGCTTGCTGTTGCGGTGAATCATGCGCGCGATCAGTTCTTTGCCGGTGCCGGTCTCGCCTTCGATCAGCACGGTGGCGTCGGTGGGGGACACACGCGATAGAGTCTTGTAGATTTCGATCATGCGCGGCGAGCTGCCGATCATCTCGGTATCGGGAAGGTCTTCGATTGCCGTTGCTTCGTCGCCGCTCTCGGAAGCGATCAGTGATTTTTCGGCGCGCCGGATGGTATCGATCATATGCGACATCTCAAAGGGCTTGGCGAGGTATTCGAAGGCACCTCCCGCGGTGGCGGCCATCACGGTTTCCATGCTGCCGCGTCCGGTCATCAGGATCACGGCGCAAGTGGGGTTGCGCTGGCGGGCGGCGTGAAGAACGTCGATGCCGGTGCGCTCGTCGAGGTAGATGTCCGAAATAACGATCAGGTAGGACTCGACGGCGAGGCGGTCGATGGCCTCGCGCGTGGAAGCAACGGCTTCGGGCGCGTAGCCTTCCAACTCCAGCACGGTCACCATGGTATTGCGAACCGCGGCGTCGTCTTCAACGATCAATAGTTTCTGCAACGATATTCCTCTGGAGCTTTACCTTCAATATCATGGTAAAGCACGAGCCTTTTCCGGGCTCGCTCGAGACTTCCATGCGGCCGCCATGGTGGGTGACGATTTGCTCGACGATGGAGAGCCCGATGCCGGTGCCCACTTCGCCGGATTGTTCGGCGCGCTGGGTGCGGTAGAACTTGCGGAAGATGTTCTTGAGTTCTTTTGCATCCATGCCGATGCCTTCATCGCGGACGGCCAGCCGTAGTGCATCTCCACGCGCGCTGGCGGTTATGGACACGTGAGTACCGGCGGGTGAGTACTTCACGGCGTTGGTGAGCAGGTTATAGAAGGCGTATTCCATCAACTCGCGGTCTCCGGTGAGCGTGCCTTCCACGGGAGTATCGAGCGAGATTGTGATCGTTTTGCGAGAGGCGAGGGGCTCGACGCGCCGGAGGCAGGTGTTGACGACGCCGGCGGCGGGGAACACTTCGCGCTTCATCTCCATGTGGCCTTCGGCGAGGCGTTCGACATCCAAGAATGTTTGGATGAGTCGCGCCAGACGCTTGGATTCGGAGTTGATCATCTCGCTCAATTGCTTCTGTTTGGCCTCGGGGAGCGAGTAATTGGTCATGATTTCGCTGGAGCCTTGAATAGCGGTGAGCGGGGTGCGCATTTCGTGCGCGGCCCAATGGATGGCTTGCTGGTAGCGGGACTTTTCGGATTCGGAGCGGCGGAGCTGGCGGCGGACGAAGAAGTGCTGGTAGGTGGCGGCTCCGGAGCAGGAGAGCCAGGCCACGAAAGCAGGGCCGGAGAGAGGGAACACCAAGCCTTGCCAGAAAAGGTAAAAGGGAACCGTCATGGCCGTGATGATGATGGCGAGCGCGGCCGCGTATGCCATCCAGCCCGGCAAGAACGCAAAGGCCAGGCCCGCGGCGATGGTGAAGAGGATCGACAATCCTAGCGTCGACAGGTTCCCGGCGCTGCGCAGGAAGTTTCCGCGTGCCATGGTTTCAAAGGCGTGGGCGTGGACTTCGACTCCGGCGATGTTGATTCCGTCGGGATTGAGCAGGCGGTCGCGGGCAGCGGAGAGTGCCGTGATTCCCAGGAACACCGTTTTGTCCTTCAGAGCGAGCGCGTTCTGAGACACGCGAAGGGCGGAAACGGTGGTAATGCCGGAAGGCAGATAGCGGATGAGCATGGGGCGTCCGCTGGCACCAAGCGGAGCCGGAATCGTGACCTCGCCGACCTGCAAGTCTTCGGGGGATTCGGTGATGGGCTGGCCGCGCGAAATGCGGAAGGCTTCGAGAGCCAGGGCCCAGCGGCGTTGATGATTGGCGGTTTCCTCGAGCGACAATGCGCGGCTGACGCCGTCAAGGCGATCGACTTCGGAATGGGCATGGCCGATGGCGGCAGCAGCGCTCGCAAAGAGGGGAAGGGGATCTTCCCAGCCGGAGGGCACCAGATCGCAGCTCAGGATCAGGTTCTTGGTGTCATGCAGAGCGGCTTCGAGGCGCGCGTCTTCGGATTGGTCGCTCGCGCCGGTTCCCCCGTCGGCAAGGATCACATCCACGGCAACGGCCTTGGGTTGGGCGGCGGAGATTTGTTCCAGGGCCTCGGCGAGGATGGTGCGAATCTTGCGCATTCCACCGCGCTGGCGGAGAGTTTCCTCATCGATGGCGACTACGATGGAGTCACTGCCATAGTCGGTGACAGGAGTTATGGCTGTGGTCAGGTCATAGGCGTAGTGATCGATACGTTTGGCAAGAGTGGTCCAGCCGGCCAGCGTCGCGATGACGAAGCAGCCGCTGAGGACGCCGATGTAAAGCCACGTTCTGCGGCCGGGTTCGGTCACAAAAGTAAAGTATAACGGGCATTTCCGCAGGGCGGCGGATCGGAATATAGTGGAGAGTATGCTTACTCGCAGATTGATGTTGATGACTCCTCTGGTGGCGGCCTTGCCGCGGATGCAGGCGGCTTCGGGCAAGATGGTGCTCTCGATTCACATGAATACGACGGGAGCGGCGGGGTTTCGCAAGTCGCTGGAGGGGTACTCGAAGGCGGGCATTAAGTACGTGGAGATTAGCGGCGTCTCGCTGGATGGGTTTCTGAAGACGGACAGTTTGCCAGCGGCCAACCGCCTGGTGAAAGACCTGGGGTTGACGCCGGTGTGCTCCACGCCGGGGTTGGCGGATTTCTGGAATCCGAATCCCACGCGGAAGGCGTCGCTCGAAGTGTGGAAGAAGCGCTGCGAGCAGTTTGCAACGTTCGGTGTCAAAAATATCTACACGTCGGCGAACACGGCGATGAAGATCAAGGCGGACGATTACAAGGAAGGCCCGGCGTGCATGCGCGAGGCGGGGGAAATTTCCAAGCAGTATCAGATGACGTCGCTGATCGAGTTCACGCGGAGCTCGACGTACATTTCCACATTGAGCACGTTGCTGAAGCTGACGCGCGAGGCGGCGCATCCGAACGTGAAGCCGATGCTGGACTTCTATCACTTCTATTCAGGGCTGAGCAAGATGGACGATCTGGACATGCTGAAGCAGGGCGAGCTGGGACATGTGCACTTTCAGGACGTGCCGGACATTCCGCGCGAGTTGCTGGACAATACGACGCGGCTGGTGCCGGGCGAGGGCATCGCGCCGCTCAACCGGATTCTGCACAAGCTGGCGGAGAAGGGGTACGCGGGACCACTGTCAGTGGAGTTGTTCGCTAAAGAATTCACGGACGGCGACCCGTACGAAGTGGCCAAGCGGATCAAAGATCACTCCGAGGCGGTGATGCGCAAGGCGAAGGTGGGGTAGCGGGCGGTGGAGCGAAGAGCAAAAGCCGGGACACGCCTGCAATTGCCGACAGTGCGAGATTGCTGTATGGTGCCCGGAGTGTCCCGGCTTTTGCGCGGAAGTAGTGTGAGCCGCCCCGGAGTGTCCCGGCTTTTGCCGCGGGAAGCGCCTGTTATTTCGTGTCGTAGCGAGTCATGACGAAGGTGATGTGGTCCTTGATCTCGATGAAGCCGTGAGGGAGACCGGCGGGGACGAAGATCACATCTCCGGGCTTTAGGACCCGGGTTATGCCGCCGGTAACGGAATCGGCGTGCATGTCGCCTTCATCTCCACCACCGCCGGGTTTGGGGTCAACGAGCTTGCCGCCATATTGGTAAGTGCCTTCCCCTTCGCGGATGACCATGAAGTCGCTTTTGCGGACGTGCATCAGGATGGGCTGGCGGCCAACCAGGCGGCGCACCTCGAAGTTGTACTTATCCTCGTGGACCCACTGATTGGTGGCTTTCTTCGTAGCAGCCAGTTGTTGCGCGGCGGCGTCGACTTCCGTTGATGTAATCACCATAATCTTATCCGTCGGGCCGGGCTTGTGAACCGCCTCGCCTTGGCCGAACGCAACGATACCGCACAGGGCCGCGATTCCGAGCCCGCATAAGCCGATCTTGATGGCGCGCATGGTGTCTCCTTTTTGCTTGACCAGTATATCGGGTTCCGCCGCGATTAGTGCTCGCGAATAAATTCCAGAACGAGGCGATTAAAGAGGGCGGGATCTTCCCAATACGACGAGTGTCCGGCTTCGGGAACGATGGCCGAGCGGGAGCCTTTGATTCTGGCGGTGAAGAGCTTGAGCAGCGGAGGAGGCGTGTAGAGATCGGCGCCTCCAGTGAGGAAGAACGCCGGCGTGGCGATCTTCTCCAGCAGCTCGAATGTGATCCGGTTGCGGAGCGGTTGGGAAGGGACGCGTTCGCCGGGAGCCCGGCTGATGTGCTCCAATTCCACCCAGCGTTCGGTGCCTTTCGGGTTCGCGGCGCGGTAGGACGGGCCTACTTCACGGATCTCCGGCGGCAGGGCGTCGAACTGCGGCGAGGGGCGAAGTGCGCGACCGAGGCTCTGGTAGTCCGCGTCGGTCACGCCGCCGATGCTGTTGGCGATGACGAGGCTGCGCAGGCGGGCGGGATAGGACAAAGCGTAGTCTAAGGCGCCGAAGCCGCCGGCAGCACTGCCAAGCAGGTGGAAGCGGTCGAGTTTGAGGTACTTCACGAGATTTTCGAGATCGTCCGCGGCGGTGCCGGGCTGGGGTCCGGCGGGGTCGATGACGGTGCGGCCATAGCCTCGCCGGTCGAAGGCGATGAAGCGGTAACCGGCGGCCGTGAATGCGGGAATCTGGTATTCCCACACGCGGCTGCTGCCGGTGGCGGCATGGAGGAAGACAACGGGGATGCCGGGGCCGCCGGAATCGACGTATCCGAGGTGAACTCCGGGAAGCGGCGCTTGCGCTTCGCGGAGCCGGGTGGTTTGCGGAACTCCGAAGGGAGCAAAGGCGAGGAGCGATAACAGTATGGGAACGGTGTTACGCATGGTAGCTCCAGTCTAATCCAGCGCGTTTGCGGTACATTCACCGGTGCATTGAGATTGCCCGGATCGTCGTAGAAAGTTAGCGACTCTCGACCCTCATAGATTACGCGGCAGCGGCTCCCTTGGCAAGCGATTTCTTAGAGACGGCGGTAGCTATCGAAGACAGCAGCAGGGGAATCTGGCGATGGCCGATGACTTTGCGGA
>CAMAVI010000134.1 GCA_945861625.1 Candidatus Sulfopaludibacter sp. SbA3
CCGGCGGAACTGCTGCACGGCTCGTTGCTGTTCGATCTGGTATTGTCTCTTCATAGCGACTCTCTCCTTTTTCTTGGCAGAAAAAACCAACCGTCGGCCTATTATGGCCGCCAGTTTGAGAGTCGCTACTTTCTACGATTTACCGGGCAATCTCGGTGCATTCACGAAGGCCTGCAACAGTCTTTCCCCTGCAATCGCACGTACTTGAGCCCTTGATGAAGAGTCTTGTTTCCGGATGGGGATGATACGCTCTGGTCGCGAGAGAAAGAACCTGAATGGCCGGACGAAAGAAGACAGTCAAGAAAACAGAAGAGCCAAAGGGTGTCGGGGAGCCGAAAAGGCGACCAGCTAAAGCACCGGTGAAAACAGAGGAAGGGCGGGCAGCGGTGGTAAAGCAGCTGCTCAAGAAGCTGGAAGAGCAGATGGGCGGCGGTGAGATGAAGGCATCGTTGGGCGACTACATTCGCCTGGTGCAACTCCATAAGGAACTGGACGAGGAGTCGCCGAGGGAGATCAAAGTGACATGGGTGGAACCGGCGGAGGGCAAGAAGGGGAACGAGCTGGGGGGCGGCGAGGAGAAGAAGGAGTCCGGCGGCGAGGAATAGAGTATTCGCCGCTGCCATCGCAGAAGAAGTTTCACGAGTCAGAAGCGAGATTCAAGGGGTTTTCGGGACCGATTGGATCAGGAAAAAGCCAGGCGCTGTGCCAGGAAGCGCTGAAGCTGAGTTACGTGAATGCGGGGCGGACGGGACTGCTGGGGGCTCCGACGTATCCCATGCTGCGGGATGCGACGCAAGCGGCGCTGATCGAGATCCTTGAGCGCGGCGGGATTCCGCACGAATGGAACCGGGCCGAGAATTTCCTGGTTCTGAAAGAGCCGCGTTCGCGAATTTTGTTTCGCGCCGTGGAGGAGTTCGAGAGGCTGCGTGGGAGCAATCTTGCCTGGTTCGGATTGGACGAGCTGACATACGCGCCGCAAGAAGCATGGCTGCGGCTGGAGGGGCGGCTTCGCGATCCGCGCGCCAAGAGGTTGTGCGGCTTCGCGGTGTGGACTCCGAAGGGCTTCGATTGGGTGTATGAGCGCTTCGTAAGCGCGCGAGTGACGGGCTACGAGACGGTGGTGGCAAGACCGTTCGAGAACCGGCACCTGCTGGACCGGATTCCGGACTACTACGAGCGGCTGAAGCACAGCTACGACGGGCGCTTTTACGAGCAAGAGGTTTTGGGCGAGTACCTGGCCATGAGCGGCGGCCGCGTTTACTACGCCTTCGAGCGGCAGGAGAGCGTCGTGGAGACGAGCGCCGATGAGAGCCGGCCGCTAATGTGGGCGCTGGACTTCAACGTGGATCCGATGTGTTCGGTGGTGGCGCAGGTAGACGGCGAGACCGTGAGCGTGCTGGATGAAATCGTGCTCAGCCGGGCAAGTACACATCAAGCGTGCGAGGAATTCACGCGGCGGTTTGCGGGCCACCCAGGGGGACTAGTGATATACGCGGATGCGAGCGGGGCAAGATTGCAAACTTCGGGAACGACGGATGTAGAGATCTTGAAGAAGTTTTTCCACGCCGGGCCGTATGGGGGAGTTTGGTTCAAGATCCCGAGAGCGAATCCGCCGGTGCGGGACCGGGTGGCACTGATGAACGCGAAGTTGGAATCAGCCGCGGGAGAGCGGAGCTTGCGGGTGCATCCACGATGCCACGAACTGATCAAGGACTTCGAACAGGTCACCTACAAGGAGAACAGCATGATCGTCGATAAAGACCGAGATCCGCGGCGGACGCACCTATCCGACGCGCTGGGTTACCTGATGTGGCAAGAGTGCCGCACTGGGCCGGAAGCGGGCGAGCGCGGGCAGAGACTGATTTAAAGCAGAAGCTAGGGCCAGACGCCAGGGCCAGGGAGAGGAATCACGTGTTTGACATAGACCGGGAGCATCCCGATTACAAGAGCCAGCGGCAAGTTTGGCAGAAGTATCGCGACCTTTACGTGGGCGGGGAGCAGTTCAAGGCCAACGCGGGGCGGTACTTGATCTCACGGCAGAGAGAGCCAGGGGATGTTTACCAGGAGCGCCTGTCGCGAGTGTTCTACGAAAACTACGTGGGGTCGATTGTGGATTGGTACGCGGCCACATTGTTCCGGCGGGAACCGGTGATGGAGTTCGAGGGCAAGAACGAGCCGGCGCGGAAATTTTTCGGGGAACTGGTGGAAGACGTGGACCGAACGGGCACGGCACTGGCGGATTTTTTCCGCAAGCAGTTTGTCGAAAGCATGGTCACGGGCAAGAGTTACGTGCTGGTGGACTTTCCGCGCACGGAAACGCCGGCGGGGAACCGGGGAGAAGAAGACGCGCTCGGTGCGTCGCGAGCGTATCTGGTGGCCTATTCCGCCGAGGACCTTATCAACTGGAGCACGGATGAGCAGGGCAATTTCGAGTGGGTGGTGCTGCGAACGGAGTCGCTGCGAAAGGACCGGGTGGAAGACGCGGAGTGGCAGCGCGAGACGCGGTGGATGCATTTCGATAAACAAACGTTTCGACGATTCCGGCAGGTGACGAAAGAAGGCGGGGCGGCGGGTGCGGTCGAGCTGGTGGACGAGGGAACGCATGGATTGGCCAAATTAAACCGCGTGCCGCTGTTTGGTTTGCGCATTCCGGAAGGAGCGTGGATGTTGAACCGGGCGGGTCTGCTCCAGTTGGAACACTTCAACAAGTCGAATGCGCTGGCGTGGGCACTCACGATGGGGTTGTTTGCGATGCCGGTGGTGTATTCCGACCGGGAATGGCGCCAGATGGTGGGCGAGAGCTACTACATCCAACTGGGGCCCGACGACCGTTTCGGATGGACGGAACCGGAGGGCAAAGTCTACCAGATTGCGGCGGAGAATTTGACGCGGCTGCAGGAGGAAATCTATCGCGTGTGCTACTTGCCGCAGGCCGGGGCTCCGCTGAGCCAAGGACGAGTGCAATCGGGCGCGAGCAAGCAATTGGATTTCTCGATTACGCAGGAAATCCTGCGCGCGTACGGCGATGCGGTGAAGGAGCAAATCCGGCGGATTCTGATGGCCGTCGAGGCCGCGCGCGGCGACGGGCTGGCGGTGGCGGTGACGGGGATGGACGAATTCGATATCGCGGAATTCACCGGCGAACTGGAAGACGCGCATCAACTGCTGGCGCTGGGCGTGAGCTCACCCACGTTGAAGAAAGAAGTGCAGAAGCGGCTGGCGCTCAAATTTCTGGCGGACGCGCGGCAGGACGTCAAGGACCGGATTGTGACGGAGATCGAAGCCAATGGATGACATTCGCGAAATCGTGCAGGCAGTGGTGCAGGAGTTCATGCCGCAGAAGAAGGAACTGGAGGACGAGCGGCAACGGCGCGAGAGCCTGGAATTGCGCGTGAATGAACTCATTGCCGAGACGCAGAAGGCACAGGCGAAGGCGGAGGAAGCCGACCGCAGCGCGGCCATCCGGGCGGAGTTGCAGAAGCACGGCGTTACCAAGCTGGATCTGGCATACAAGGCCATCAAGGACGAGATCTACCGCGGCGAGGACGGGCAGCTCACGGCCTTGGGAGGGACGGAATGGCGCGGGTATGTGCAGCGGTTCGTGAGTGAGAATCCGGAGTTATTGCCGGCGAGGTTGTCAGGGGGATCGGGGGCCAGCGGAGGACAGAAGACGGCGCCCGCAGGTGGGGGAGTGGATATTGAGAGGATCCGGCCGGGCATGAGTCCGGAGGAGTTGGATCGAGTACGGCAAGAGATCGCCAGAGTAGCGTCGCAAACGCTACGCGGGTGGTAAAGGAGAACACATGGCAGTTATCACATCGACGAATGTAGCGAACGCGATTGTAAAGCTGGTGGCGGCGGACGCCCTGCCCGCATTGATGGGGAACCTGGTGATGGGGAACCTGGTCAATCGCGATTATGAACCGACGCTGGCGCAGGCGGGAGACACGATCAACGTGCCGATTCCGCCGACGCTGGTGGCGAACAACATCGCGGAAGGCGGGACCGTGCAGACGCAGAGTCCCAATCTGGGGAACGCGCAAATCGTGCTCAACACGCACGCGGAAGCAACATTCCAGATTCCGGACGTGACCAAGATTCTGGCGGTGCCGGATCTGTTAAGGCTGTACATGCAGCCGGCGGTGGTGGCGCTGGCGGAACGAATCGAAACCGACCTGTTGTCGCTATATCCGCAATTCACCGCGAACACGCCGGTGGGAACGGCGGGGACGGCGTTGACAGAAGCGGCGGTGGATGCGGCGGAAACCGCGCTGTTCAATGCCAAGGTTCCGGCGAGCGCATCGAAGTACCTAGTGGTGGACGCCAACGCGTATTCGGCGCTGCGGCAGATTCCGCGGTTCAGCGAATACACCTCGGCCGGCGAGGCGGGTCTGCGGGCGTTGATCGATGGCGCGGTAGGCAAGATGAAGGACTTCTACATCTTCCGCTCGCAGTTTGTGGCCAAGACGGGGAGCAGTCCGGTGACGACACACAACCTGGCGTTCGCGAAGAATGCCATCGGCCTGGTGGTGCGCCGGCTGCCGCAACCGCTGCCGGGGACGGGCGCGATCGCAGAATACGCGGAGCTCGGAAACTTCGGAATGCGCGTGACCATGAGCTACCAGCCGAACACGCTGGCGCAGCAATTCACGGTGGACATTCTGTACGGCGCCGGTGTGCTGCGGACCAATCACGCGGTGCGGGTTAGCAGCTAACACGACGGCAACACGGTGAGAGTGGGGCTTCGGCCGGAATAGATGGCTGAAGCCCGTGCACTATTAGGAGAAAACAAATGGCTCTGTTGACCGACGGCAATCCAAACGATACGGAAGCGCTGAGAGTGTACGAATCGGCAATTCTGGACCTGGCGCATGTGGAAGGGATTGATCTGGACTTGAAGCTCGGCCTGGCAACGGAAGAAGTCACGCAGGAAGTGCTCAACTTTCTCATCGACCGCACGCTCTCGGACCCGCAAGGAACTGCGCGGCGGAGCATTGGGGTCGCGGATGTGGTAGTGACGCCACAAGTGAAGCGGTGGCATGCGCTGCACACGCTTGCGGTAGTGTATCGCGATGCCTTCAACAACCAGATCAACGACCGCTACCGGAAGAAATGGGAAGAGTACCGGGATCTGGCGCTCGGGGCCAAGGAACAGGCAACTATTTTTGGCATTGGATTGGTGGCCGCGCCCATTCGCAAGGCGTCCACGCCGGCGTTCGGAACAGTGCCGGGAACGGCGGAGGCGACGACCTATTACGCGCGAATGAACTGGGTCTCCGTAACAGGTCAAGAGGGAAGTCCGAGTACTCTGACGACATATCAAACCGTCGACGCAAGCAGCTTGACCGTAGCCTCCGTTGATCCACCGGCGGTAGCGGCGGGATGGAACGTATACCTGGGGCTCACGCCCACGACATTGCGGCAACAGAACGGCACACTGCTGGGGACGGGCCAGGTCTTCACATTACCGGCGGGAGCGCTGGCGGCAGGGAAGGTTCCTGGCGACGGTCAAGCGCCTGAGACTTACGTGGCGGGCAGTTCCACGTTGAGGCGAGGCTGAACATGGCGCAAACGGCGAGCATCACAGCGCAGAAAGTGGTGGGTCTCCTATCGGCGGCGGAGCGGGGATTACAAGCCGTACTGGGAGACGTGGCGACAAACGCGGGCGTTGATCTGCCGGTGATTCGTCCCGAGAACGTGTTGCACCAAAACACGCCCGTGGTGCTGGTGGAAAAAAACGTCACGGTGAAATACCCAACGGTGCTGGTGTACTGCGACAAGATCCAGAATCTGCTGACGGAGAAGTTCCGGACGTTTTCCGGGAAGGTGCGCACGGTTGCCGAGGTCAGGATGTCGCAGGATCGAGTGGAGGGGCTGGAAGAGAAGGTGCGGTTATACGTGGACGCGGTTACCGAGGTGCTGGATGCGAATCGCGGAGATTGGGGACAGGGGATGTTTTTCCCGGGCCGCTACGAAGTGAAGTTCGAGCCGGTGCAGCGCGGCGGCCGGAATTTTCTGCAAGCCGCCAAGGTGATCTTTGAAGTGGATTTATCGAGCTAGGAGAACGCATGTCGTGTTACATTTCCTCGAACAATAACCGGTTTTACGTTGCGCTCGAATCCGCTTTTGGATCCGTGCCGGCGATCACCGCACAGCACCGCATCCCGGGAGTGAAGTTGGCGGCACGGCAGGCACTCGAGCAGACAGCGCGGCGGGATAAGACGGGGAGCCGCACGTTCGCGGGACTTCCGAACGGTGTTCGAAAGCACACGAGCTACCAAATGAACACGTTCATGACGCAGTGGGCGAATGCGCCCGACACCCCGAGCCATGGTCCTTTGTTTCAGGCGGCGATGGGTGGCTCGCCGACGGCGTTCGGGGGAGCAACGGTGGCGTCAACCAATGGCGCGACGACGGTCACCTTCACAGGCGCGCACGGCTTAAGTGTGGGGCAAGCGGTGGCGAGCGCAGGTGAATTGCGCTTCGTGGCGGGAATTCAAGACGCAACGACGGTATTCCTGAACGCGCCGTTCACGGATGGAGTGACGGCGGGGACGGTGTTGGGGCCCACAATCACGTATGGGCTGGCGACGGAAGTCGGGAGCGTGAGCCTCTTTGACTATTGGGACCCGAGCGGCGCCGTGCAACGCATCTTGCAAGGAGCGGCCGTCGATTCCTTGAAGGTGAAGGTCAATGGAGACTTTCACGAGTTCGCATTCGCGGGGCCAGCGCAGGATCTGCTGGACAGTGCGAGTTTTTCCGGAAGCCAGGGCGGCCTGACACAATATCCGGCGGAGCCCGCCGATGTGGGGTTTGACTACACGATCGAGCCCGGGCATCTGGGACAAGTGTGGATGGGGGCGGCTCCGGCGCAGTTCTTGACGGTTACGACCGCGGAGCTGGGCCTAAGAAACAATATTCAACTCCGTGCGCGTGAATTCGGCAGCGATTCGGCCCGTTGTATCGCGGCCGGGCAACGGTCGGTGACATTACAGTTCAGCGTCTTCGAGAGCGTGGATGTGGAGACGGCGGGATTGTATCAAGCGGCGCGGCAGAGATCGCCAGTCGGGGTGATGTTGCAGTTGGGGCAGCAAGCGGGCCAGCTCTTCGGAGCCTATCTGCCAGCTCTGGTGCCGGAAGTTCCCGAATTCGACGATCGGGAGACGCGGCTGGAGTGGCGCTTTCAGAACAATCGGGCACAAGGGGCGGTGAATGATGAATTGTATGTTGCCTTCGGCTGACCGGTCAGGAAAGTGGTATGACAGCGCGGTCTGGCATGACGCGTGTTCCGCGGCGGGTGTTCGTTTCGCGGTGGCGCGCATGTCCTTTGGGCGGCGGCAGGAGCTGGTGCGGCGGATTCGCGAGATCGGGCGCAAGGTGGAATTTCTGGTGGCGGGCACGGATCCGAAGGACAAGCTAGAGAGCGCCGTGCTGGCTTGCGATATGGATCGGGCCTATCTCGAATGCGGCCTGGTGGCGGTGGAGGGCCTTATGATCGACGGCGTGCCGGCCACACCGGAAGGCCTGATCGAGAAGGGCCCGGTGGAACTAAGGCATCGTAAATAAATAACCTTTACATCTACCATCTTGATGTGATATCACGTTGGAGATGGACACCGATGCCCAACTTGCTCAGTACTTTGCTGGCATGTGGCCGCATCTGGACGAACACGCCCGCCGTCTGGTGGCGGCCAGC
>CAMAVI010000135.1 GCA_945861625.1 Candidatus Sulfopaludibacter sp. SbA3
GGCGCGGTTTCCAGGAAATGCGGGTCGCGGCTGTACTCGTAAACCGTGGTGAATCCATAGAGCGCCCATGTCAGTCCGCGCGACCAGCAGGAATCTCCGCGATAGCCCTGATGCGTCGCCTGGCGCAGAAACTCGCCCGTATCAGTGTCGAAAATTCCTTCGTGCGCCGTGGATCCGTCGCCACGCACCAGCACGCGCCGCGTGGTCCTCGCATGTCTCAGCGCGATGTCCCGTAACTTCCGGTCGCCGGTCTCGCGGGCGGCATAAAGAATGATCGGCACGTTCATCATGGTATCGATGAACAGCGAATTATCCCCGACATACGACTTCAGGTATCCGCCTTTTTCGTTGAACCGTGTGGCCAGGATGGAGCCCGCATCAATAATCACGTCTCGCTTGGCCGGCTCGTGGCGCAGACGGTACCAGCGATAGTAGGTCGACAAAAACAGGAAACCGAGATCATGGGACTCGCGATTCTTCTTGCGCGGCTCGAGCGGCGTCGTGTAGCGCACGGCATTTTCGTACCAATACTTCGCTTCGGCGGAATCCGGCTCGGCGCGTTTGGCGAAGATCCACATCATGCCGGGAAGGAAGCCATCCGACCAACGGGTCCAGATTTCCCCTTCATGCGCCCATGCGCCGTCTTTCGTGTGCAGCGGGTAGAGCATCGGATGTTTCTCGATCAGCCTGCGCACCTGCCGCTGCGCGAATTGGTAGGAGTGTGAGAACAACTCTCCAGTATCACTAGCGAGATGAATCATGTATTGCCTCTCATTATAGGCTGCTCTCTCCAGGGAGAATTTGGCGCGATCTGCTACGATCAAGAAAAATGCCCGCAAAAATAACCATCCGCGATAACGGCTCGATCCGCATTGAAGGCGAGTTCACCATTTATGACATGAACGGCAATCCGTTCGACCTGGCTGGCCGCACGAGCATAGGGTTGTGCCGCTGCGGACAATCGCAGAACAAGCCATTCTGCGACGGCGCTCATGCCAAGGTCGGGTTTCAATCGGCCTGCCCCGCCCGCGCTTTGCCGCCTCCGGCTCCGAAGCAATAGCGCCCTCCCCGGGCCAAAGCCATAATGCCCTCTTGGGCTAGGGGTTACGGTTAGATCCGATAGCCCAAGGCCGAGAAGATTCGTCACTTTCCGGAACCATTTTGGAAAGCGAGTCCCGAAGTGGACTTGCTGTGATTCCAGGAGGTTTCTTATATGACGATGCAGCGCGCGGGAATTCTCATTTTGGCGCTTGTTACGCTGGTGATGCCGGTATCGGCTACGGTTACGTACAGCTTCTGCACGAGCGGTTGCGCCGGCACGGGCGGGGACTACTCCAGTTGGCAGACGGCACCCGGTGCGGCCGGACTGACGTTTTCCCTGTCACCACTGACGTTTGCTCCCGCGGGCCTTAGCGGCGGGGTGTTCACCGATACCACCGGCGCGGTTTTTACAGGATACAGTAATGCCACGACAACGAACTCTCTTACGCTGAACGGCACGGCTCTGGCGCAGACGACCAACGGCGCGAACTCCGGCATCAACGTTCTTCTGCCGGCCAACACTTACGCGGTGGCATTCATGCTGGCGACGGTTTCCGGTTTCGGCAGCCAGCAGATCGTTCTGAACGGGCGCGACGTGTTCAGCACCAACTACAGCATCACGGTTCCCAACGCGACTTCGCCGCAGTTCTTCGGGATTTTGAGCGATACGGCGATCACTTCAATTTTCGTCGGCAACCTGGGCAACCTGGACGGCCGGGTACAGATCAACAGCTTTGAGCTGGGCCAATCCGCGCCCACGCCGGAAGGTTCCAGCATGGCGCTCATCGGAGCGGGCCTTGTGGCCATCGCACTGATGCGGAGACGCCGAAGCCGGATTGCTTCCCGCTAATCCGGGCATTCAGCGTGGCCATGTTAAGATTGGACTTCACCCCTCGCGGTAGTCTCAATCCATTTGCATGTCCATTAGCAAGTCCAGCGGCCCCACGCGAAAAGTCTTGGCGGTACTCGAAGACCTGTTCTTCACCGTGAAGATCAATGAAGCCGCCAAGCGCGCCGGCCTGCCCGTGCAGTTCGTCAAGAGCGAGAGAGACGCGCTGGACGCCGCCGCGGAGCAGCCCTCCGTTGTCGTCATCGACCTCAACTGCACTTGCCTCGACCCTTTGCAACTGATCCGTCTGCTCAAAGCCAAACCGGAGCTCAATAAGATCAGTCTGGTCGGCTATGTTTCCCACGTACAAGGCGAACGGAAACAGCAGGCGCAGGAAGCGGGTTGCGACATGGTATTGGCGCGCTCGGCATTTTCGCAGAACCTGCCGCGGATCTTGCAGCGGCACTCCGAAGCACGCTCCGGCGCGATCTAATTGCGTTTGCGGAAACGCTGGTAGTCAGCCACTAACTGCCGTGTGATTTTGTCCGCGACATCGGCGCTGGCGCCGCGGAATTTCGCGCCGTTGCTTTCCTGCGTGGTGGACCAGATCACGTCGCCGTCTTTGTTCACCAGCCGCACGGTGGCCAGGGCTTCGTGCTTGCGCTCGCGTGTGCTTAGCGCTTCGTGGTCGCCCACGCCCACGCTGAGCCGGCGGCTGCTCCGGTTGCTGACCGTGTTGCTGACACCGGCCACGCGCGATCCAGAACTGGAAGCGGAACTCTCGCCTTCCCCCGCCGACATGCGCACGCCATCGGAGGAGGAAAAGGAGTCCGTGAACACAAGGTCTTCGGCGGCGCCGCGCAAGAACGCGTCCGCGCGGTCGGGGTTCTCCGTGAGCACAAATAATTTGGAACCTTGGAGGCTGCTGATGATCAGATCGCGCATCTGCGCGGCGGTCTCCCCGCCGGTGAGCCGGTCCACGTAGACGCGCTTTACGCTGACGATTTGTTCGCTGAGGTCGTCAGGCGCTTGCGCGAGCGCCAGCAGTAGAAGAAATGGGTGCATGACTTTGTTTATTCCTTCCCCGGGGTTATCCCTTCCCGGCCTTGCGGGCCTCCGGGTCCTGATATTGCACCTTTAGTCCGGTGCGAGCCTCGAGTCCAGCCAGCACCGGCCGGATGCCGTTCTTATCCACGCGAAACACGACCGCCTGCTGCTTGCCGTCCTCGTCCGCATACCCGACGGTCAGGAAGTGCTTGCGCGATTTGGAGAGCACGAACACCGGTGAGATCACCACGGCCATCAGCAGCCGCCGGTCCACCTTCTGGCCGTACTCGAGCAGATTGATGCGCTGGTAAGGGACTCTCACCTGCGCGCCCTTGGTGTAGAAAGCGAAGTATTGCTGATCGGCGATCTCGACCGACCCGGCCGCTCCGTTGGCCAGCGCGGGTACCGTCCCACCGACGTACTCGGCCCGGCTTTGCGCCAGTAAAACACTTTGCGCCAGCAGTAGGAACACAACCAATAGGTGCACATGGAATAGTTGCCGAGGCTGGCCCGAGTTCTCAAACTAAACTGGAGGTGATGACTGAAAATGCACAACCCAAGCCCGCTCCAGCGGCGACAGAACCTAAAGCCGTATCAGCGGCGACAGAGCCCAGAGCCGTATCAGCGGCGACAGAGCCCAGAGCCGCATCAGCGGCGACAGAGCCATGGATGCGAGGCCCCATCGAAGGCGTTCACCCTCTGATCGCTCCCCTGTTCTATTCCTTCCAGATGGCGCGCGAGGACCTTGCCAAATACACCGAGGGTCTGACCACTGAGCAGCTCTGGGTCACGCCCCACGGCTTCGGCTCCGTCGGCTTCCACCTGCGGCACATCGCGGGCTCCACCGACCGCCTGATGACTTACGTGGAAGGCGGCCAACTCTCTGAAGCTCAGATCGCCGTCATGAAGGCCGAGAAGGAGCCGGGAGCCAGCCGTGAAATGCTGCTGGCCGGACTCGACGCGGCGTTCGCGAAAGCCGAAGCCGTCGCCCGGGCACTCGACCCCGCACATCTCACCGATCCCCGCGGCGTGGGCCGCAAACAACTCCCGGCCACGGTCATCGGACTCCTGGTGCACATCGCCGAACACACCCAGCGCCACGTCGGCCAGGCCATCAGCGCGGCGAAGTGGGCGCGGCTACCCAACTAACGGTACGCCGCCCAAGCCCAAATGCCGGTCGGTCGACCAGCACACCGAAGTTTTCCGCGACTGCATGATCGACAATCCATGGGCATCGGCGAGCGTAAGCTTCTGGTCCGAGTATTTCTTGACGATGCGGCCGGCGCGATCGAGCCCAGCGGAATCGAAGGCTTCCATCGTGAGCGCGGGCAAGGCAGCCACAAACGCCAGGAACTGCACGGCCCGGTGCTGGTCGTAGCGGCGCAGAAACCAGCCGTGGCCCTTCGGCAATCACTAGCGCCGAGGTCACCAGCGGCGGAGGTTCGGCGAATAACCTGCGGTACAGCGCATGAAAACTGTCAGACTTATCCAGAAACGCGATGAAGCCCGAGGTGTCGACGTAACACTCAGTCTTTCGCGCCATACACGATGTCGTCGATCGACTGGCTCGAGCGGGGATCGCCGGACTCGACAAACCCCGCGTAGCGCATCCAGGCTCCGCCGTCCTTGGGTGGGAGCGTCTCGCGCAACGCCCGGCGAACGTACTCGGCGACGGAAATGCCTAGAACACGCGCTTCCTTCTTCGCCTGCGCGTACTCTTTCTCGTCGAGGCTGACTTGCGTGCGAATCATGTTATCACTGTATACTCTATATGATAACATCTAGATGGGCTTACAATCTCTCCCCTTTCGCCACCTGACCGTGAAGTAGAAATGTCCGCGGGTACGTGCCGCGGCCGCAAATCTTGAATGAGCCGAAGTCCTTGAACCAGTCACCTTCAGGTACTTCCGGATTTGACTCTACCCACAACCGCAAATGGTTCAGGTCGTCAACATTAATGTTTCTATCCCGCATGCGATCAACCAGATGCTTGCGAATGGATAGGGGAAAACGATCCCAGCCCGCGATCCTAGGCACTGCCTCCAAACACCATGCGCCCGAGCTCGTCGCCGAGGCGTTCGACTTCCGCGGGGTCGGTGGCTCGACGAAGGCGCTCGGTCAGCGCACGGAACTCCCTTTCCCGGTGCTTGCGCGCCTCCATACCCTCTTCGACCAGTTCCACCAAGACACGGTTGGCGCTGAGCCGGCGGCTCTTGGCCATGGAGCGAACCTGCTTGGCGACCTTCGCGGGCAAGGTCACGCTTTGGCGCACCGCTTTTTCACTCATACTCATAGCACCATTATGCACCAGAATGATGCATTGGAATGGAAACCTTCCGTTCCGCGATTTCGCGCTATCCTGAAGGTTACCCATGCAGCAGGAAGTAGTTGAGGCCGAAGGCCACCTGATCGATTCGCACCTGATGGAGCGCATCTTCGACACGGTGGTGGAATACAACGGCCGCTTTGAAGTCGAGCAGTTCGAGATCGGCCGCACGAATGCCGACAACTCCCGCCTGCGCCTGAAAATCGAGGCGGAAACCGCCGCTGATATGGAGCAGATCCTGGGACAGCTCCTGGACCTGGGCTGCACTCCGGCCGACTCCGGCCAAGCTGAACTCGCCGCCGTCGAAAGAGACTGCTGCGCGCCGGAGGACTTTTACTCGACAACCAACCACAAGACGCTGGTGCGCCTGAAGGGCGAATGGATGGAGGTCGAGGACCAGCGCATGGACGCCATGATCGTCGTGGCTGACAACGTCAGCGGCAAGCGCGCGGCCTGCCGGCGGCTGCGGGATCTCAGGCAAGGCGACAAAGTGGTCGTGGGCATGCGTGGCATCCGCGTGGTGCCGGAACCCAAAGAGCGTGACCGCTCTGCCTTCGCGTTCATGAGCAACGGCATTTCCTCCGAACGCCAGGTGGAAACCGCGATCCGTCAGACCGCCGCCCTCATGCGGCAGTGCCGTGAGCACGGCCAGAAAATTGTTGTAGTGGGCGGGCCCGTGATCGTGCATACGGGCGGCGTGCAGGGGCTCTCGAAGCTTATTCAGGGCGGCTGGGTGCAGGCGCTGCTCGCCGGGAACGCGCTCGGCGTGCACGATATCGAAGCGTCGCTGCTCGGCACCTCTCTCGGCGTGCGGCAGAGCGACGGACGCCTGGAAGAACACGGCCACCGCAATCATATGCGGGCCATCAATGCGATCTATCATGCAGGCGGCATTGCCAAGGCGGTTGAGTCGGGACGCCTTAAGAGCGGCGTCATGTATGAGTGCGTCAAGGCCGGCGTTCCTATCGTGCTGGCCGGCAGCTTGCGCGACGACGGCCCATTGCCGGACACCATCACCGATATGAACCGCGCGCAGGACGCCTACGCCGAACAGTTGCGCGGCGCGGGGCTGGTGCTGTGCCTGGGTTCGATGCTGCACTCGATCGCCACCGGTAATATGCTGCCCAGTTGGGTCAAGATCGTCTGCGTGGATATTAATCCCGCCGTCGCCACAAAAGTCAGCGACCGCGGCACTGGTCAGGCCGTAGGCGTGGTCACCGATGTCGGCTTGTTCCTCGACCTGCTGGCGCGCAATCTGGAACAATCCGTATGAAAAGGCAGTATAGCGACGAACACGCCGAAGCCGGCGTGAAAGCCCCGCTTCCCGAAATCGAAGTCTGGCCGAATCAATACAACACCGGCTATGAAATTGAAATTGAGATGCCGGAGTTCACTTCCATCTGCCCGAAGACCGGCCTGCCCGATCACGGGATCCTGATCCTGCGCTACATACCCGACAAGCTGTGCCTGGAATTAAAGTCGCTCAAGTTGTATACGCTGGCCTATCGGAATCTTGGAATCTTTCAGGAAAACGTGGTGAACCGCATGCTGGCTGACATCGCGAAATACGCCAAGCCCATTCAGGCGACTCTCATTGGCGATTTCATGCCGCGCGGCGGCGTGCACACCAAGGTAACGGCGAGCTATTCGCGGAAGCGTTAGCCGCCATGACCCAGCTAGTGTCCTGAGTTAGAGATCCGTTCACAAAGTCTTTGGACCTTCCCCAGAATCAAGTCTGCGTCAGCCGTCCAAACGAAGGGTTTGGGATTCCCGTTTCTCTGATCGAGGTACTGGAGCATCGCCCTCTGCAGAACCCGGACAGCGGTATGGCTGCCGCGACGAACGCAGCGTTCGGTCACCTCCGCGAACAAGCGCTCGACCAGGTTCAGCCAACTCGCACTGGTCGGAGTAAAGTGCACCCGGTAGCGGGGATGGCGAGCAAACCAGTTTCGAACCTTGGCGATTTTATGGGTTCCGTAGTTGTCCATGATGATGTGGACTTCGGCGCTGCCTGGAAGGGTTGCCTCAATCTTAGGCAGCGTAAATCAATAACCTTTACATCTAACGGTTGTGCTTGGATGGATCGTGTAGTTCCATTCGCCATGAAATGTGTCGGGCTTCAGATGGACATGGGCAAACTCTTCATCCGTGATTTTGCGCCCAACGGGGTACTTGCGGT
>CAMAVI010000136.1 GCA_945861625.1 Candidatus Sulfopaludibacter sp. SbA3
TCCGGGCGTGCGTGCTTTCCACCATCTTCATCTCCCCCAACTCCCCTCGCGTCAAAAACACTGCCTCAATTTCCCGTTACGTCCCCCTCATGCCCCGCGCCACTGCCTTCCTTGACCGTCAAGCCAGCCCTTACCGACGGATTAGGGGCCGTTGTCTCCCCTTGTATTCCCCCTCTGGATGTATTATTATTCACTATATTGAATAAACATTCAGCCCAGGAGGAGGCCGTGGCCGCGCCGATTCGCAAGATCGCAAAACCGCTCGCGAAAAACCTCACCTCGGACCTCGATCTCTCGGTCGAGGCGCTGACGCACGTCCTGAACCTGGCCGCGCAGATCAAGCGCACGCCCGCGCGTTTTGTGAAAACGCTGGCGGGCCGTTATCTCAGCTTATTGTTTGAAAAGCCGTCGCTGCGCACGCGGCTGACGTTTGAGCTGGCGATCAAGCAGTTAGGCGGCGATTCCGTCGCTCACGTGGGGCTCATCGGCGAACGCGAACCGGTGAAAGACGTCGCGCGGAATCTGGAGCGTTGGACGCAGTGCATCGTCGCGCGCGTTTTCGCGCAGGAAACCATCGACCAGTTAGCGCAGTGGTCGAGCGTCCCGGTGATCAATGCGCTGAGCGACCTGTATCATCCGTGCCAGGCGCTGGCGGATGTGCAGACGCTGCGTGAACAGTTCGGACGGCTGGAAGGCCGCAAGCTCGCCTACGTCGGCGATGGAAACAACGTGGCGCACTCGCTCATGCTGACGGCGACGCGATTGGGAATGCACGTCGCGGTAGCGACGCCAAAGGGATATGAACCGAACGCGGGGATCGCCGAGAAAGCCGCGCAATTCGGCCCCATCACAGTAACCAATAGCACCGCTGAGGCGTTGGCCGGTGCGGATGTGGTGTATACAGATGTCTGGACCAGCATGGGCCAGGAAGCGGAATCCGCCGAGCGCAAGCGCGCCTTCGCGCCGTATCAGGTGAACGAAGCGCTGATGGCGCAGGCCAAGCCGGAAGCGATTTTCATGCATTGCCTGCCCGCCAAGCGCGGCCAGGAAGTGGACGACGCCATGATGGAGTCGCCGCGCTCGGTGGTCTTCGATCAGGCCGAGAACCGCCTGCATGCGCAGAAGGCGCTGCTGGTGATGCTGCTTGGCTAGGTCCGCAACGATTTCTCACACTCTATGAACAAACCTAAGAAAGTAGCACTCGCCTACTCCGGCGGTCTGGATACGTCCATCATCATTCCGTGGTTGAAGGAAAACTACGGCTGCGCGGTGGTCGCGGTCTGCGGCGATATCGGCCAGGGCGGCGGCGAACTGAAGGGCCTGGAGAAGAAGGCCTTCAAGACCGGCGCGTCGGAAGTGTATGTAGCCGACATGCGCGAGGAATTTCTCACCGATTACGTGTGGCCCATGGTGCGCGCGGGCGCGGAGTACGAGCACAAGTATCTGCTCGGTACGTCGATCGCTCGGCCACTGCTCGCCAAGAAGCAGGTGGAAGTGGCGCTCGCGACCGGATGCGATGCGCTGGCCCACGGCTGCACGGGCAAGGGTAACGATCAGGTGCGCTTCGAGTTGACGTATAAGGCACTGGCTCCGCATCTGCCCGTGATCGCGCCGTGGCGCGAATGGGATATCGTGTCGCGCGAGGACGCCATCGAGTATGCCGCCAAGCACAAGGTGCCGATTTCGCAGACCACCAAGAAGATTTACAGCCGCGACCGCAACATCTGGCACATTTCGCACGAGGGCGGCGCGCTGGAAGATCCCAAGAACGCCGCGCCGGACGAAATCTGGATGCTGACGCGCAACGTGCAGGATGCGCCCAACAAGCCCGAGGACGTGACGATTGGCTTCGTGGCGGGGACTCCCGTATCGGTCAATGGCAAGAAGATGTTCGCCGTGGCTCTGCTCGAAGAGCTGAACAAGATCGGCGGCAAGCACGGCATCGGGCGCGTGGATCTGGTGGAGAACCGCTACGTCGGCATGAAGTCGCGCGGCTGCTATGAGACGCCAGGCGGCACACTGATCATGGCGGCGCATCGCGAGATCGAGGCGCTCACGCTCGACCGGAGCCTCGCGCACTATAAGCAGCAATTGGCGCTCGATTATGCCGATCTGGTTTACGGCGGTCTGTGGTTTGCGCCGCTGCGCGAGTCGCTCGATGCATTTTTCACCAAGGCTACGGAGGCCAACACGGGCGAAGTGACTCTGCGCTTGTACAAGGGCGGGTTCCAGCCGGTGAGCCGCCAGTCGCCGAATTCGCTGTACTCGCTCGATATCGCTAGTTTCACGATGGGCGCCGAGTACGATCAGGCCGACGCGCGTGGGTTCATCAATCTGATCGGCCTGTCCATGCAGGTGCGAGCGTCGCTGAAGAATGCGCGCACGCGCGCGGGTAAGAACGCTAAGAAGGCCAAGCGCAAATGAAGCTCTGGGGTGGACGGTTTGAAGAAGGGCCCTCCGACGTATTCGAGCGCTTCTCCGGATCGCTCCACTTCGACAAGCGTTTGATTCATGCCGATATCTGGGGATCGCAGGCATTCGCGCGGGCCCTGGAGCGCGTCGGCATTCTGACTGCCGCCGAGCGCGAGCAGTTGGTGGCGGCGTTCGACCAGTTGGATGCCGAGGCGCGCGCGCCGGGATTCTTCGATGGAGCCAATGACGAAGACGTGCACACACTTGTGATCCGCAAGCTGGGCGAGACAGTTGGCGCGCTTGCGGAGAAAATTCATACCGGGCGCAGCCGCAACGAGCAGGTGTCGCTGGATGTGCGCCTATGGCTGCGCGGCGAAATCGACAACGCACTGGCGTTGCTGGCGGGCTTGATGCAGGCGCTGGTCGAATGCGCCCAGCGCAATCCGGTAGCGGTGGTGCCCGGCTACACGCATCTGCGGCGCGCGCAGCCGGTGTTGTGGGCGCACTATCTGCTGGCCTATTTCGAAATGTTCGCGCGCGACCATGAGCGTCTGACGCAGGCGCGGGCGCGCGTGAATGTGATGCCGCTGGGGAGCGGGGCGCTGGCCGGCAGCGGGTTCCCGTTCGATCGCGAAGCCATCGCGCGCGACTTGGGATTCGCGGCGGTGACCAACAACAGTATGGATGTTTCCGGCGACCGCGACTTCGCGCTCGATTTTCTGTACGCGGCGTCAACAGCGATGCTGCACCTGAGCCGCCTGGCCGAGGACTGGATTCTGTATTCGAGCGAAGAATTCGGGTGGCTCGAGTTGGGCGACGGCGTGACCAGCGGATCGAGCCTGATGCCGCAAAAGAAAAATCCGGATTCGCTGGAACTGATTCGCGGTAAGTCCGGACGAGTGTTCGGCGATCTCAGTTCGCTGTTCATGACCATGAAGGGTTTGCCCATGACCTACAACCGCGACATGCAGGAGGACAAGGAGCCGCTCTTTGACGCGGCCGACCAGCTCCGCGGATCGCTCGAAATGGCGCGGCAAGTCGTCGAGACGGCGAAGCTGAATCCGGCGCGCCCGGCGCAGGCGGCCGAGGAAAGCTGGGTGGTGGCGACGGACTTGGCCGAGGCGCTCGCGCGCAGCGGGACTCCGTTCCATCAGGCGCACAAGATCGCGGGTCGGCTGGTGCTGGAGAGCGTGCGTGCGGGCAAGAAGCCCTCGGACTGGAACGCCGAATCGCTCAAAGCGTTCGCGCCCGAATTCACGCCGGAGTGCGCTGCGGTGCTGAATCCGAGCGAAGGAATGAAGACGCGCGAGATCAAAGGCGGCACTGGACCAGGGCACGTCTCCGCGGCGCTGGTTGAGGCAGAGTCGCGCTTGAAGCAGTTACGTAGTAGTGACGTGAATGAATAAGAACTATCGCCAGAGCCAGATCCTGAAGCTGATCCGCGGGCGGAGTCTGCATACCCAGGACGAACTGGCGCGGGCGTTGGGCGGGCTGAATATTCCGGCGACGCAGGTGACGCTTTCTCGCGATATCCGCGAGTTGGGTCTGGTGAAAACGCCGGCGGGCTACGCGCAGGTGAGCGCGGAAGCGGCGGCGCCCGGGCCGGATGTGGCGGCGCTGGCGCGTGAAATTTTGCTCGATGTGCGTCAGGCGCAAAACCTGTTGGTGTTGAAGACGCCTCCGGCGAACGCGAATGCGCTCGCGGCGGCGCTGGATCAGGCCGATTGGCCGGAAGTCACTGGCACCATCGCCGGGGATGACACGGTACTGGTGGTGGCGCCCGACGCGAAAACAGCGGAAGCGCTGCGCGCGCGCTTCGCGAAGTTTTTGAAATAGGCGAGCGAGCCGCCTTCAGTGGGCGAGGCGGTCGCGTTGAATAAGGTCGGCCGTTTGGCGCAATTGTATATACTGAGTTTGCTCGGGAATTGAACCCGTTCCGCGGCATGGCGAAATTCCATCTTCCCTTGGTGACGGCAGTTTCTTCCGCCATGCTGACTCTGGCGGCGTGCTCGAATGCCACCAAGGCGAACCAACCTACTCAGATTTGCGTGGGCGAACAAGATGTGCGGGTTCCGGAGTCCTACTGTGAGGATCGTAACGGCGGCGGGAGCCATTTTTATCGCTGGTATTACTTCTCGCGAGGCGGATCGATTCCTTATATGGGAAACCGTGCCTTTGGCGGCTCGCCTTATCCAAGCGGAGGCGGTACGTATTCCCGCGCGCCGTCCGCGAGCGTCTCCCGAGGCGGGTTCGGGTCCTCTGTGGGCGTTGGAGGCGCCGGCGGGTGAGACGAATTTCCATCCCACCCCGCCCGAATTGGCAGCGGCGCGTCGAAGAAGCTGGGCTCGTCTGGCATACGGCGCAAGGGCAGCCCTATTGGAACGAATCCGCCTACTATCGGTTCACAGCGAGCGAAGTGGACGAGTTGGAGTTGGCCACCGCCGAACTCCAACGCTTGTGCCTGGAAGCCGGGCAATACATCATTGACCGTCAACTGTTTTCCCAACTTGGAATCCCCGCTTGGGTTGAACCTTTGATCAAACAGGCGTGGAGTGATGAGCCCCCCGCGCTGAATTACGGACGTTTCGATCTAGGCTACGACGGAGAACACCCGCCCAAGCTTTTCGAATATAACTGTGACACGCCTACGTCTCTGTTTGAAGCCGCGATCGTGCAATGGGAATGGAAGGAAGAGGTGTTGCCAAGTCTGGATCAGTTCAACAGTCTGCATGAACGGCTGATCGCGAAATGGCAGGATCTGATGCCGCATTTGCCCGGCCGCCATCTCCACTTCACTCATGCTGGGGACGAGTCCGGAGAAGATACTCTCACGGTGACCTACCTGCGTGACACAGCCCAAAAAGCTGGCGTCGATAGCACGCCCATCCTCATGCAAGATCTGGGATGGGACTCCTCGGCGCAACGCTTTGTGGATCTGGACGAGCGCCCGATCGACGCGTTGTTTCACTTGTATCCATGGGAGTGGCTGGTCAATGAGGAATATGGCCCGCGCATCGCCGAAAGCTACGGCCAGATGTTGTGGCTGGAGCCGGTGTGGAAAATGTTGTGGAGCAATAAGGCCATCCTCGCCATTCTGTGGGATCTGTTTCCGGGCCATCCGAACCTGCTGCCCGCCTACTTCGAGCCGCGCGGCCAGGACTACGTGAAGAAACCCAAGCTGAGCCGCGAAGGCGCCAACATCACGGTCGTGAGGGGAGGCCAAACTGCCGCAGCGACGCCGGGCGATTACGGCGAGGAGGGCTACGTCTACCAGGCGCTCTACGAGCTTCCCGACTTCGACGGAAATCGTCCCGTGATTGGAAGCTGGCTTGTGGATAGCGAGCCCGCCGGCATGGGAATTCGCGAAGGCGGCTTGATAACTGGTAATACCGGACGCTTTGTCCCGCACGTATTCGAGAAGGGCTAGGATGCTCCAAGGTGCTACAATGTAGCACATGCGGAAAACATCCGTTCGCGAGCTTCATATCCACACTTCGGAGCTGGTGCGCGAGGCGGCGGAAGGCGGCGTCATCGTGATCGAGCGCCGCGGCGAGCCGGTCGCCGAACTGCGTCCGGTCAGTCCTCGTCCCCAGATGCCCGCGGGCAAGAAGACGCGGATCTTTGCCTCCATGCGGAATGTCTGGAAGCGGATGCCCCAGATCAGCGATAGCACAAAGATCCTGGAGGAGGATCGCAGCCGTTAGCCGCCATGTATTTCGACACGTCCTACATCGCCAAGTTCTATTTCAACGAGCCGGAATCCGCCCCAGTTCGTGAGCTGGTGCGCAAGGCTGATTTCATCTACTCGTCGTTGTGGGCTTTGGCTGAGTTTCACGCGGTCCTTCATCGTCATCTGCGCGAAGGCGCGCTCTCCACCAAGGATGCCAAGGATTTGGCAGCGCGCTTCGCGGGGCACATTGACGACGGACTGTGGAATCTTGTCCCCGTCGGCGAAGCTCTGCTTCGGAGGACCAGTGCGCGGATGGTTGCCGCTCCCCGCGGCGTCTTCCTGCGGACTGCCGACGCCGTGCATCTCATGACCGCGCACGAAACCGGCGAGCGCGATGTATGGACCAACGACCGGCACATGCTGGCGGCGGCCGCTCACTTTGGCCTCACTGGCCGGTCTGTCTAGCGTTTGCGCCGCGAGTAGCTCGCCGTCACTTTGGTGTGCACTCCGCCGCGCGGCATGAAGTCGCTGATGAACGTTGCCTGGATGGGCAGGCATACTCAGAACGGAACGGTAGACGCAACGCACCTTCTTATGCCTTTTGCCGAATTCCCGCCGGATTAAGCAACCGGATTGCTGGGGCTTGGGCTGTTAACAATAGTTGCCCTCTCCTTACCTTAAGGCCGATAATGGCTGCGTGCGGCGGGCGGCAGCCATCGCGCTTTTATGCGCATTCTTCGTCACCTCTTCGAATGCGGTTCGACAGCTCGTGGTCATCGAAGAACTGCAGCCGGCGCAGCAAGTCGAGGGGGTTGTGCTTGATCCTTCCGGAGCTCCGATCCCGGACATGACGGTGACAGATCTCTCCGAACAGTGGGTTGCCATACTGCGTTCTGTGACAACGGATAGCAAGGGGCATTTTCGCTTTGCCCGGCAACGCGGCAAGGTGGTCTACTATCTCCGCTTCGATCACCCTGCGTTTAACCCTCTGGCGCTAAGGCTTAAGGTCGACGGGAATGCTCCCCGTCGCGCCATCACCGCGCGGCCGGAAATAGGTGGGTAACTATTTTAATGTGGCCCAACGCTAGTGTCCTGAGTTAGAAATACATTGAATAAGTAATGGGGATGGTGCATACTTGCGTATGCGCACGGGACGACCGAAGAAACCGCTTCAAGTCAGCGTGGAAGAGCGGGAGAAACTGGAGATGTTAGCCAGGCGGCCCAAGTCGGCGC
>CAMAVI010000137.1 GCA_945861625.1 Candidatus Sulfopaludibacter sp. SbA3
ACCGCAAGTACCCCGTTGGGCGCAAAATCACGGATGAAGAGTTTGCCCATGTCCATCTGAAGCCCGACACATTTCATGGCGAATGGAACTACACGATCCATCCAAGCACAACCGTTAGATGTAAAGGTTATTGATTTACGCTGCCTAAGTGGACTTACTGGCGCACCTTTGCAAACGGCGACATCTTTTGCCGCCCATGAACCCAGTATGTTCAAGGGTTCGATCAGATTAGGAGTCGGAGAAAGGCTTCCCTTTGGGTCGCTGCCGGTTGCAGTATCCATTTCTCGAATGCTACTTTCCTTGCTTTCTGAGCAACTGAATAATCTCCACTGCAGCCCGCTGGCCGCCAGGATTATTCTTCCCTCCCTCTTGGGGGAACCATAAAGCAGTCCTTCTTTTCTTATCCGCGAGGTTTACATCCGCGCCGCTAGCCAATAGGTCACTGACGATATCAGGACACCCTTTTGCAGAAGCTATCATATAGTGCAGTAATGCCATCAAAAGATCTCGCGTAATTCGGCTTCGCACCTGCTCGCAGAAGCATGCGAACGATGTTCCTATCAGCCTGATCGGGCCGGGGCACCATCTCCGCCGCCATCGTTGCCTGCATCAGAGGCGTGAATCCCTCGTTATCTATCAGGCTTGTATTGGCCCCGTGATCAAGCAGCATTTTGACGGCACTCTGACTTGTACCCATCGCTGCCTGCATCAAAGCAGACCAACCGGAACGTGTCTTGACATCAAGAAGAGCTCCGGCCTCAATCAAGATGCGAAGGGCCTCTAACTCATTGGCGCTCGACGATGCCCCAGGCCCGCTCGCGACGTGCATAAGAGGCGTCATTGAATTCTCGTCGATGGCATTAGCGTCGGCGCCCTTGGCGAGCAACTGCTGGATGAGCCGGGGATCTACGGACTTCGAGGCCTTATGGAGGGCCAATTCGAGTTCTCCTGCATACAAGACAGGGATCATCACAAGCAGCGCAGAGAATCTAGTCAGATTCGATGACAACATCATGCACCTCCCTGCCTGATCGTACAACAACCGTTTTGCCGACGCCAGTGCGGACCATCGGCCCATCGGCTTGCAGTTGTTCACTCAACAAGATTGGACGAAAATAGTCCCTCTCTCCCAGCCACGCGAGTTCGCCCAACCCGTTGATTTCGTTGAGCCCTCATCGGGCAGAAGGGCGGCGGCAAAACTCACCTCCAATGATCCTGCCTTACGTCTCACTTGCCCTAATGTCGCGCCATCTCGCGACCCACTGGTATAGTGAACTCAGAGGCCCTTTGACTCCATCGCCCAATCCTGTGACACCTGTGTCCGCGTTTGACGACGTGGCGCTGGTGGCTCGCGCGCAGGCCGGGGACCAGGCCGCCTTCACGGCCCTGATGAAGGAGTACAGCCGCAAGGTCTACCGCGTCGCCAAGAACATCACCCAGAACGACGAGGATGCCGAGGACGTGCTTCAGGAGACCTTCCTCAAGGCCTACGAGCACCTGGCCGGATTCCAGGGCAATTCCAAGTTCTACACCTGGATTGTGCGGATCGCGGTGAACGAATCCCTGATGAAGCTGCGCAAGCGCAAGGGGAATCGCTTCGTTTCTCTCGATGAACCTCTGGAAACAGGCGAAGAAGAGGTGAAACGGGAGATTACGGTCTGGGAAGACAACCCCGAACAGCGCTATTCGCGCGAAGAAATGCAGAAGATTCTTGCGGATGCGGTGGATGACCTGAAGCCAGATTTCTGCACCGTATTCACCCTTCGCGACATCGAAGAATTGAGCACGGAAGAAACCGCCGAAGCCTTGGGTATTTCCGTCGCGGCGGTGAAGAGCAGATTATTGCGAGCACGGTTGGCTTTGCGCGAGAAGTTGACGCGGCAATTCAAACGCAAAGGAGACGATTTCTTTGGTCACCTGTAAACAGTTCCTTCAGGAGCTGAACGATTTCCTCGATCCCAACGTGGACGCGGTGATGAAGGCGCACTTGGACAAGCATGTGTCGGAGTGCCCCAATTGCTTCGTGCTGGTGGATACCACCAAGAAGACGCTGCAAGTCTACAAAGGGATGGAGCCGCAGTCGATTCCTGAAGACGTTGAATCGCGATTATTAAAGGCGCTGGAACGGAAGATGGCAGCCCAGCCGAACGACTGATTACTTCTTTTCGAGCTGGGGCTGCAAGTCGCCCATGATCCGTTCGAACCTGGCGCGTTGATCCGTATCCAGGATCTGCAGGATGCGCTTCTTGCCGGTTGACCGCACGTCGTCGAGCTGGTCTTGCAGGCTCTCGTAGTAATGCCGGTAGTCTCCCAAGACCATCGCCAGTTTCTCGGTCTGCTCGCCGGAGAGATTCAGCTCGGTCTTGAACCTCTGCATCAGGGCATCGTTGGCGGCGACCCTGCGCGTGGGCTTGGCGGAAGCCGCGGCAACGGCCCGGTGCAGGCGTTCATGCAGACCCAACTGCATCCCCAGAGCGCCCGCCGCCGCGCCGGCCAAAAACACCAAAACCAAAGTTCCGATGATTTTGGGATTCTTGCCGCCCGGCGTCATGATCTATTGATCCTGATACGTAACCAAATTTACCAGGATGTCATCGTCGCCGGACTGGGCGTCAACCAGTGGTTCCGCCGACATAAGAACGCGTCCCGGCGCGTCTTCATCCGCGATGACCAACGACGCCGGAAGCGGGGACTCCGGCAACATGAATTGATCCTGCTGAATCGCGATCACTGGCTCCTCGGCCTCGCGTTCCGCGGTAACCAGGTAGATGCCGAGCAGCAAGGCCAGCGCCATGGACGCCACCGCAATACGGCGGCCGAACGCGGATTCGATAAACAGGTTCCAAATGGAGATGGGGCCTTCCGCTTCGATACGCTCCATCACCCGCGCGTAGAATCCCGCGCGCGGTTCCACAACCGCGCCTTCCGGCGGACGCAGCCCGCGCAACAGAGAGGCCTGCTCCTGCATAGTGGTCACCTTGGCCCGGCAGTCTTCGCACTCGGCGAGGTGCTGCCGGCTCACGGCCGATTCCGCACCTTCCAGCACATGCTCGATGTGATTCTGAATCTCGCGATGCATCATTCCCTCAAAAACCCATTACCGGTAACTGACGCGGATCTTATAGGCCCGCTGTTTATTTTATAGCCGCATCAGGCGGCTGGCTGCCTTCAGCAGCTTCTGCCGCGTACGAAACAATTTTACCTTTATTGTATTCTCGTTCAAACCCGTCATTTGCGCCAGTTCCTCAACGGAGTGTCCTTCCACTTCTTTCATCAAGATCAGGCTGCGCTCTTCTTTCGATATCTTGCCCAGCAGTTTCAGGAGCAGATCCCGCTGTGCGATGCGCGTATCGGCCGGCACCCCGGTATCCACGGCCGGCCCGGAAGCCTCCATGCGCTTGGCATCGTCTTCGGAGAAGTCGCTCTCGTAAACCAGCTTGCGCACGCGCTTCTTGCGCAGGTAGTCATAGCACTCATTCACCGTAATCTTGTAAATCCAGGTCAGCAATGAGCTGCGGAAGTCGAAGTTGCGGATGGAAATGTAAACCTTCGCGAAGACCTGTTGCGCGATGTCCTCGGCGTCATTGCGGTTGCGGAGAATCCCGTAAATGATGGAGAACACCTTGCTCTGGTAACGCTCCACGATCTCGCGGAACGCCATCTCATCGCGGGCCTGGACCCGGCGCACCAACGCCGCTTCTTCGCTGTTTCTGTGGTCCACGCGCGTCTTGCCTTGCGTTCTTCCGCCGACCGCCGGAAATCTGAGTACTCCAGTTGTGCCGTCCATAGTCGTTTTCTTGGACGCAGCTCACTGATAAGACGTTACGGCAGAGAAAGCCGCAAAATTCCCGAGTCCTTCGTGGACCCTCCGGCATCGACTATACTTGTAGGAGAGGCCAACGCATTATGGTACAACTAACCGAAACAGCGGTCAGCAAGGTGAGAGAGATCATGGATAGCCAGGAACCGAAGCCCGCTGGCTTGCGCATTTCCGTGGTGGGTGGCGGATGCTCCGGCTTCAGCTACTCCATGGCTTTCGAGAATACCCCGGGCATGCTGGATAAAACCTATGATCTCAGTGGCTTGCGGCTCTTCGTCGACCAGGCCAGCTTGCTCTATCTGGACGGCGTCAAGGTAGACTACGTGGAGAGCATGGAAGGCTCCGGGTTCAAGTTTGAAAACCCTAACGTAAAGTCGACCTGCGGCTGCGGCAGCTCTTTCAGCGCCTAAATTCCGGTTTATCCGGCTTTTCGAGAACCGACGCCCTGGCGCTATACAATGGTACGGAGCCTTTGACCTCGCCTCGATGCTTGACGATCTTCTGACCGAAGCGTCCCACCCCGATTCACGAGATCTTGATTCCCTTTCCACTGCGGAATTGCTGGCCGTCATGAACGCCGCCGAGGCCCAGGTTGCCGCCGCGGTAGCAGTGGAAATTCCCCAGATCGCCCGCGCGGTGGACGCCATTGCCGCCGCACTGGAGCGGGGTGGCCGCCTGTTCTACATCGGGGCCGGAACCAGCGGACGGTTAGGAGTGCTCGACGCCTCCGAGTGCCCGCCCACATTTAATGTTCCTCCGGATCTGGTGCAGGGAATTATCGCCGGTGGCGATCCGGCTCTGAAACGGTCGAGCGAAGCCGCCGAAGATCGTCCCGAAGCCGGCGCAAGCGATCTGCTCGCGGCAGGGTTCCGTGGCGGCGATGTGCTGGTTGGGATCGCGGCCAGCGGACGCACACCCTACGTTCTGGGCGCTGTCGCCAAAGCCCGTGAACTCGGTGCTGTCACGTGCGGCATCAGTTGCACGCCGCATTCGGAATTATCGCGCGCCGTGGATTACCCCATGGAACCCAAGCCGGGGCCGGAGATTCTCACCGGCTCGACGCGCCTGCGCGCCGGGACCGCGGCCAAAATGGTTCTGAACATGATCAGCACGGCGGTGATGATCCGGCTGGGCCATGTGTATGGAAACCTGATGGTCAATGTGCAACCCACGAATGAGAAGTTGGCCGCGCGGGCGCGCCACATCATCCGCGAGGCGACCGGTGTATCCCCGGAACGCGCCGCCGAACTGCTGAACGCCGGGGGAAATAGCGTAAAGACGGCCATCGTGATGGAAAAGAAACAGGTCGAGCGCCCCGAGGCCGAGCGTCTGTTGGCCAGGGCATCGGGACGAATCCGGGAGGCGCTGATCTAATTTTGGACAAGTTTGTGATCCAGGGCGGTGTGCCGCTCCAGGGTGAGATCGCGGTGAGCGGCGCGAAGAATTCGGCTCTTCCGGTGCTGGCCGCGTGCCTGTTGACCGCCGATCCGGTGGTGCTCGACCGTATCCCGCCGGTGCGCGACATCGCCACCATGGAGAAGTTGCTGGAGCATGTGGGCGCGCGGGTTGCCGTCGACGGAGAACGCGTCACCGTCGAGGCGGGCAGCATTCAACAAGCCGAAGCTCCTTACGACCTGGTCAAGACCATGCGCGCCTCCAGCCTGGTGTTGGGGCCGCTGGTGGCCCGCTGTGGACGGGCGCGCGTTTCCGTTCCTGGGGGCTGCGCCATCGGCGCGCGCCCCATCAATTTGCACGTTGCGGGCCTCGAACGGCTGGGCGCGGTCACGCGCCAGGAACACGGCTACATCGAAGCGGAAGCCCCGCACGGTCTGCACGGCGCGGAAGTCTATTTCGACCGCATCACCGTGACGGGAACCGAAGACCTTCTGATGGCCGCGGTATTAGCCCAGGGCGAGACCATAATCCGCAACGCCGCCCGCGAGCCGGAGGTTGTGGATCTGGCCGGACTTCTGGTCAAGATGGGAGCCGATATCGAAGGCGCGGGGACTTCGGTCATCCGCGTAAAGGGCGTAACCAAGCTGCATGGCGCGGCGCACACCATCATCCCGGACCGCATCGAAACCGGAACGTTCGTGATCGCGGGCGCGATTTCAGGCGGCGACATGTTAGTCACCGGCTGCGAGCCGGAGCACCTGCGGGCTCTCTTGGGTAAACTGGCCAACGCCGGAGTGGAGATACAGGAACCCCAGGCGGGCTCGCTGCGCGTGCGCGGCAACGGCCCGCTGAAGAGCATCGACGCAACCACGGAGGAACATCCGGGGTTTGCCACCGACCTGCAGGCCCAGTTGATGGCCCTTATGACGCAGGCCGAAGGCATCTCCATCATCAAGGAGAATATCTTTGAGAACCGTTTCATGCACGCTCTGGAGTTGATGCGCATGGGGGCTAATATCCGCATCGAAGGGCGGCAGGCGATTGTGGCGGGGCCCACGCGGCTTTCCGGCGCGCAGGTGATCGCCAGTGACTTGCGTGCCAGCGCGTCGCTGGTGCTGGCGGGTCTGGCGGCCCAGGGCGAAACAGTCATCGACCGTGTGTACCACATCGACCGCGGATACCATCAAATTGAATTGAAATTGGCGGGCGTCGGCGCTCGCATACGGAGAACCGCATGAGCACACACAAGAAGCACAGTCCCGGATTTCTGGCCTATGTGAATGAGGCGAAGCTGCGGGTGCAGGAAATCGGCATCGCCACATATCAGACCTTGCCGGCCGGCGATCACCTGCTGATCGACGTGCGGGAAGATCACGAATGGGCCGAGGGGCATGCGCAAGGCGCTATTCATCTGAGCAGGGGAATTGTCGAACGGGATATTGAGACCACCGTTCCCGGCAAATCCACCAAGATGGTGCTTTATTGCGGAGGGGGGTATCGCTCCGCGCTGGTGGCCGAAGCCCTGGGCAAGATGGGCTACACAGGGGCCATATCGCTCGACGGAGGCTGGCGGGCGTGGAACGAAGCCGGTCTGCCGGTCACGAAAGACTAGCGCCGGGATCGGCCACTCAAAACAGGCCGCGGCCGTCGCCGAACATGTCGGCGCAGAACGAAAGCAAGATTAAGCATATGGCCGAGCAGTTCAGTATCCCAATAAACTTGGTGAATCCTTGGCCCATGAATTCAAACCGCAGGACCAGCGCGAAAGCAATGCCCGAGTACAACAGGTAGGTGTTCAGGCTACCGGCGCGTGTCAACGACTTTGAGACACTCCGGAACGGAGATTAGTGAGTATTTTCGTCTGAGTTGAGGGGTTTGTTGATCCAGACCTCCTTGGGAAGTGGCAGCGGGGTTGGGGGCCGGCGGACGAAGCGGTCGGGGTGTGCCGCGT
>CAMAVI010000138.1 GCA_945861625.1 Candidatus Sulfopaludibacter sp. SbA3
GCCGCCTTGGGGATCTCTTGGGCGCTGAAAAACAGCGCCGCTTGCTTCGGTTTGCTCTTGCCCATCGCCATACTATCTATGACGTCTGAAACATTTCACCGGTCACATGCTTAGGAGATGTTTCTCGACTTTTACCACGGGCTGCTAGATAGTATCCTGTAAGTTGCTACTTTCCTCGTCATCCTACTTCATCTTTCTGGTAGGGGTCTTTCTGCTCTATTGGCCCCTGGCCCGGATGCGCGTGGCCGCGTTGGGCGTCATTCTGCTGGCCAATTATTTCTTCTACGCAAAGTGGGACCTGGTGTACTTGTTGCTGATCCCCGCGGCGTCGAGTTTGGATTTCCTCATCGGGCTGGGATTGCAGGCTTCCCAGAGTCCACGCGTGCGCCGGCTCCTGGTGGCGGCCAGCGTCGTACTGAACGTCGGATTGCTGGCGGTTCTCCGCTACGTGCCGGTGGCGCCGGTGGCGCTGCCTCTTACGCTATCGTTCTATGTTTTCCAGGCGCTGACCTACACCATCGATCTGTATCGCGGCGATGCCCCGGGCACGCGCAGCTACCTGGCGCATCTGGCGGCGGTTTCCTTCTTCCCCACCACGCTGGCCGGCCCCATCACTCGCGTCTCATCGCTGATCAGCCAGTTTGAGAAGCGCAAGGCTCTGGATTCCGCCGACGGCAGCCGGGCACTGTTCCTGATTGGCGTGGGGCTCATGAAGAAGCTGCTTATCGCGGACTATCTTTCCAGCAACCTGGTCAACCGCGTATTTGATTTCCCCACTCTTTACACGGGAGCTGAGACGCTCATCGCCGTTTACGCCTACGCGCTGCAGATTTACTACGATTTTTCCGGGTACTCGGATATTGCGATGGGATCCGCGCTGCTGCTGGGAATCCGGTTGCCGGCGAATTTCAATCAGCCCTATGCGGCGGAGAACCTCGCGGATTTCTGGCGGCGCTGGCATATCTCGCTCTCCAACTGGCTGCGCGACTACCTGTATTTTTCGCTGCCCGGCAAGCGCGTCAAGGTGTTGAGCTATGCGAACCTGGCGATCACGATGATCCTCGGCGGATTGTGGCACGGAGCCAGTTGGAATTTCGTGATCTGGGGCGCGCTGCACGGAGCCGGTCTGGTTTGCGTACGGTTGTGGCAGACGCACTCCGGATCTTCCAGGGCGCAAGGAGCCGGGCGCTACGTCAATATGGTGGTCACGTTCCATTTCGTCGCGTTCGCGTGGATTTTCTTCCGCGCCCCGGATTTTGACGCGGCCATGGCGATCCTCGGCCGCATCGCTTCCCTGACCGCCTCTTTCGCCAATATCTCGGGCCCGCTGGCATTGGTGCTGGCGATTGGAATTCTGGCTCACTATACGCCGAAGAAGTGGTTCGATTGGAGCCTGGCTTTTTACGTGCGAGCTCCTTTTTACGCGCAGGCGGCGGCGTTGGCGCTGCTTACGCTGGGATTGCAAAATGTGGTCGCGACAGGGGCCGCGCCCTTCATCTATACGAAATTTTGACCATGTCTGGCCATATCCCAATCAAGACCGCGCTCACGCTGCTGACCTTCGGCAGTCTCCTGATGCTGCCGCAGGTGGTCGTGCCGCTGAAGAATTACAAGTCCCTGGAACCCAAGAAAGTCGCCACGGTTCTTGAGTTTCCTCTTCGGCGGAGCGCGGAGGATGCCGCGGCCGGGCCGCTGGCGTCGCCGGCCAATCTGAGCGAGATGCGCGCCAAACGCCTGGTGGCGACCGCGCCGCGCAATCTGGCTGACCCCTCGCATGCGTTGGATCATTTCTATGAGGCGTTGCTGCGCGGGCAAGGTGTACACATTGTCCATTACGGCGACTCTCCCACCACGGCGGATCTCATCACGGCCGATGCGCGTTCCATGTTCCAGCGGGAATTCGGCGATGGTGGCGTCGGCTTCGTGTTGCTGGCCAGGCCCTGGGCCTGGTACGGGCGGCGGGGTGTGGAGATGTCGGCTTCCAATTGGAAGATTGAAGTGACCGGTGTGAGCGAATTCCAGGATGGCAGGAACGGGCTGGGAGCGGTCAGTTTCCGCGGAGCCGCGGGCGCGTCCGCCCGCTGGACTCTCAAGGACTCCGCGCATCGCAGCGTGGAAATCGCTTATCTGAAGGAGCCCCAAGGCGGGGAATTCACGCTCGAAGCCGACGGCTGCCTGCTTGGCGCCGCGCAAGCCGGCGGGGACGTCATCGCCCCCGGCTTTACTTCGTTTGAAATTCCTCCCGGAACCGCCGCGATCACCTTGCAGGTTACGCGCGGTTCCGTGCGCCTGTACGGGGCGGATTTCCGTAAAGGCCCGGGTGTGGTGTACAGCAGCCTGGGGATTAACGGCGCGAATGTGACTCTGCTTTCCGCGGCGCTCAATGAGGACCACTGGTTCGATCAGTTGCGCCACTACAAGCCGGATCTGGTGATCATCAATTACGGCACCAACGAAAGCGGTTTCCCCGGTTTCGTGAACGCCACTTGGGGCCGTGAGATGCGGAAGGCCGTGGCGCGGGTGCGCGCGGCGCTGCCCGAGACATCGATCTTGTTGATGAGCCCGATGGACCGCGGAGTCAAAGCCGCATCGGGTGAGATCGATACGATTCCCTCGATTCCGCGTCTGGTGGAAATGGAGTCCGCGATCGCGGCCGATTCCGGCCTAGCTTTTTTCAATACGTATGAAGCGATGGGAGGCGCGGGCACCATGGCGCGCTGGTACATGTCCGAGCCGCGGCTGGTGGGTGCGGATTATATCCACCCGATGCCCGCCGGCGCCAAGATCATCGGGGAGCTGCTGTTCACCGCCTTGCGGCAGGGCTTCCATCAGTACAAACTGCAAGAGCTGAAACAAAAGTTGGCGGAAGTGCGGCAGCCATGATGATTTTGCGGATTGCCGTTTGTGCGGCGTTGGTGTTGCCGGTCGCGATGGTTCATGCCGCGCCGAAAAAGCCCGGCAAGAGAAGCGTCCCCAAGAAGAACGCACCGCGGCGTTCCGTTTCAGCCTCCACCCGCCTGGAAGCCCAGCAGGGTGTCGAACAGAAACTTGCCAAGGGAGCCAGTATTCCCATCGTGAACGGCAACGCCTTGGCGCCGTTCCTCGATCATCTATACCGGCAACAGAGGGGCGAGAGCGGCGGACCCTCGCGCATCCTTCACTATGGGGATTCCCATGTTGCCGCCGATGAGTGGACGGCGGATCTCCGGGGCCACTTCAAGCAGGTCTTCGGCGACGGCGGCAGTGGGTATTCGCTCGCCGGACGGCCCTGGAAGAGCTACCGGCGCCTGGACGTAAGGTCCGGCTCTTCGCGCGGCTGGCACAGCGACGGTCTGGTGGGGCGAACCGGGGATGGCGCCTACGGACTGGGCGGCGTCAGCATGTCGTCCAAAGGGCCCCGCGAATCCGTTTACATTGTCGCGGAAGCGCCTCAATTCGAGTTGTTTTACCTCCGCCAGCCCGGCGGCGGGACGGTACAGGTCTACGACAACGGCGTGCCTGTGGAACGCATATCCACCGCTGGTGAAAAAGGTCCGGGTTATTACCGTTACGATGCCGAGGAAGGGAGCCACAAGTTGGAGGCGCGAACTCTGGACCGGGCCCCGGTGCGGCTATTTGGCTGGGTTGCGGAGAGAAACCAGGGCATGACCTATGAGGCGCTGGGTATCAATGGCGCCGATGTACCGTTGCTGCTCAAGTGGAATGAAGACGTCTTACGCTCCAACCTGCAACATCGTAACCCCGCGTTGATTGTTTTGTCTTACGGAACCAATGCGGCGGGGCAGAAAGGTTGGACCCTCGAAAAATATCGTGAGGCATTTGCGAGTTTGATCCGCCGCTTCCGCAACGCTTCTCCGTCCGCGGCGATTCTGGTGATCGGCCCGCCCGACCGCGCCGTCCGTGTCCGTGGAAAAGATTGGGCCCCGCTGGAAAACCTGGACCTGATCGTCGAAGCACAACGCCAGGCGGCTGTCGCGGAGCACTGCGCGTTCTGGGATCAGCGCGCCAAGATGGGCGGTAAGGGTTCGATGCGCGAGTGGATGCTGGCCGGCATGGCGCAAAACGATCATGTGCACTTGACGCTCCCGGGCTATCGCATGATCGGCGATGTGGTGTTCCGCGACCTGATGTCTGAGTACGGAACCTTTGTGAAAGGACGCGAGGCGCTGGCCCGGACTGCCGCGGACGGCGCCACGGGCGGGGACACTTCGCGTTAGCCGATTCCCAGGTCATCCACGCGTTCGAGCGGCGTGCCGCATCGCCGGCAGATCAGCGAGGCGCAATCTCCGCATGCTAGAGGGTCACTCACGGGCTCCTGGCATTGCGGGCAGTAGAATTCCGTGGATCGTGTGGGTTGCATACCGGCGGGCTGCATACTGTTAGACTAACCTCAGAACGATTGCCGCGATGGTTACCCGTTGTTTTCCCGGCTGCCCGTCCGCTGCCGGCCCGCGCCGTGCCGCGCTCCTCTTGCTTCTGTTCGCCCTGGTCTGGGGAGCGCAATCCTGCGGTTCTTCGCGCGCGGTTCCGGGCGTCACGGACCAGCCATCCATCGGTGTAGCCTACGTTGGACCCGCCACCATGAATCTGCGTCAGGATCTGGCGGCGCGGTCGGCCAGCATCATTGAAGTCCGGCATGGCGACCGCTTGGATATCTTGGAAACCCGGAGGCGCTTGGTGCGTGTGCGCACGTCCGCCGGGATGGCGGGCTGGGTGGACGCCAATCTGCTGCTAAGCGCCGAGCAAATGGAGCAGTTGCGGAATCTGGCGGAAAGTGCCCGCGATCTCCCTTCGCAGGGAGCAGCCACCGTTTTCGATCAGTTGAACGTCCACACCGAACCGAATCGCTTTTCGCCGAGTTTTGCCCAGATTCCGGAAAACGGCTCCGTTGAGGTATTGGGGCACAAGGTGACGCCACGCCGGCCCAGCCGGCCAAAGGCCAACTTGGTGGCGCGGACAGCCGCCAATGCGGCGAGTGCGAAAAAAGTATCCCGGAAAGCCGGCACATCGCTGTTGCCTTTTCCGTCATATGGGGCCGCCGTGCCGGACGATTGGGAGCGCATATCGCGGCCCAGAGCTTCCGATCTCCCAGGGTTTGCCGCCCTCCCCGCGGCTCCCCCTCCGCCGTCCGACGACTGGAATCTGGTGCGCACAAAAGATGGCAGAGTCGGCTGGGTGTTGGCGCGCATGCTCTACATGGCCATTCCCGACGAGGTTGCCCAGTACGCCGAAGGGAAGCGCATCGCCGCGTATCTGCCGGTCGGCGACGTGCGGGACGGGGACCAGTTGAAACACAACTGGCTATGGGCCACCGCGACATCCGGGCTCTATCCGGGGGAATTTGACGGGCTGCGCGTCTTCGTTTGGAGCAAGATCCGGCATCGTTATGAAACTGCCTTCATTGAACGGAATCTGACCGGCTTCTATCCGTTGCGATTGACCGAAGTGCCGGGCGACACGCAAAAGGGATTCTCTTTGCTGGCGCAGGACAAGGACGGTCTGCTTTATAAACGCACCTATGCCTTCAGTGGCTACCACGTGCGGCTCATCTCCAAGGTACCCGCGTCGAGAAATGACACGGTTCCCGCCAGCGGAGGCGCTATATTGGCCGGAGCGAGCCCTCAGGCAACCCAGGGTGGATGGTGGCAGAAGGTAAGCGCTTGGCCCCGCGGTTGGTTTTCGCGGCGTTGAAGACAAGTCAGGATTTCAAGATGCGTTCGACGGCCTCGGCGAGCATCTTCGGGAGGAACGGCTTCTGGAGAAATGCAACGCCAGGGGTACGCGGTTGGTAGGGATATCCGCTCGTGATGATGGACCGCACATGGGGGGCTTTTTCGCGTGCCCTTTCCAGCAGTTCTTCGCCGTTCATCGCGGGAAGCGTCAGGTCCGTAATGAGCAGTTGATAGCGTGCGGGGTGCGCCTCCAAAAGGGCGAGCGCGGCATCGGGGTGCACGCAGGCATCCACTTGGTAGCCGAGCCGTTCCAGGTATTTCTTGAGCAGTTCCACGAGGGCCGCTTCGTCATCCACCAGGAGCAGACCAGGAGCGAGCATGGCGGGCCGTGGGTCTACCAAATGGACAAAGGAATGTTGCCGGGGCTGAACATGAGGCCGACAGAGCCCCGGGACCCTTGTAGGGCGTAGTTGTAAGAGGCTATCTGTTGATCGCGGTAATCATAGCGTACATTCAGATAGGTAGCCCGTCCCAGATTGTAGGATGCCCCCGCGCCGGCGGAATACTGCGAAATCGCGCCTATGACTTGGCCGAGGGCCCGCATGCTGTAATGGCCGCCATCGACATTCAAGCTGACTTTCCGCACGCCCGAATAAGATAATCCCGCCGTCGCTGAACTCTGGCGGGAAGTGGTCGAGAAACCATTTCCGGATATGACTCCCCGTGAATAGTTGAACAGGATGGACGCCTTCTGGAATTGCCGCTGCAGACGGACACTCCCGCTCGGGATCATATTCTTACTGTATGCAATGACCGTCACGGTTCGTTGGCCGAGGAGCGCCGCCAACACAGGGTTGAGGGTCAGGTGCAAGGGGGAATTGATTTCGGAAACGGCCACTCCCGCCTGCAGGGCAAATGTCCAGACTCGCGCGAAGTTGCTGGCATAAGTGGCATGGTACGAGTTTGTGTCGGAAATCATCCCATAGCCAGGGAATTCAAAATGGGAGAATGAGTACGTTCCACCGATATTGTGGGACCTGGAAACTTGGCGATTCACGCCTCCCATAAGGTCGTATCCCCACGAATTGGTCAAGCCCACCGACGCGCTACGGTTCTGAAGAAACCCGGATCCGCTCATCGTGAATGAAGTCTTTGCGGATTGAAGCCACGTTAGAGAAGCTGTCGACTGAAGGAAATTGAAACGGTTGTCGAAAAATACGGCGGAACGGTCCAGTCCTTGACCAGCGGTCCTCGTTGCGCTGTCGGTAGTAAGTCAATGTGTCCGGTTTTATTCACACGTGATCTGTCCGGTTTCGTCTATTCATCCCGTTGCACCTCTACGGCTGGCCGAAGGAGGTTTTCTGGTTTTGGTTCTTAATGAGAGAAGAGTCGTAGGAGCGGTGGGA
>CAMAVI010000139.1 GCA_945861625.1 Candidatus Sulfopaludibacter sp. SbA3
TATCCGCTTTCCCTCGCACCAATCGGTGTTTTTTTGTTGCCCCTCGCTTAATCCAGCAGCCCCAACTCAAACGCCCCTATCCTTTGCCGCTTTCCAACCTTGCTCTATTCGCGCCGCGCCTCAGCCAATCCTTACCGACGGATTAGGGATGCATCAGTGCATTCGTGTACTTTCAGCGGCCTTCCTGGCGCTAAATTCCGCGTTCATGTTTGCCGATACCATTACCGGGCCGAGCAGTTCGCAATCCCCTTACATCGTGGGAACCAAACCTGGTGTCGTCGTCAAATCCCTACTCACCGTTGGCGACTCAGCGGGAGGCTACCGTATGGTTGGTATCCCCGACGGCCTGGGCGCCTTCGATAACAACGACGGCACCTTTACCGTCCTGATGAATCACGAATTGGGCTCCACCGCCGGCGTATTTCGCGCCCACGGCGCGAAAGGGTCGTTCGTATCCAAGTGGATCATCCGCAAAGACGATCTCCAGATTACGAGTGGAGAAGACCTGATTCACGACATCGCCACCTGGAACCCTTCCGCCGGCGGTTCCTGGAACACGCCAGCCCAAGGAATCGCGTTGAACCGGCTTTGCTCGGCAAACCTGCCTCCCGTGTCCTCTGTGTATTACGCTGCGTCCGGGCTCGGTTATTCCGGACACATCTTCATGAGTGGCGAGGAATCCGGCGCGGAAGGCCGCGCCTTCGCGCACCTGATGAACGGCACGAGCTACGAACTGCCGGCCCTTGGCAAGATGTCGTTTGAGAACGTGGTGGCGCACCCAAACACGGGCGTCAAGACCGTCGTCGTGTCTCTCGATGACGCCACTCCCGGCCAAGTCTACGTTTACGTCGGAACCAAGACCAACACGGGAAACCCGGTGGAAATGGCCGGTTTGAGCGGCGGTTCCCTCTACGGGATTAAAGTCACGGGATATGCAACGGAACCTGCGGGAGGAATCCCGTCGGGTACGCCCTTCGTGGGCTTCAACCTGGGCAACGTCGCGCTGCTCACCGGCGCCACTCTGGAGACCAACAGCAATACGAATTCCGTCACGCGATTCACCCGCCCGGAAGACGGACACTGGGACCCCAGTAACCCGAACGACTTCTACTTTGTCACCACCGCCAGCTTCACCGCGAAGAGCCGGCTGTGGCGGCTTCGGTTCGTTGATCCGGCCAATCCGGCATTAGGCGGTACGCTCGATATGGTCCTGGAAGGTCCTAGCACTACAGTGAATCCCGACGGTCCGAAGATGATGGACAACATCACCGTGTCGAGCCGTGGCCAAATCCTGATGCAGGAGGACCCCGGTGGCCAGGACCACATCGCCAAGATCTGGCGCTATAGTATCGCGAAAGATAGCGCCGAGATCATCGCGCAACACGATCCCAACAGGTTCGCGCCGGGAGCGTCCGGCTTCTTGACCCGGGACGAAGAGTCCTCGGGGATCATCGAGGTCTCCGATATCCTCGGCCAAGGGTGGTTCCTCTTGGATGTGCAGGCTCACTACAATCCGGGCGATACGGAGTTGGTGGAGGGCGGGCAGCTTCTGTTGCTGCATTTCCCCGCGGGCTGGAAATAAACTGATCAGCCGAAAATTCACAGAAAAGGGGCGGCGTAAGTCGTCCCTTTTTCCTGTTTGCAGCTACTCGTCCGGTCCGAAGGCCAGCAGTACGTTCCCGGGCATGCCTCCGTTGCGCGGGTAGCCGGAGTTGATGAACACCATGCCGCCGGAGATGACCGGCCCCACGCCGGAAAGTGAACCGCCCATCGCGCGGACGCCGTTAATCGTGGTGAAATCTTTCGCGGTGTCGAAATCCCACAGGACTTTGCCGTCCTCCGCATTGAACGCGCGCATGTGGCCGTCGAGAGAACCGGAGAGCACCACGCCGGGAATCATCGTCACCGCGCCTTCCTGCGCCGGGCTGCATCCGGGACGCGGCGGGCTGCACGGAGCCGCTTCCGCGAACCACGCCTTCGAGCCATCGGTGAGCCGCAACGCTGTGAGACCTCCGCCCGCTGTCGGATCGTAATTCGCGTTGCCGATCAGATTGGCGAGCCCCGCCGCTGCGCCGCCCGTCTTCATGGAATCCGCCGTCGCCGCGTAAACCTTCTGTCCGTCGCTGGCCATGCCCCATTGCACGCCCCCGTTAATGCCGCCCTTGCCGACGCGCGTCTCCCAAATGATCTTGCCTTTCTGTTCGGGATCGAGCGCGTACACCACGCCGGATTTCTGGCCGGCGACCAAAATCTCGCGGCCTTCCGGCGTCTTCACCAGCAGTGCCGAAGAGCCATAGTCATAGTCCGGGCCGGAATCCTCGGGGCAGTTGTCGGAAGCCTTTACGGAGCAGGCTGAGTTGTAAACGTCGGCGGGCGTGGTCTGCTGCGTCCAGACGATCTTGCCCGTCTTAATTTGCAATGCGATCACGGCATCGCTCGTCTTTGTCGCTGGATGCGAGTAGTTGTCGCCTGTCGTAATGTAAAGCAGTCCGCGTTTGGCGTCGACGGTCGGAGCCGACCACACGCCCGCTCCCGAAGGCCCGTAGGTCGGCGTGCCGCCCTTGGTGACGCCCGTCTTCTTCGGCGGATCAACGAGGAACGTTTTCCAGACGATGGTTCCATCGCTCGCGCGCACCGCCGTCAGGCTGCCACGAAACGTGCAACAGGCGTACTTCGGGTCAAGTGCTCGCGTTTCCTCCCACGAAGCAGCGGGGATGAATACGACACCTTCATGTCCCGCCGATGAGCCCGTGAGACGCACGGCTTCGTGATCCTCAATCCGCTTCCGCCAAATCTGCTGTCCGCTCGCGGCATCGAGCGAATAGACCCAGCCGATCTGGTCGCCGAAGATCAACGAAGTCCGCGTGCCGGCGGGCACCGTCAGCATCGCCATGCGCACCGGGCCGTTGGCCTGGAAGGTCCAGTGCGTGCATCCTGTTTTTACGTCCAGCGCGCGCACCGCTCCGCTGGCGCTGCCGACGAATACGGTGCCGTTATACACCGTCGGTGCGGCAAAGGCCGTGATGTCGCCCGCAAATCCGAACGCCCATTTGAGCTTCAGATTTCGCATCTGGCCCAGCGTAAGGCCAGCCTTGTCCGAGGGCTGGTAGCGTGCGTTGTCGAGCGCCGGGCTCCATCCGTTCCAGTTGTACAGCGGCGACCCCGCCATGGGCCGCATGGTTCCCGCGCACGGGTTGCTCGACGCGGTCTCATCCGCGCCGGGTGCGCCCAGATACTTGGCGAGAACCTCCCGCTCATCGCGCTTGATGGGATAGGCAATTGCCATCATCACGCCGAAATCCAGAGTGCGCAGAATCCGCGCGGCGGGCAGTTTCTGCAGGGCCTCTTTGGGCGGAATGCGCGGCGTGTTCTGGTCGTGGCAGCCGGCGCAACGAGCTTTGTAAACGTCCTCTCCGGAGGGCGCTGCGAACGCGGCCGCGGCAAGGCTCGCGGCCACAATAAGGATCACAAATGATTTCATGGCGTCGTGTACTAATGTCGTGTACCAGTGTCGTGTACCAGTGTCGAGTACCAGTGTAATGAAAATCGCCCGTGAGATAATACTGTATATGCCGCGACTGTTGCTGCTTCTGGCTGTTTCCCTGGTCATGCCCGCGCTGGTTTCGGCCGCGGACTTGACCAAGATCAAGATCGTGGTGATGACGCCAACCGGCAAACCCATCGACCGCGCCTCCGTCATCGTGAGCTTCGCGGGCCGCTCCGTCGCCAAATTCGGCAAGTTGGTCCGCACCAGTTGGGAAGTCCGCACCTCGCAGGAAGGCTCCGTCGACATTCCCGAAATGCCCAAGGGCAAGATCCGCGTGCAGGTGATTGCGAAAGGTTACCAGACTTTCGGCCAGACGTTCGACGTCGACGAAGACCAGCGCACCATTGATATCAAGCTGAATCCGCCACAAGCGCAATATTCCGTCCATGAGGCCGAAGCGTCCAAAAAATGATGTTGAAGACAGCTCCTACCCTTATGCTGAGCGACCCCACTCTGCTCCGGCAGGAAAACTATATCGATGGAAAGTGGGTAAGCGCCGATAGCGGCGCTACGCTCACGGTGAAGAACCCAGCCACCGGCGAACCGGTGGGTACGGTACCCGCCATGGGCGCCGCCGAGACCCGCCGCGCGATTGAAGCCGCGCACCGCGCGTATCCGGCATGGCGTGCGCTGCTGGCCGGAGAGCGCGCGTCGATTCTGCACAAGCTCGCGGCGCTGATGCTCGAAAACACTGAAGACCTCGCGCGCATCATGACCGCCGAGCAGGGCAAGCCTCTCATCGAAAGCCGCGGCGAGATCGCTTTCGCCGCCAGCTTCTTCGATTGGTTTGCCGAAGAGGGCAAGCGCGTCTACGGCGACACCATTCCGCAACCCTCCAAGGGCCGCCGCATTCTGGTCCTGAAGGAGCCCATCGGTGTCTTCGCGGCCATCACGCCGTGGAACTTTCCCTCCGCCATGATCACGCGCAAAGCCGGAGCCGGTTGGGCCGTCGGCTGCACTGGAGTGATGCGTCCGGCGAGCCAGACGCCTTTTTCCGCGCTGGCCATCGCCGTCCTGGCCGAGCGCGCCGGCATGCCTCCCGGCGTCTGCAACATCATCACCGGTCCGTCGCATCCCATCGGCGAGGAGCTGACCTCGAACCCGCTGGTCCGCAAGCTGACCTTCACGGGCAGCACCGAGGTCGGCGCGAAACTGATGGCGCAGTGCGCGCCCACCATCAAGAAGGTGAGCCTGGAACTGGGCGGCAACGCTCCGTTCCTGGTCTTTGACGACGCCGACCTGGACGCCGCCGTGCAGGGCGCCATGCTTTCCAAGTACCGCAACACCGGGCAGACCTGCGTGTGCGCCAACCGCATCCTGGTGCAGGACGGCGTCTATGACGCCTTCGCCGCCAAGCTGCAGGCCGCGGTCGCCAAACTGAAAGTCGGCAACGGCATGGAGGATGGCGTCACGCAAGGCCCGCTCATCAACGCGGCTGCTGTGCAAAAAGTTGAGGAGCACATTGCCGACGCCGTGAGCCGTGGCGCGAAAGTGATCACCGGTGGCGCGCGCCACCCCATGGGCGGAAATTTCTTTGAGCCCACGATCCTGGCCGATGTGCCTCCCGAGGCCATGATCTTCCACGAAGAAACCTTCGGTCCGGTCGCTCCGCTGTTCCGCTTCCAGACCGAGGAGGAGGCCATCGCGCTCGCCAACAATACTGAATTTGGCTTGGCAGCATATTTTTACAGCCGCGACATCGGGCGAGTCTTCCGCGTGGCCGAGGCGCTCGAAGCCGGCATCATCGGCGTCAATGAAGGCATCATCTCCACCGTGGTCGCCCCCTTCGGCGGCATGAAGTCCTCCGGCCTGGGCCGCGAAGGCTCCAAGTACGGCATCGACGATTACCTGGAAATCAAGTACGTCGCGCTGGGCGGGATTGGGACGTAGCCGAACGTGGGACTTGAGCGTCGACGCGGCATTGATACCACGCAACTTATTGATTCTCTGAATGCCACTACGGGTTCCCTGTCAGGCTTTCTGTTTGCCAACCTCAACTGCCAACTTGCCGACTTTCTCCAATATCTCAGCGAAATTCTTAGCATCGAATTCTACTGGTTTACCAGCGGTGGTGTTCGCGTACCGTTTTGGCTCGCCGATAGTTGGCCTACAAGCGCGGCCATCGTTGGCCCATCTGGTGTTCTCAATGCAGCTTGAATGGCTAGGTCAATACGGGCCATTGAAATCAACTCAGTCTGATAGAATCTACTTTCGCTTAATGTGGCTTTGTATAAGCGGAGGAAGAAGAACGAGAAGACCTCGATAAAAATCACGGTTGAAAGCCGAGGTATGTAATGCGACAGGATGTCGGGTACAGTTGTAAATGAAGGCGCCCTGAGTGCCATGTAGGCTAGTACGCTCGCCGCAAGCATCGTAGTGATAACGCCAATAACTAAGTTCAGATTCCCGCGCCGGTTTAACTCCGCGAGAGCTGTTGCCAGGCGCGTATAGCTATTGGCGAACGTGCTTCTAAATTCCTGGAGTTGAGCCCTTGCCATGGCATCGGCTGAAAAGCGGTTCTCGATCGCCTTCACGATTTCCGACGTTATACTGTCGCGAAATTCTGCCGTGACCTGCTCATATTCGCCTGCTAGCCTTCCCGCTTGAAGGCCGGCCAAGTCAGAACGTAACTTCTTCAGCTCTTGCCCAAGTTCCTCATTGGACTCAGTCGTGTAGTCCGACATTTCTGAGGAAGATCCTCGGCTATAGAAACTACGCTCGTAACGAGGCTCTGAAAATCCGCCGCGCAGATATTGCCAGAGCACAAGAGAAAGACCGGCGAGAAAAAGAATCGCGCAAGAAACCAGTAGCGGCAGCCTAACACTGTAAAAGATTTCGATTGAGGACACGACTAGGTACCCTGCAGCGCTGGTAGCAATAACAAAAATCCCAATTACTGATAACTGGCGCTGGCGGCGCAAAAACCGTTGGCGCATGAACTCAAGGCCGTAAGGATCTCTCTCGCTAAACTCGGGCATAGCTAGTCGTCGCCACCAAAGACAAATCTATTGGTCCCAATCGAAACGCTAGTATACACCTGAAAATGGGCGCCGGTTTTCCGGGTCACGCGGGTGCCTGTGAAGACACTGTTTGATTACCTGGAAAATGGTGAGTCGCTGGACGACTTTTTGGCAGGCTTCCCCACGGTGAGCCGCGACCTCCCTCCGTGCCAACATAGCTGAGACACTCCTCGTTCCTTAATTACAGTGCAGGGCGAGAAAGAATCTCTTACACATGAACAACCATAAGGTTCCCGCGCTTCCGCCAGCGGTTTTGCTGCCGGTGGCACGTAGGGAGCACGAGCGAA
>CAMAVI010000140.1 GCA_945861625.1 Candidatus Sulfopaludibacter sp. SbA3
CGGCTTATCTGAAGCTGGCGGGCGATTTCGGATTTGCTGATTCCTTGCCGGTGTAGTTTCCGAGCTTCGACGGTTTTGTGAACCACAGACGGCGGGCGGCCGAGGCGTTGGCCTTGCTGGCGGGCGTGATCTAAACCGGCGCGGACGCGTTCGCGCAGGATGTCTCTTTCGAACTCCGCAAACACGGAGAGCAAGCCAGCCATGGCGCGGCCCGCGGGTGTAGTCAGATCGAGTGCTTCGGTCAACGATACGAAACCTACGCCGAGATGTTGCAACTCTTGGAGCGTCGAAACCAGATCTGCAACGGACCGGCCCCACCGATCCAAGCGCCATACCAGCACGACATCGATTTCCCGCTTTCGAGCAGCGGCGATCAGAGTTGCGCGCATCTCGCGTTGCGAAGCGCCGGAGCCAATCTCTTTGACTTGCGTGATGATGGTCCAGCCACGCTTGGCTGCGTATTCGCGCATGGCACGGATCTGTAGCGGCAGTGTCTGTTGATCGTGCGTGGAAACACGGGCGTAAAGGCCCACCCGCAGGGGGTGGCCAAAAACCTTGCCGGATTTCGTTCGCGGAAAAGCCTGTTTTCTGGGCATTTCCGCAGAGTAGCGGAGGGTGGCCAGAAACTATCCTTTCCGGCCAGGCAAGATTCATCCTATTACGCGGCTGCCGATGTGGCCAGCCGGGCCAGTGTCTCGCGGTAGTTCCAAGGCATCCACTCTGAAGGATTGGCCTCGAGTTCGCGCGCATGCCGTTGCAGCTCGGTGAGGTAGTCGAAGGGATTGGCTTCATTCAGCTCGCAGGTGTGAATCAGGCTCATGAAGAGATCGCCCACTTCGGAGCCGTGCAACGTGCGATAGAACAGCGCGTTCTTGCGATGCAACACGGCGCGCTTGAGCGCGCGTTCACAGATGTTGTTGTCGAGTGGCGCGCCGGCATCGCGCAGGAATACCGTCAGCCCTTTCCAATGCCTCAGGAAATAGGTGATGGCTTTGCCTAAGCCCGAGTTGGGCTCGACCTGTTTGAGCGCGAACTGCGCGTCCAGCCAGTTGTGCAGTTGCTCCATGACCGGGCCGCTGTGCTGCTGATGAAACTGGAGCCGTTCCAATGGCGAAAGCTTTCCTTGGCGTGCCTGCGCATCATATTTATAGATATCCCCGAGCGTCTCCAAAACATAGCGGCATGCTTCCGGGAAGTTCGCCGCGACTTCCACGAACTGCCTTCTTCCATGCGCCAGACAGAGGGCCAGCAGGATCTCCGCGCCGTCGGTCAGTTTGGGCGTGTTGCGCGACAGAGCATCACACATCTGAAGGGGCCGGGCGAGACCCGTTGTGCGGTGTTCGAGCACATCGCGCAGATTTTCGCCGGCGTGTTGCCGCCCGGTGAAGTACAGCGCGATCTTTTGCCCTTGCCTCGTTGACACGATGCCGGAAGTGAACACGCCAGTGCGGTCATCGGACGGCTCACGCGCCATGCGCAGCACGCGCATTCCGGTGTCGTCGTTGTGCAGCACTTCGCCTTGCGCCGCTTGCCGGATCAGTTCCTCGGGCGCGGCTTTGATCACCTCGGCTGCTTCTTCGGCGATCTCCCATTGCGTGGAGGCAGGCAACGGAATCCCCAGTAACTGTTCCAGCTTTTCCAGGCGATAAAACGGCATGCCGCTGCCGTACTTCAGCAACGCGATCATGGCAGCGGTGGTTTCGTCGTATTTTTCAGGACCCACACCTTCCGGTTCAGGCGCGGTGAATACTTCGCCGCACAGGTTGCAGCGCAGACGATCCAGCTCATACACCGTGGCGGCTAGCGGAGCTTGACCGACGACTCTTACCAGAGTTCGCGGTTCTTTCTGTGGATAGACTTTGCCCTTTTCACAACCCGGGCAGTGATCGCCGGTGTGCAGCTCCGGATGCGGCACGGCGACTTTCTTTGCACCGGTGTACGACGATGCGCCGTTACGCCCGTGGCCTTTGGGCTTTTCTTCAGTTTGCTTTTCCGGTGGATCGGTTGGCGGAAGCACCGCGCTGGTCTTCTCCGTAGAGCGTGGTGCAGGCAGCATGCCCGCCAGCGCGTGCAACGCTTCTTTCAGTTTTTCGTAATCCGGTTCGCTCAAGGGAGCTTCGCGGGCATGGTCCAGCTCGCGGTCCAGTTCTTCCAGATTCACGTCCACACGTTTGGGTTTTACGCGCATAGCAGCTCCCGAAACTTGCGGTGGAGTGGCAAGCCCAGCATCTGTTTCACCGACCGCGTCTGCTCGAACGTCGGCGCACGATGCCCACGGCCCTGCGTCGTGCCAATCACTTGCCAGTTGGCTGCGCGATAACACGTCCCCCGAAAGCGCGAAGGATCGACGAATGTCTCCAACCAATAAATAGGATGTGCGTACAGCCGCTGCCAGTCTTGCGGAACCAGCTTGGCCATCCGGCCCACATTCTGCGTCCCAGTCGCGTCAGACATTCAGCCGCGGCTTCCTGGCCTGGTTCGTCGCCATCCAACATTACGATGACGCGTTCACACTTTGCGGCCAGCAATTGCTCCTGAGCTTCGGAGAGCGAACATCCCATCAGAGCCACAGCGGCGAATCCAGCCTGATGCACCTTCATGCAGTCGAAGAATCCCTCGACGAGAATCACCTCGGGCTCGGTGACGCGGTGCAGATTGAACAGCTCTAGCGATTTGTGAAATCCCGCCGGTAGCTTATATCGTGGCTCGCTGTCATCAATGGCGCGGCCTGCATACGCCACCAGTTCTCCCCTCTCGTTATGAATGGGGATAACGATGCGACCGTTCATACTGCCTTTGCCCTTGAAGTAGCCGACGCCAAATGTGCGCGCCGTCTCTGGCGTAATGCCGCGAGCCTTGAGGTACTCGTGCTCGTGGTCAATACCCGCGAGTTGGAAGCTCAGTGGCTTATTGACCGGCGGCGACTCTTCCACTCCCCTACTCTCCGGCTTCTCCTTCGTGCTGACGGTCGGCGCCGCTGAAGAAATTGCGAACCACTCCTGAAGCTTCAGCCCCGCATCTCTTAAGGAGCATTTCTCCATTGCAGCCACGAAGTCCAACACGTTGCCCCGCACCTTGCACGAGAAGCAATTAAAAACGTTCTTCGTCAGATTGACGTGCAGCGTGTTTTTGCCTTTGCCTTCATGGAGCGGACAGCGTCCGCTGAGTTCGTCGCCTTTCTTTCCTAGCCCGTTGATTCCGTAATGGCCGAGTACCATCTCCATGGTCACCGCGGCCCGGACCGTCTTGAAATCTACCCAGTTGTTTTGCATACCACCTCCTTAATTGATGGCATGGGAAGCATACAGATCGGAAGAGTTTTCAACAAGACGATGTCAAGAGTCATTGCTACAATACCAGGGCTGGTCCCTGGCGGGACTTCCCCATCGCAAACTGGCGCTCTTCAGCAGAGGGCGGACGCCAGGTAAAACCACTGAGCACGTGGATAATGCGACGGGAGCCAAATGCCAGCTTCCCTCTGTCGGCGCAGTAGGCCACGAGGATCTCGACAGGGGCCAGCGCGCATTCTCTGAGTTATCCCCTACTCAAGAATCAAAATCTTTGCTACGCTACCCACGCACCATTAATACTCCGGCGCATGCATCAAAAGGCAACCCAGCAAATCATTCAACTGAGCGCCATCGTCTCCGGTCATCTCATCGGCGGAACGGTGACGTTCTCCCCTGCTCCCGAGCCAGGCATTCTGAGCGAGTTGGCGAAATTCGAGGCACGCCGAATCCTTACGGCGATCGTCGAAGAAGAAATCGCCGCCGGTCGGCTCTAACGAAACGGCCTTGGTGCTGGTGATCCGCTGCCTTCAAGAAGGCAGCTTCGGCGGAATCGTTATCCTTCGCGCGTCGCCCAATTCTGCCGGTGCTGATGAAACGTTCCGCTGGTGCTAGAGATACGTTCCGCTGGTGCTAATGAAACGCTGTGCTGGTGCTAGTCATACGTTGACCGTGGTGCTAATGAAACGTTGCCGCGTCGGAATCGGGCCGTAAACACGGTTGATTCGCAGACCACGGCCGCTAGCCGCGCAACGGAATACTGTTCTAAATACATTTTTAAACACTACACACAGGGAGGGGAGTGTGTGATGAATAAGAACTTTAACTTTCACATCCATGAATGACCTCGAAAACTCCGAAGCGGCGCAGACAGCGCCAGTCTCAAAACCCGTCGCCAGGGCAGTGGCGCGCGCCGGGATGGTGGAGAAGATTCGCTCTGAACTCAACATCGAGAAATGGCCAGCCATTTGGCAGCCCGCGAAATCCAAGAACAAGCCCGCGCTCCGGTCGATGGAACGCGAAGTGACGGCCGAGGATGGCAGCCGGATGGTGTCGCGCGTCGAAGTCGGCTACACGCAACTCGGAACGCTATCGACGGAAGAGCAAAAGCTTCTCTACGTTCTCATCAAGCTTTGGGAGGATGCGGGCAAGCCAGACGTTCAAGTGTTCTTCTCCACCCGAGGACTTGCGCGGATGCTGAAGAAGAACGGATGGGGCACCAACGTGATTCAGTCCATCACGAAGTCGCTGCGTAAGTTGCGCACGATTCCGATCGAGTGGATCAATTCTTATTTCGACCGAACGGAGACGGGCGCAGTTGTGGTTGATCGCAGGCCGTTTTCGATCCTCGGTGACCTGCGCATCGTGGAGCGCCGCCAGGACGGAGCCGTCAACACCTCGCTCGGCTACTTCAAATTCGACGACCACATTCTTTCCAACTTGCAACGCAATTATACGAAGCCCGTGTGCATTGAAGAATTCTTCAAACTGAAGAGCGAGATCGCGCAACTGGTTTACACCCACATCGACCTCATGCTGTCCGACAAGACGAAATACGAACGCAAGAGCCGGGCGCTGTTCGATGACCTGGGATTGAAGAACCCCGAGTATAACCACATGTACGAACGCAAGCGTGCGCTGGAGAAAGCGGTCGCGGAACTTCAAGGCATCCGAATCAGCAGCGGAGTAATCCGCTCCGCGACCGTGGAAAAGACGAAGGACGGTAAAGACTATAAGATCAGCTTTGAGAAAGCCACCCGCGCAGAGACAACCGAGGCGATGCTTGCTGCAACAGTGCCTGCCCCCGTCGTCATCAACGACTACTCGAAGCAACGCGATCCGCTCACGGCGGAAGCCGAAAAAGTGGTCCGCTACTTCCACAAAATCTTTCATGATGTCGATACGCATGTGCTGCAGTCCAAGGAAGTCGATCAGGCCCTTAGCCTGATCGCACAGCATGGATTGGAGGCATGCCTGCACGTGATCGAGTTCGCTCGCTCCGAAGCGGAAAGAACCAACTACTCGATCCAACACTTCGGCGCCGTGCTCTCTTACGCCTCCCGTGCCGTAACGGAACGGAATCGAAGGCGACAGCACCCGGCACCAACGAGTCACCCGTCGGCGCGACCCGCGCAACAGGGCGAGCCCCAGGATCAGAAGAGAGGGGAATTCCGACTGGCGTTTCTCACGAAGGAACAGTCCCAAGCCCGGCTCGAAAGAGCCAAGGCCGAACTTCAGGCTCACAATCCCTTTCTTGGCCGCCACTGGAAGGACGGTAGCGAGACGTATGACAAGATGATCCGCGCGCGCGTAATCCGCGTACTCGCCGCCGAATGCATGGACCTGCTTCCGGTCGATCCAAGTCTCCGGGCGAAGTACCCTTGGTACTGCCAAAACGCAACGTAAAATTTGCCCCGATAAAGGGGCGCAAAATTCACGAACGGCTCTTTGCTCGCATTGGCCATCGCCGACGCCAGCAAGGGCCGATTTTTGCGTTTGGCAAGGCATTGCGGTTCGGACCGGAGTCGCCGAATCGGCCACTCACGCAAACCGGCATGCGATACCTCGCGGTCGTGCCGGTTTGAAAGCAACCCGATGAACCAGCGACGTTGACACGCCGCGCAAAATGTTGTGAAACACCTATCGCCGGTTTCACACCATTACTGGCCCCCCGAAGGGGGACTGACGCCGACCGGAACCGGTCGGTTGACCAGTAGATTCCGGAATCTACTGGTCGCGAGGGCTAACGCCCTGTAAAATCAAATAGTTCCCGCCGCCTGCTCACCGCAGGCTACCCTGCTTCCACCGCCCCTCTTTTACCAAGAGGCCACTATCGTTGGCGGTTCCGCTTTCGTCCGCTAGAGCGGCCTCACCCTTCCTAGCGTCAGGGGCGCTCCAGGGTCTCCGTCCGTATCCGGACTCCGACCCCGCAAGCAGGGTAGCCTGCGCTTCGCTAACAGGCGGCGGGAACTAACAAAACCAAAAAGCCGCCCCAATCGGTCGGCTTCCAAAGAAGAACAACTACCCTGTACGGTCGCCAACGGCGACCGCGTTTTGAGGTTCCCAAACGGAGCCTCAAAACTTGCTAGGGGAGGATCGGTCCCAGGGAACGCCGCCGAAGGCGGCGCGACTATGATTGCCTATCGGCCTCCAACCACCCCCACCACCTCCTGCGTGCGCGAGCTAAAGCCAGGGAATTGCCTTGCTCACCTTTTCGCATTGTAGCGACCGACCCGACCTGTCAAGGCCCCGCCAGGGGCGCCGTCAAACGGCGTGGCGGGAGGCGGAGCCATTGAGCAGGATCGGGCATGCGGCCGCTGGACCGTCCTTGCAGTGAGCAAGGCAAGCGGCCCACTGCCAAAGCATTCAAGCTTGCCGAAAGGGACATCAACATGTCCGAACAAAAACAAGAGTCGAGCTTCATGCAGGAGCTCGACCGGTGGACTGAATCCACCATCATTGGTCCGCTCTTTGC
>CAMAVI010000141.1 GCA_945861625.1 Candidatus Sulfopaludibacter sp. SbA3
GGTTCCGGGCCAGCGCCGGTCGCCCTCCGGGCTCCCTCTGCTGCCCCGGAACCGTTCGTCTCTCTTGTTTCATCTGCCATTACTTTCAGTCTCCTTGGATCTTGCTCAGATTCCCTAATCTGTGTCCAAGAAAACCGGGTCCCCTATAAGCGGAATGGTACCAGCCTGGTGTGGCGTCAAATGGATTCCACTTTTGCCCTAATGTTGACCCTGGCTGAATTCCTGTGTTACCGTAAAATTTCAGGCGGGACTAGTCGTAGACGCCGCTGTCCGTTCGTTTCGCATCCTTTAACCTAACAACCTGATGGAACAGACTTTGCAAGCATTAGCGGGGATTCTTTTAAAGGCCATCCCCACAATATGCCTGCTGCTTTTTCTCTACGTTTACTTGAAGTTGATGTTATTCGGACCCCTCACCAAGGTCCTGAAACAGCGCGACGCACTCACGGCCGGCACCAAGAACGCCGCCGAAGAGAGCTTACGGGCCGCCGAGCGTAAAGTCGAAGAGTACGAAGCGCGCATGCGCGAAGCCCGCGCCGAAGTTTATCGCGAGCAGGAAGAGTTGCGTCGTGGATGGCTTGCCGATCAAGCCACGCATATCGCCGAGGCGCGCGAAACCACCGCGGCCGGTACCGCTAAAGCCCGCGAGCAGATGGCCGCGGAGATGGCGGCCGCGCGGCAGACACTGACCGAATCGAGCAGCGCTTTAGCGGATCAGATCGTTACCGCCCTGCTTACCCGGAGAGCCAGATGAAGCAACTCCGCTGGATCGTCACCGGATTGTTATTGAACCTGCTTCCGCTCATTGGGCAGGAACACGAGGCCGGCGGTGAAGCGGGTGCCGAACCCGGCATCGGCTGGAAATGGGCCAACTTCGCCCTTCTGGCAATAGGGTTGGGCTACATGCTGGCCAAGACCCTCCCGCCACTCTTCAAGTCGCGCACGGAAGAAATTCAAAAAGGCATTGCGGAGGCCCGGAAGATCAAGCAGGACGCCGATCAGCGTGCCGCCGCCGTCGAAGCCAAGACCCGCGCACTCGGCGCCGATATCGAGCGCCTGCGCGCCGAATCGAAAGCCGAGATGCAGCAGGAAGCCGAGCGCATCCGCCAGGAAACGGCATCGCAGATTGCCCGCTTGCGGCAGAAGGCCGATGATGAAATCGACTCTGCCGGAAAAGCCGCGCGTCACGAACTGAAGACCTACGCGGCCAAGCTAGCGCTCGAGTTGGCCGAGCAGCGCGTCCGCGCGCGCCTGGATGCGGGAACCGAAAACGCGCTCGTCGACGGCTTTATTCACGACCTCCAGCGGGAGTCCAAGAACTAGATGATCTCGGTGGTCGCAGCACGCTATGCCAAGGCTCTGGGCGATGTGGTCGCCGCGCATTCGACGGATGCCTCTACCGTCGCCGCGCAGTTGCGCGCGGTCAACGCGATCGTCGTAGGCTCCGCTGAATTAAGAAACGCGTTGGCATCGCCAGCCGTGGCGCCTTCTAAGAAGCGCGCCGTGATGAGCCGGCTGATCGATTTGCAGACCGATTTGAAGGGCATCCTGCCCCATGTCCGCAATTTCCTGTTTGTGGTGATCGATCATCGCCGCATCACGGAATTGGGATCGATGATCGAAGCCTTCGAGGCCCTGGTGGACGAGAAACTTGGTTTTGTGCGCGCCGACGTAACCAGCGCGCACGATTTGACCGCGGAACAGAAGTCGGCTTTGGAAAGCCAGCTCTCGCGGTTGGCGGGGAAAAAGGCGAAGCTCCGGTTCGCAACCGATCCGGCGCTGGTGGCGGGCGTAGTGGCACGCGTGGGCTCTACCGTTTACGACGGCAGCGTGCGCGGCCAGTTGGAGCGCCTGCAAGTCAAACTTAGCTGAAGTCAGTGGTTTTAGCGGAACAAAGGAATTATGGCTCAGATTCGGGCAGATGAAATTTCGCGCCTGTTGCGCGAAGAGATCGAAACATATGACAGCGCGGTCAGCGTCGCCGAGACTGGGTCCGTAATCTCGGTGGGCGATGGTATCGCGCGCATCTACGGCCTGGAGAACGTCATGGCCGGCGAGATGATTCAGTTCAAGGGCGGCGTCTCCGGCATCGCTTTGAACCTGGAAGAAGATCAGGTCGGCGCCGTGCTGCTCGGCGAATATTCGGGCATCAAGGAAGGCGACGAAGTCCGCCGCACCGGACGCATCATGAGCGTGCCCGTGGGCGAAGCCATGATTGGCCGTGTGGTCGACGCGCTGGGAAATCCTATTGACGGCAAGGGGCCCATTGAAGCCAAAGGGTACAACGCCATCGAGCGCATCGCGCCCGGCGTCGTCGACCGCCAGCCCGTCAAAGAGCCGATGCAGACCGGCATCAAAGCCATTGACGCGATGATTCCGATCGGCCGCGGACAGCGCGAACTGATCATCGGCGACCGCCAGACCGGCAAGACCACCGTTGCGCTCGACACCATCATGAACCAGAAGGGCGGCGACGTGATTTGCATTTACGTCGCGATCGGCCAGAAGCGTTCCACCGTCGCACAGGTGGTAAAGACGCTGGAAGATTTCGGCGCCATGCAATATTCGATCGTAGTGGCGGCGACCGCCTCCGATCCGGCTCCGATGCAGTATTTGGCTCCCTATTCGGGATGCGCGATCGGCGAATACTTCCGCGATAGCGGCCGCCATGCCCTCTGCATCTACGACGATCTTTCCAAGCACGCCGCGGCGTATCGTGAGATTTCCCTACTGCTTCGGCGGCCCCCGGGGCGCGAAGCGTTCCCCGGAGACGTGTTCTACTTGCACAGCCGCCTGCTGGAGCGCGCCGCGAAGCTCTCGGCCGAGAAAGGCGGCGGCTCGCTCACGGCGCTGCCGTTTATCGAAACGCAGGCGGGCGATGTATCCGCCTACATTCCAACGAACGTGATTTCGATCACCGACGGACAGATTTACCTGGAATCGGACTTGTTTAACTCCAACGTCCGCCCGGCCATTAACGTCGGTATCTCGGTCAGCCGCGTCGGCGGCAACGCGCAGATCAAGGCAATGCGCCAGGTGGCGGGCAGCTTGCGTTTGAACCTGGCCCAGTATCGCGCGCTGGCGGCGTTCGCCAGCTTCGGGTCGGACCTCGACAAGGCGTCCATGGCGCAGTTGACGCGCGGCAGCCGCATGGTGGAAATTCTCAAGCAGGGTCAGTATTCGCCGGTCCCTGTCGAAAAGCAGGTGCTGATTATTTTCGCGGGTACGGAAGGTCATCTCGATGATCTGGCCCCCGCCCAGTGCCGGCCGTTTGAAGATGGCCTGTTCCGGTTCGTGGAGAATGCGCATCCGGGCCTGCTGGCGTCGATCCGCGAGAAGAAAACCCTCGACGATGGCCTTAAGGCCCAGATGACCGCGGCCATCGGTGAATTCAAAACCAAATTCTTGCAGGAGCAGAAATCGAAGTAGCTTAGCCTGCCATGCCCAGCTTAATTGACATCCGGCGGCGCGTCCGCTCGGTGCGAAATACGCAGCAGATCACCAAGGCCATGAAGATGATCTCGGCGGCCCGGCTGCGCAAGGCCCAGGAACGGGCTTTGGCGGCGCGTCCTTATGGCGCAATGCTGCGCCAGATCCTGGCCAATGTCGCCGAAGCGGCCGGCCAGAGTCCGGATGCCGGAGCGCATCCTTTGTTGGCACAGCGTCCGGAAAAGAAGATTCTCGTCATGCTGATTACTACCGATCGCGGTCTGGCGGGTGGATTCAATGCGAACATCCTGAAGCTGGCACAGCGCTTTGTGAACGACCACAAAGGCGCGGAGCTGAGCTTTGAATTGATTGGCCGTAAGGGCCGCGACTACTTCCGCAAGCGCGGAGCTAATATCGCCGGTGAGCATCTGGATATGATGCGCTCGCTTGACGTCGCTTACGCCAACAAGATCGCGGATTCCATCATTGAGCGCTTCTCCAACGGCGATGTGGACGCTGTTTACCTGTTCGTCAACGAATTCAAGAGCGTGATGGCTCCCACCTTGACCGAAACCCGCATGCTGCCCATTGAAGTGCCACAATCGCAGGGTTCGGTCGACTATATCTACGAACAAGCACCGGAAGAATTGCTGGGGACACTGCTGCCCCGCTACATCCGTTTACAAATTTATCGGGCGCTGCTCGAATCCGTGGCGGCCGAGCATGCCGCTCGCATGACGGCAATGGACGCCGCCAGTTCCAACGCGTCCGATGTGATCGACAAGCTGACGTTGTATATGAACCGTGTGCGTCAGGCTTCGATCACCCGTGAAATTATCGAAATCGTAAGTGGCGCCGCGGCTTTAGGCTAAAGCGGCATCGAAAGTAACCGAGGTCTTTTATGAATGTGATCGGCAAAGTGATCCAGGTGGCCGGACCGGCCGTGGACGTTGAGTTTCCCGAGGGGCAAATCCCCGTCATCCGCACGGCGATCCGTATCACCAGCGAAGGTTTCCAGGTTCCCGACCCCGTGGATATCATCTGCGAGGTCGCGCAGCACATCGGCGAAAGCCGCGTGCGCACCATCGCGCTGCAACCCACCGATGGTCTGGTGCGCGGCATGAAGGCCAAGAGCTTGGGCGAGCCCGTCACCGTCCCCGTCGGCAAGCAGACCCTGGGCCGCGTGCTGAACGTGATCGGTGAGCCGGTGGACAAGATGGGCCCGGTGCTGACCGAAAAGCGTTATCCGATTCACCGCTCGGCTCCCACTTTTGAAGAGCAGGCGACGGAGTTGCAGATGTTCGAGACCGGTATCAAGGTCATCGATCTTCTGGAACCCTACTTGCGGGGCGGCAAGATCGGCTTGTTCGGCGGCGCCGGCGTCGGCAAGACGGTTATCATTCAGGAACTCATCAGTAACCTGGCGCAGAAGCACGGCGGCGTATCCGTGTTCGCCGGCGTCGGCGAGCGTACTCGTGAAGGAAACGATCTATGGCTGGAGTTCCAGGAATCCGGCGTGATCGATCCCAAGGATTGGACCAAGTCCAAGTGCGCGCTGATCTACGGCCAGATGACCGAGCCTCCCGGGGCGCGTCTGCGCGTGGCGCTGACCGCGCTCACCGTCGCCGAGTTTTTCCGTGACGAAGAGCACCAGGACGTGCTGCTGTTCATCGACAACATTTTCCGTTTCACGCAGGCGGGTTCCGAAGTATCGGCGCTGCTCGGCCGCATGCCGAGCGCGGTGGGCTACCAGCCCAACCTGGCATCGGAAATGGGCGATTTGCAGGAACGCATCACGTCGACCAAGAACGGTTCGATCACCTCGGTGCAGGCCATTTACGTGCCCGCCGACGACTACACCGATCCCGCGCCCGCCACCACATTTGCCCATTTGGACGCGACGACGAACCTTTCGCGCTCGATTTCAGAAATGGGTATTTATCCCGCCGTGGATCCGCTGGCCTCCACTTCACGTATTCTCGATCCGCGCGTCATCGGCGAAGAGCATTACAACGTCGCCCAGCAGGTGAAGCAGATTCTGCAGCGCTACAAAGATCTGCAGGACATCATCGCGATTCTGGGTGTGGACGAATTGTCGGACGATGACAAAGCCGCCGTCGCCCGCGCGCGCAAGATCCAAAAGTTTCTATCGCAACCCTTCACCGTGGCCGAAGCGTTCACCGGGCTGAAGGGCAAGTACGTGAAGGTGGCCGATACCGTGCGCAGCTTCAAGGAAGTGGTCGAAGGCAAGCACGACGAGATCCCCGAGCAGGCCTTCTATATGAAGGGTTCCATCGACGATGTGCTCGAAACCTGGGAAGAGATGAAGAAGAAGGGCTAGTCTCTTCTTTCTGACACCATGGCCGAAAGCTTTCAGATCGACATCGCAACGCCGGAAAAGCTGATCCTGCGGCAGTCCGCCGAATCCGCGCAAATTCCCGGCAAGGACGGCTACATGGGCATCCTGCCCGGCCACGCGGCCCTGCTCAGCGAACTGGGCGAAGGCACGCTCTCGGTCACTTCTGGCGGGCAGACCAAGAACTTCACCATCAGCGGCGGCTACGTCGAAATCCGCGACAACCAAGTGCGCGTGCTGGCGGATAGCGCGGAATAGCGATGTTTTCCCTACTTCAGGCTAATATAAGCTTTAGTACCCACAAGTAGATTCCTTTTCTGGAATATCGCCGAGAAACCATTAGCTCCTTTGATAGCCGATCTGGCCGAGGAACGCCGTGTTGACCTCATCATTCTGGTCGAGTGTGCTATCGAACCGGGTACTCTCCTAAACGCGCTCAACGCAAACGGAAGAAGCGCTTTTCACCAGGCCCGCGGAATAAGCAAGAGAGTTCGTATTTTCACACGCTTCTCGCGAAACTTTTTCCGCCCAGTCTTCGAAGATGAACGAAGGATGATCGGGCGTTTATCGCTCCCAGCTCGGTCCGAAATTATCCTCATGTAGCGCACCCGGTTCTTTGGACACAACATTGTTCACGCTGCTATCGCCTGGAAGTGCTCGCGCCGGGCCTGGGCCGGTGAGCGGTAACCCAGCTTTGCCATCAACCATTGCTGGTTGT
>CAMAVI010000142.1 GCA_945861625.1 Candidatus Sulfopaludibacter sp. SbA3
CAAAGTCATCGGCCATCGCCAGATTCCCCTGCTGCTGTCTTCGATAGCTACCGCCGTCTCTAAGAAATCGCTTGCCAAGGGAGCCGCTGCCGCGTAATCTATGAGGGTCGAGAGTCGCTAACTTTCTACGACGATCCGGGCAATCTCGAGGGATTGATGGCAGCTGACGGCGCGGATCGCCGCCTTCGCGCCTACGAACTTAAGGAGCTGTTCTTGCAGCACGAAATGCTGATCGTGGATCATCATGTCCTGTTCGCGCTTGCCGGGAAAACAAGCCACCTGCGGCTGGTCGACTGGCAAGAGGGAAGAGGGCTCTTTGACTCGGCGGTAATCGCAGATGCCGGAGGCGGCCGAAAACTGCCGGTGAGGCCGGACGCCTTCTTTACGATTGAAGATGCGCGACGGGACGAAGGAAAAAATAGGTTTCCTTTCTTCCTGGAGATTGATCGGTCGACGATGCCTCACGCGAAATTCAAGGAAAAGATCCAGGCATACTGGCAGTATCGCGAGCAGGGACTCCACGCCAAGAGATGGGGAATCAAGAGCTTCCGGGTGCTCACCGTCACGTTGACCGTCGCACGGGCACGGAACCTGCGCGACTTGGGTCGAACCATGCTGCCCGAAAGTGCTCGGAAGCACTTCTTGTTCACGGCGGCGGACAATTACTCCCTGCAAGATCCCAGCCGGATCTTCGCGGACATCTGTCTCTCGCCGCGTGAGAACGGGCAGGATGTCACGTATCCACTGATTCCAGATCCAGAAGACTCATTGGCAAAGACTGCGCAAACATGAAGGGCGACTCGGCTTCCTCGTTCCTGCTATCTCCGGTGTGATCCACCGAGTGGGGAAGGGGACACACGACGAAGGGTTCCTAATCTACGACGATGATACGTACTGTGCTGCGGCCATGAAGAGAGTCCGCGCCGGGATCATGAAAAGCACCCTCTTCGGTGCTTGCCGTGATTGGACGGGGAGGCCAAGTCGCGCTTTATTTGACAGATCATGCAGCTTTGCTATGCTTCGTACAGAAGTCGGAATGTCTTGACTGCCGGAATTACCAACTAACCATATATCTATGAGCACTACACTTGTAAAAGTTCAACACAAAGGCCAAGTAACCATTCCAAGCAGGTTGCGCCAGCAAGCGGGGATCGCTGAGGGCGACATGGTGGAGGCCACTTTTCAACGTGGTCATATTGTCCTGACGCCAAAGGTCGTTATCGATCGCTCCCCGTTCCCGAACGCTGATGACGAGTACACGCCAGCCCAGCGGGGCTTGATCAACGCGCGCTTGGCGAAAGCCGACAAAGAGATCAAGGCTGGTCGAACCTTCGGGCCGTTCGATAACGCCGATGACATGATTGCTTCAATCGAGCGGGAGTTGAAAAAGAGAGCCGCAGCCAGAAAAAAACCCAGACAATCTCGATGAAGATCGACTATGCCCCACGCGCACTTGTCGCGCTGGAATCCGCTCCCGACAAGATCAGGAAGACTTTCTACAAGCAAGTACGGCTGCTTACGGCGAACCTTCGGCATCCATCCTTACGAACCAAGAAATACGACGACGGCAGGGATTGGTGGCAGGGGAGGGTAAACGATGATTGGCGATTCTACTTCACAATCGTTAACGAGACCTATGTGATCCAGGATGTTATCAAGCATCCGAAATAGGTTACGGCAACCCTCATAAGAGTCCGGGCTCACACACGGGCTCGATTCTTGAAGTCGCGTATCAATACGTACGCCTCAAGCGGGATTCCCTTCAAGTGGAGGATTTCGCAGGCTCGACCGCGACAGAACAGGTCGAAGAAATTGCGCAGAAGCCATCCTGATAATTGATCCTATCCTTGGGCGAGCCATTGTTTTCGACCCGCTCATTCGCACGCATCAGCGTATCGTTAATAGATTCCTAGAACGAATCAAGCAGCGCGTTCTGTCTGCGAAACGTTGACCGATCGCAATTCGGACGAAGAAAAGAGGCACGTCGGCTAACGTGCCCAACACCAACCATTGTTTGAGACTTGTCAGAGGATCGCCTCTTTGTGTTGCTTGCCGTTCGTATTCTGGTGGGTATGCAACTCAGTCCCGCTGAAGTTTCTGATCCGGGCAAGACCCTCGGCGTTCGACGTTCCTAAACTGAAATTCCGAGTGCCCTGGCAATCTGCACGCTGTCCAGTTTGTCATGTACATCCTTTGCCGGAGCAAGGTAGCGCATGGTCGTCTCAAGCGACTTGTGACCCATCCAGTGCTGGACGGTGCGCACGTCAAAACCGGCGCGGAGCATCCGAGTCGCGTACGAAGAGCGAAACGTTTTGAGATTAAACTTCTCCTCGTCTAGTTTGGCGCGCCTGGCGATAGCTTTACACCGTTTGAGCAGGTTGTACTCCCGGTTGCCAGCCGGGGAGGGGAATACAAATCGGCACGGCGGCTTTCGCGGATGTTCGGATAGGAGTGCGATCAACTGTTTCGGAACCGGAACCTCGCGTTCTTCCCAGCGCTTTGGGGAGAAGCCGAGTTCGGGCTTGACGGTCACTTTCACGGTCGCCAACGAGAAGTTGATATCGCTCCATGCGAGGTGTACGACTTCCATTTCTCTGAAACCCGTGAGAAGGAAGGTGGTGAAGAGTGTCCGCTCTTCGGGCGTGCAGGCATCGAAGAAGCGCTTCAGTTCGTCGTCTGAATATTCCACAGGCAAGCTGGCAATCCGCTCCGGGAGATCGATGTTACGGGTCAGTCCGGGACGGCCCTGTTTCTTCAAGAACTGGGCGACGATAACCGTGTTGTGGATGACCGAGTTGTTGTCCAGCTTGTGCTTGCGCTTCAGGTGCACCATGAACTCATTGAGATCGTCCGACGTGATGCTTTTGACGCTCGTCCGGTCGGCAAAGAAATCAAGGAATCGGTCGAGGACAGCTTTGTATTTTCGGAGGGTGTTCGGCTTTTTCAAACCCTCAACCACATCCAGGTAGCGCTTGACGGCGACGTGCATTGGGAGCTTGGAGACTTCTTCGTCGGCGTGAGGATCGAGCCCGAGGCGTCGGGCTTCAAGGGTGTGCTTGCGTCGCCGGGCAACTTCTAACGCGTCGGTGGCCGTTGAACCTCCAGCCTCGCGTTTGCGTTTGCCGCGCTCCCACCACTCGACAAAATAGCGCCCCTCGGGGAGCGCCTTCCAATCTTGCCGTCCATGTTTGTCGTGGGGGATGGAGACGAGCTTCCAACGGTCTCCAACTTTGACCTGCTTGAGAATGTTGACACGCGCCATACTGCCTCCAAATCGTAGACAGTATAACAGTCAGTAATCCCTCTAGGCTACTGAAAAGAAAGGCTGCATGGGAGAAGCTGGCATTCTACCACTGAATTACTCCCGCTCGTGTTCTTACTAGTTGGCTGAGCGCGAACTCCTCAACCGCTTCGCGCCGGTCGTGACCGGCTGAGAATTCCACCTTCCCGCGCCCGTCTATACTCTGTCGCTAAGCAAATAACAACCTCACTATAGCAAAGCGCCGGGCGAATGGTTGTCTGCGAGCCAGCCTTCAATTGCGAGGCCCTTTCAAGGTGACGTTCCATTGGCCGACGCTAGACAGGCTGCTCTTCTGGCGGATCCACATGCGCGCATAGCACATAGTATGCCGTTGTATACTGAGCCGTGCCGAGAGGTTGCCACGCGAAGGAGGACCAACATGAACCCAATGGACCGCGCAAGACGGGAACTCGAAACTCTGCCGGCCGCGGCCGGAAACGGCCTGCTCCACCGGCGCGCGTTGTTGCGTCATGGCGCTGCGCTTGCCGGAGCCGTGCTAGGCTACAGCGTTACTCCGCTGGCCTTCGCGCAACAACTCACTGAGGACTCGTGGAGCCGCGGCCCCGGCACTGTTGTTCCCGAAGCGGGTCTTCGCTCGCGCTTCGAAAGAGACGTCGTGCGCACGCTCAGCAACCCCAAAGGCGAGCCGCGCACGCAACACGCGCGCACTCCACACCATTTGGTCAACGGTACGTTCACGCCGAACAGCATGCACTTCGTGATCTCTCACGCCGGCGATCCCGATATCGATCCCGACCAGCACCGCTTGCTGATTCACGGTCTGGTCAAACAGCCGCTGGTGTTTTCGCTCGACGCACTGGCGCGTTATCCCATGGTCTCGCGCATGGCGTTTGTCGAGTGCGGCGGCAATAGCGCTCCGCTATTTTCACCGCAGCCGATTCAAGCCACCGCGCAAGCGCTGCACGGCCTGGTTTCCTGCTCGGAGTGGACCGGCGTGCTGCTCTCCACGTTGCTCGACGAAGCGGGCATCGATCCCAGGGCGAAATGGATCGTCGCCGAAGGCGGCGACGCCCCGCACCTGAGCCGCAGCGTGCCGCTGAGCAAAGCCCTGGACGACGCCATGATCGCGCTCTACCAGAACGGCGAGCGCGTGATGCCCAGCAACGGCTATCCAATGCGCCTGCTGCTGCCTGGCTGGGAAGGCAATATGAACATCAAATGGCTGCGGCGCATTCAGCTCACCGAATCGCCCGGCATGACCTTTTACGAGTCGCGGACCTACTCGCAGGTTCTTCCCAATGGCAAGGCCTACCAGTTCTATTTCCTGCAGGAAGTGAAATCCTTCATCACGCATCCCTCGCCCGGATTGGCGATGAAGGGCCCGGGATTCTATGAAATTTCCGGCATCGCCTACTCGGGCAACGGACGCATCGCGAAGGTGATGGTCTCCGCCGACGGCGGCAAGACGTGGACACAGGCGGCCCTGCAGGAGCCGGTGCACAGCAAGGCGTTCACGCGATTCCGCGCTCCTTGGCGATGGGACGGTGGCCCCGCGGTCCTGCAAAGCCGCGCGTGGGACGAGGCGGGCTTCTCGCAGCCGACGCGCGCGCAATTGGTGGCGGCGCGCGGGCAGACCGATGGCGTTCCTCCGGTGACTGCTTTTCCGAGCCAGCACTATAATGCGATCGCGAGCTGGTCGGTCGCGCCGAACGGAGAGGTGAAGCATGTCTACGCGTAGTCTTTTCGTGGCGGTGTTCGCGCTGAGCGCCGCGCTCGTGTTGGCGCAGGCGCCGAATTTAGGAAAGCCGGCGAGCCCCGCCGACATCGCGGCGTGGGACCTCAACATTCTGCCCGACGGCACGGGCCTTCCCGCCGGAAGCGGCACGGCGGCGGACGGTGCGCGCGTCTATGGAACCAAGTGCGCGGGATGCCATGGCCCGGAAGGGAAGGGCGGCACGGCGGCGAAGCTGGTGGGCGGCGAACCGGTTAAGAACATGAGCTCGGAGAAAACCATCGCCGGCTTCTGGCCGTACTCCACCACGCTGTTCGATTACATTCGACGCGCCATGCCCTTTCAGCAACCGCGGTCGCTCAGCAATGAAGAAGTGTACTCGCTGACCGCATACATCTTGTCGCAGAACAAACTCATCGGCCAAAGCGACGCCATGAACGCCCAGACGCTGCCCAAAGTGAAGATGCCCAACCGCGACGGCTTTATTGTCCGCTTTCCGGAGAGAACGCCGTGATAGGCGATGCGCGAGGCCGCCTCGGGCCTTCCTAACTCAGTACTTCGGCACCTTGATGTGGCCGTCCCACAGGCCCTTGTTGTTTTCCTCGCACGAGTACTCCATCAATTCCCAGTCCGGCCGCTGGATGAACGTGCGCGTGTTCTTCCAGGGCTTCGTATACGTCTTCGGATCGTCCACGATCATCTCGTAGGAAATGTGCCCCAGGTCCGTGCGCGTGAAACGCTGCGTCAGGTGTAGCTGGTCGCTGTGCGGATGGCCAATCGTATCCATGCGTGTGTGGCCGTTGAAATTTAATGTATCGATCACCAGCGAATCGCCTTCCCAGCGGCCGATGGAGTCTCCGAACCACGTCGGATCCTGCTTGCGGTGCCCGCGGCCATCAACGGGGACCACGTGAAACCAGGTGCTTTGCTCAAACAGGAGCGCCACGTATTTCGAGGTCTGCACGATCTGTAGGGGATAGGGCGAGTTGACCGAGCGCGGCAGACCGAAAGGCAGGCAAGCGCCCGTGTAATCGCCATTCGCGGCGTTGTAGTTCTTCCATTCGTTCGCGCCCCATTCGGTAAAAGGAAGCTCGGGCGTACCCTTCTGGTTGGGAATATCCTTGGTCATGTCCGGCACAAACGGGCGCTCCCAGACCCCGTTGAGATCAGGCTTGCCGTCCGCCGTACGCGGAACCGGACCAGTGAGCGGCTGAAAGCGCTGCCCCCACGCGGCGATGGGCGCGGCAGCGGCACACGCCAGAAGAAGGAAAGTCGCGATTCTAGTTCTCACGGCAAGGTCTCCAAATCAGCCCTAGCAGTCTGTGGCAGAAGTCCAAAAACTTGAGCCTGCCTGAAATGCACCGGGAGAGTCCGGAAATTCAAAACGGAGTTTACGGGACGCGGTGAATTCAGTCCACACCGCCCAGCATGCCGTCCAGGCGATCCGTACAAGCAAAAA
>CAMAVI010000143.1 GCA_945861625.1 Candidatus Sulfopaludibacter sp. SbA3
ACGGTACGGCCAAGGTTCATCCCTCATGGTGGCAGCCTCGGATTAGTGTTCTGGAGTTTCAAATCGCGGCAAGACAAAAGCCGTCCTAACCACCTGCCGCACAATCAGTTGCCGCCAGCGGGTTGAGCGTTAGCCGGACAGTACTGGCCAAATTTATTAAAACTTCCCCAAGCTAGCCTAATAAGGGCGAATATATACTTGCGTAATACAATACCCGGTGGTAGGCTGGGCCATATCGGAGGTGTGCGATGACGCATCGCGCGACTTCGTCCCTAGCCTGCCTCTTTGCTGAGAATCCATACAGGCTAGTGAGTGTGCGGGACATGCAAAGATTCTACGCGGCTGTCAATGTAACCGATCTGATGTATTTGATGACGGCAAGGACGCTTTCACTAAACCACGAGACAGAGTTTATGAAAGACCTTCCGCACACTTTAGATGGAGTCAGGGAATCCAGCAATGAGATAGGGTTCACTCATGTTGTCGCACAGGTAGACCGTTTGAAGCATTGGATCGCTCAAGGTGCGGACGCGAAGACTCTCGGGATATTAGTTCAGGAACTTATAGGAAGTATTCAAGCGGCCTATGTTAAGAAGCTGTTTTTCTTTGTGCCGGAAGCCGACCAGCCGTTCTATGAATCCGTAATGCTTTCACAGAAGGCTTTGGATAGCTTTCCTAGCCTTTGCTTCGATATAACCGAAGCTGGAAAATGTTTCTCCCTGGATCGACACACTGCTTGTGTGTTTCATTTGATGCGTGCTGTAGAAGTGGGCTTAGACGCCTTAGTGAAAGCTCTTGCATTTACCCCTAGTAGTCCTAACTGGGAAATCATTCTCAACGAGTGTGAGCGAGAAATTCGCGGTCTCCACAAGAAAGCAGCCATCTTACCTACATGGAAAGAGGACGAACATTTTTATTCGGAAGCAGCGCTCCAGTTTAGACACTTCAAGAATGCACTTCGCAACTATACGATGCACAAGCACGAGAAGTACACGCGTGAAGAGGCAATTGGCATTTTCAATAGCGTCCGTGCGTTTCTTGACCACATTGCGGATCGACTAACTGAATAAGGAATTGTGACATGATAAGAAAGGTAAGCCATGAAACCCGATTCGGCACCGTTACCGGACTGCATCGAAGGGCCGCAAGCCTTCCAGCGCTTCGACGAAGGCATAAGACAGATTCTATCCGTTCCACATTCCACACTTGTACGGCGCGAACGCGCGTACAAAAAGAGAGCGGCTGCAAATCCAAATCGAAGAGGACCCAAGCCGAAGATCAAGCCCTCGATTTAGGTCCGCGCTTCCCGCGCCACGGCTTAATTGATCGTTTCTGTTTCTGGGGCCTTGCCCGTGAGTTCTGCATAGGTCAGCCGCTTGCCGACGATCTCCCGGACGCCGATATCGAACCGCTCAGCATCAGTCATCTTCCGATTATTGAATCGGAAAGTTTGTTCGTCGATGTAGCGGAACAAATGGAACGGCTCCACGCTGATGTAGGTTCCATGCAGGCCGCGCTTCAAAAGACTCCAGAAGTTCTCCATGCCGTTAGTATGGACGTTGCCATTCACGTATTCGACCGCGTGATTGATTACGGCGTGCTGGTAATCGGTAGACAAGCCGTTATAGGACTGCAATTCGTCGCTGAAGATTGCCGATCCTGCTTCGACATGCTCCCGAACTTGTTTCTGAAGTTCGGCCTTGCGGCGGTTGTCTACAACCATCGCCCGCACGTTTCCACCGCGTTCCATCATGCCCATGACCATAGTCTTATCCTTGCCGCCGGTTCCAGTGATGACGCGCGCACGCTTCGACTTGTGCATGTTCCGAGCTTTGCCGCCAATGAAAGTCTCATCAACTTCCACGCCATTGCCGCTACCACCGAGCTTGCCGCCGTGCTTCCCCTGTTGGGCAAGTCTGATCCGATGGAGCATGAACCAAGCGGTTTTCTGAGTCACGCCGAGCGCCCTTGCTATTTCACAACTACTGATACCGTTCTTGGCGTTCAGGATCATCCAAGTTGCGGGGAGCCATTTTTCAAGACCAATGGGGGAATCTTCCATGATGGTTCCAACTTTGATGGAGAACTGCCGTCTAGGGTGTCGTTCGCTGCATTGCCAGCGCAATTGATTCTTCAGGAAGCCAACGGCGGTACTCCCACAGACTGGGCACACTACACCGTCCTTCCATTCAGGGCGGCGAAGAACGAGATACTTCAGGCAGTTCTCGGGAATCGAGAAGTACAGAATTGCTTCCTGGAGAGTTTGTGGTTCGTAGAGGGCTTCCATAGTTCAAGTCTACCGCAGAACTGCGTATTAGTCAACTATATAATTGCCCTAATAAGGCGCTTGTATTTATAATAAAGATGAATTATTGTGGTCAATGCAATGGAGTTGCCTGTGACGATTTGGGCTGTTCTTGGTTGGGTGGCCTTGGCGGGATCGCTTGCGATCCTGGCGGGTGTCTTGATTTGGCTCCTCGTGAGCCGGCGCCGCGCCGAGGGTGCCGAAGATGAATCCTGGGAGTTCTCGTTGGAGAACTATCGCTCGCTGAACGGTCTTTTCGCCGAAGAAGACCTAGTGTTCTTGCAAGTCCAGAGAGCTTACCGGCCGGAGATGGGTGCGCGCTGGAAGCGGGAACGGTGTGACTTGTTCCGCCTCTATCTGCAGGATTTGAAAGCCGATTTCCGGCGTCTCCACGCGAGAGCCCGCGCGCTGGTGGCGCATTCCGACGCGGAGTCCGCGGCATTGGTCGGCGTGCTCATGCGGCAGGAGGCCACGTTCCTCTGGGCGCTGGCGGGAGTCGAATTCCGTTTTCTGCTGTACCGCACCGGGGTGGGAACGATCAACATCGCGCCGTTCATCGAATTGATTGAATCGATGCGGCTGGATCTGGACGCCCGTACCGCGCCGCAAGCGGGTTAACGCCGCGCTCTTGCTAGAGGGAACGCAGGAGGCGTCTGGCTTCCGCCAGACCTTCGAACTGTTTCTCGGCGTCCTTGAAGGCACGCGTGTGTACGCGGCGGCGGACGCCGGTGTGCTCCACGGGATAACGCAAGTGCAGCATTTCGTGAAACAGCACGTACTCGACCGCCAGGCGGGGCGCGTTCTGTTTATCGAGCACGCGGCTGAGCACGATGGCGTTGTGGGAAGGATCGTAGTGCCCAAGTATGGTACGCGAGGCATACGGACTCCAGCCCAGAACCGGCCGCGCCATGAGGCCGTGAAAATAACGGAAGTTCAACTCTTCAAACAGCTCGTGGAGATGGAAGCGAGCGCCCTGGGGGCCTTCCACCCGTTTGCGGCCGCGAATCTGGCGGACTAAGTCGAGACTACGCCGGACGTCCCTGCGATTGAGGTGGCGGCGGTAGCGATCATTACTCTCTGGCGGCACCGGGCGGCGGAAGAGCTTGCAGAGCAGGATCTCGGCCAAGGCTTCCAGCACGGGCGCCGGAGCGCCGGCCAATGTGTCAGCCACCTTCACCAGCAACGCGCCATCTTGCAGCCTCACCTGGGCGTTGGCATTGGCGTAGCGGCGGAATTCGATGCGAATTTCCGGAAGCGGCGTCCGCGGCCGCAGCCGGCGGAAGATTCGCGTGTAGACCTGCTCCAACGTCTCCGGCGCGGAAAATTCGGGGGCGGCGGCCGATGGAAAGTCGGCGATCCCGGGGTCCGCGCGCTCGACTTGCATTTCACTCCGAATGTAACATAGCTATATAATTCAGGCTATATAATCCAGCAGTGTAGCCCAGCAACATATACCCAGTAACTTAACCAGCAAGGCCAAGGAGAACTGTTTGCCAGGAGCCAAAATCACCGCGCTCGGATGTCACGTGCCGCCGGGCGTATTGACGAACCAAGATCTAGAAAAGCTGGTGGACACCAATAATCAGTGGATTCTGGACCGGACCGGAATTGTGGAACGCCACATCGCCGCTCCGGACGTGGCGACTTCGGACATGGCGGTGGCGGCGGCGCGCTGCGTGCTTGCGCAACGCGGCATTCGGGCCTCCGAGATCGATTGCATCATCGTTTGCACGGTGACTCCCGACATGATGTTTCCTTCCACGGCGTGCCTGGTGCAGCATCAGATTGGCGCCGCCGGCGCCTGGGGCTTCGATCTGGTTGCCGCGTGTTCCGGCTTCATTTACGGACTGACCACGGGTGCGAGCCTGGTGATGGCGGGAACTCACAAGAAAGTTCTGGTGATCGGCGCCGACACTATGTCGCGCATCATTGATTACACCGATCGCAGTACTTGCATCCTGTTTGGCGACGCGGCGGGCGCGATGTTGATCGAACCGGCCGCGGAGGGTGAAGGCTTCATGGGCTTCCTGAACGAAGTGGATGGGTCCGGCGCCGAAGCGTTGAAGATGCCGGCCGGCGGGAGCCGGATGCCGGCCAGCGCGGATACCGTGGCGCGGCGGATGCATTTCGTCAAACAGGAAGGCCAGCAGGTATTCAAGTTTGCGGTGCGTAAAATGTACGAGACTTGCCGGGGTCTGCTGGACAAGCATGGCTTGACCGCCAAGGACGTGAAGCTGATGATTCCGCATCAGGCCAATCTGCGCATCATCAAAGCCACGGCGGAGCGCCTGGGCATGAGCGAGGATCAAGTGGTGATCAACATCGAGCGCTATGGGAATACCACGGCGGCAACCGTCCCCCTGGCCACGCGGGACGCGATTGAATCGGGCAGGTTGAAGAAAGGCGATGTTGTGATCTTCGCCGCGGTCGGCGCGGGTTTCACGGTGGGCACCAACTTGTGGCGTTGGGCTTATTGAGATTTCACCGGTTCAGATTTCTCCGGCGGCAGAACCACTTCGCGCGGGCCGCTTTCTAAACCGAAGATGCGGACCACGCGGGGACCGGCGGGAGCAGGAGGCGGCGGCGCGGTTTTGATTTCCGCCGCGGGCGGCTCCGGCGGACGCAGGTAGCCCGTCAGATCACTGGCGCTCACGTCCAGTTTCATGAGCACGGATTCACCCTCGGGAATGACGTGCAGACCCTGCAGTACGGCGTGGAAATCCGGGATCGCCTGGCGGAAGTATCCGGCGCTGAGCAGCGCGTCTTCGGTGGAGGACATGTTGTAGCGGGCGTCCAGCCGCAGTCCGTTGCGCGCGCTGACCGTGCCGTCAAACTCGCCGGTTTCCATCTTGAGCGGCAGAAATACGCTGACCAGGGAATCGGGCAGGGCATTGGCGGCAATCCATAGATCGGCGTTCCGCGCCATGCGGGCTCCGCGAGCCAGGAGCGGGGAATACTGGCGCAATTCGGTGAGCATGCCGCGGTCGATGGCGGCTTCCAAGGTGTCGCGCCAGCCCACCAAAATCAGTGAATCGTTGATTTGCGCAACACTGCGGCGGTTTTTTCCCGGAGCGATCCACAGGCGCACGCCCTGATAGCTGGATTTCCACAGGCCGAGTTTGGCCGCCTGAGCCTCCACGGTTGCCGCTGGAAACGTTCCGCTGAAGATCGCCAGAAAGTCGGGCGCCGAAAGCAGGATTTCCCGCGAGCGCTCCAGGCATTCCAACTCCGGGATACCGAGATGGCCGCTGGCAAACAGTTCCGATCCGATGGCGTCGGCGAGAAACGAACTCTGCAACTGACGCCACTCCACGCCGATGACGGCAGTCGCGTCGGGCGCGACATAGTTCCACGCGCGCGGATAGGATTCGGAGTGCAGCAAGAACGCGGAATAGAACAAGAGGAGAAGAGGGCGCACGGTAAAAATATCGGAAGCGGAGCGGGTGGAGATTAGGCCGCGCAAGAATTACCGCTCCGCTCTCCAGTACCCTCGGGGGTAACTTGTTCATCTGAAAGACAGGGGCATGTGGCATTGGGATTGCACTGCACAGCGCGATGCTGGGTAATACCTATGCGGTAGCATTTCAGAATGGGTTTGGCGCCACCTGCCGGTTCTTGATTTCGCGCGGCGTGCCCCGTGATGAGGCCGAGGAGATCGCGCAAGCAGCATGGGTCCGCGGATGGGAATACCGCGAACAACTGCGGGATCCCGGACTGGTCAGCTATTGGGTGAATTCGATTGCGCGCAATCTGTTCCGGGCGCGTTTCCGGAAGGCGCTGCCGGTTCCGCTGGAATCGGCCAAGGAACCTGCCTATGTCTTCGACACCGACGCGATCGACGTGCGCACCGTGCTGGGCCGTTGCTCGCATCGCGACCGCGAACTCTTCGAGCGCGCGATGGAGGGGTATTCGGCCGATGAGATTGCACGCGACTCCGGGGTGAGCCCGGCCGGCAGCGCCGCCTAGCAGTCTGTGGCAGAAGTCCAAAAACTTGAGCCTGCCTGAAATGCACCGGGAGAGTCCGGAAATTCAAAACGGAGTTTACGGGACGCGGTGAATTCAGTCCACACCGCCCAGCATGCCGTCCAGGCGATCCGTACAAGCAAAAAG
>CAMAVI010000144.1 GCA_945861625.1 Candidatus Sulfopaludibacter sp. SbA3
AGCGGTGGGCGATTTCATCAGAAAGTACAACCAGCAATGGTTGATGGCAAAGCTGGGTTACCGCTCACCGGCCCAGGCCCGGCGCGAGCACTTCCAGGCGATAGCAGCGTGAACAATGTTGTGTCCAAAGAACCGGGTGCGCTACACGCCGACGAGGGTGACTGCCTGTACAGCAGTCTGGGATATACTCTTAGGTTGCCTGAATACAATCGATTGCCGGTAATTCTGCTTGCGGGCAAACAGTTTGACCGTTTCCCGGCGGGCATCTGCAGATGAGCGGCTCTGATTCTTTCATTCTCACCTATCATTCGCTCGATCTCTCGGGCTCGGTCATTTCCGTCACGCCGGAAACCTTTCGGGAGCACATGCGGCTGCTGGCCGCAAGCGGCAGACCGGTGGTGCGGCTGGAGGAGGCGCTCACCACACCGGGGGCGGTGGCGCTCACCTTCGACGACGGCTACCTGAATTTTTACGATTGCGCCCTCGACATCCTGGAACAATACGGTTTCCCGGCAACCGTTTTTGTGGTGAGCGGCCGCTGCGGGCAAGTGGCATCGTGGGAGGGCGCGGCGGCGGAAGCGCTGATGGATTGGAGTCACCTTGCCGAGGCGGGCAAGCGGGGCGTTTCGATCGGCGGCCACAGCGTCTCGCATCCGGATCTGACGCATTTGCCCGCCGCGGAGATGCGCGTTGAGATCGAAGATTGCCGCGACACGATCCGCGACAAACTGGGTGTTTCTCCCGCAAGCTTTGCGTACCCATACGGCGCCAGTCAGGAGCAAGTGCGTAACGCAGCCCAGAAAGCCTTTTCCCTGGCGTGCGGGGCACGCTTGGGCGTGCTGCGGACGGATTCGAGCCGGTTCGATCTGCCGCGCATCGACATATATTATTTCCGCGAACAACGCCGCTTTCAGGATTTGCTTGCCGGCCGGGCCACGGCGTATCTTATTTTGCGAAATTCCTTGCGCACCGTCCGCAAGCGCTTACTCGGCTGATGCTGCGCAACTTCCTCACGTTGAGCACCGGTGTACTGCTGGCGCGCGGAATTCACGCGATCGCCATCTTGCTGCTGGTGCGGATATTGAAACCGGATGCGTTGGGGATCTTCGAGCTGGCCGTCTCCATTGCGGCCTACGCGTCCTTGGCGGTGCAGCAGGGCTTCGATGCGATCGCCATACGGGAGACCTCAAAGCACCCACGGGAAGTTTCTCACTGGCTGGCCGCGGTGACGCGTCTCCGGCTGGCTTTCGCCATACCGGTGACCATCGCCATGTTGCTGGCCGGGCTGCTGCAAATGCAGCGTCCCATCGGTTCGCTGCTGATGATTTTGAGCCTGTCCATCATGGCCGGCGCTTTCAATCTGAGATGGGTTTATCTGGCGTTCGAGACGCCGCGGGCGCCGGTGCTCGCCGGAATATTGTCGCAAGCAGTTTTTCTTGGCACGGTCGTCTTCGCGGTGCGCTCGCCGGAACATGTCTGGCGGGCGGCCCTAGGCTGGGCCGCGGGCGAGATTGCCGCCGCGGTAGTGTTGCGCGCCGGGCGGACCCATGCCGGTGCTGCCGGGCGAGGCGGCGTGTCAACAAAAGATCTGCTGCGGAAATCCTGGCCGGTTTCAGTGAGTATGCTGCTGGGCCAGATTATGTTGAACTTCGACGTGGTGGCATTGGCGGCCATGGGCAAGCAGTCCGAAATCGGTCTGTATCTGGCGGCATACCGTTGTGTTACGGGGTTCACGCCGTTACTGCAACAGTTCGAAGCGAGCCTCTCTCCGCCGTTCGCGAGGGCCCATCTCAAAGGTCAGGAGTTGCGTGTCGCCACGGGAAAAATGGCCGCATGGGGTGCGGCGGCAGGCTTGGGAATCAGCCTGATTTTATACCTCGGCTCCGGCATTTTGATGGAGAAGCTGTTTGGCCGCGACTACTTGCCGGCTGTTACTTATCTCCGCCAGCTTGTGTGGATTCTGCCTCTGCGGGTGGTCCGCATGGTATTCCGTCAAGCGTTGATCGCCATGCACCGGCAAGTCTCCGATACCAAGGTCACGGCCATGGGCGCGGCAGCCACGGTCATACTGGATCTGCTGCTGATCCCCACAATGGGAGCAGACGGATGCGTGGTCGCGGCCCTGTGTTCCAGCGTCATCCTGGCGGCATCGTCGTGGTACTTCGTCAACCGCGATCTCCCGCAGTCTTCTCATTAACGCGCTTTATGGCCACCACCCCGATGATCACTTCGTAGGCCGGGTCGTGCTGATCGAGTTCCTCCCGTGTCACGTCGCCGGCCGTCAGCCCGTGCAGATGCGCGACGGCGGACAGCACGTTTCCGTAGCTCCGGAAGCTAACGTTCGGGGGCGGAAAGAATTCGTTGGCCAGACGAACCATGGACTGGGAAGTAAAATGCCAATACTCGCCCCACGCGTCCACGCCTTCATAGCGGCCGATCTGGCTGGTACCATGCGTCGTGATCAGCAGGGCTCCGCCGGGCTTGAGAATGCGCTCCAGATGGCGCAGCGCGGCCCGGAAATCATAGATCATCTGCAAAGTCTGCGTGCAGACAATGCAATCGAAGATGCCCGAAGGGATGAAGTCAGCTTGTGTGAGGTCGCCTACGAACGTGGTGGCGGCGGCGCCCGGTACCACATTCAGGACGTCGCTTTTCGTGACGCGCCCCCCACCGAAGTGTTGGGTGTAAAAGGCATCGCCGAATTCGAGCACGCGGCCCTGGATCAGCGCGGCATGTTGCTCCAGGAACTGCTCAATGTAATAGCGGGAGATGTGCTGGCCACGATCCAGCCCGAAGGCCCGGCTGATGGGCGTGGTGCGGCGCAGGTCGCCGAAACCGACGCGGCCCTGGGGAGGCCAATGAATCCCAAAACGCCGCTGCTGGCGGCGTACCCACCCTGGAAGTCCCGGCAGCCATCGGCCAATAGTCTTGCGGACGCGGTCATTCACCACGCGACCGCTCTCCGCGGCCCGTGGAGGTATCCGACCGCTTCACGCACAGGAATCCCGCGAAGTTATACCACTGGAAAAACGTTTCCGCGATCTCAAAACCATTGCGCCGGAACATCACCAGGTTCTCGTCGATCCGGTAAGGTATCAGTGCGTTTTCCAGCGCTTCCCGCTTGCGGGAAATTTCCAGATCCGAGTAGCCGTTGCGGCGCTTGTAATCGTAGTAAAAATCGATGAAGAAGCGATTCATGGGGCTGCTGTTGGTCAGCACCTTGTCGGCGACAATCAGAACACCGTTCTCCGCCAGCGAATCGTAAATGTGGCGCAGCAGATTGTCGCGATTCAAGGGCCGCACGAACTGCAACGTCCAGGACATAATCACGATGCTTGCATTCGTCAGCGGCATTTCGCCGAGCGAACCGTTCAAGTCCGCATACCTCAGCTCGACCCGGTTTTCGAAGCTGCTTTCGCGCAAATTCGCCCTGGCATGCTCGATCATGGGGTGAGAGTTGTCATAGCCCACGAAACGGGCATCCGGCAGATCCCGGGCGAGCGAAATCATAGCGGTGGCGGTAGAGCAACCCAGATCGTAAACAGCCGTGCCGGGCAGCCAAAACGCCTTGCTGATCTCTTGAATCATGCGCTGCTGTTCGGAATATAAGGGGACGCTGCGCAGCAGCATGTCGTCGAAAACGTCCGCAACTTCCTTGCTGAATTCGAATCCGGCCGCCTGAGCCGGACCCTGAGCAAACACCTCATCGCGCTTCACGGAATCAGTCTAACAGGTTACGGAAAAACCGCACAGAGAGCCTCCGCGCCGGGTTTCCCAGCAAAACAAACGCTGTCCGCCCAACTTTCGCAACCCGCTAATCCTCGCCAGTCTTCGCTAGTCCTCAACCGTGAACGTTTCAAATTGGCGGCGAGCCTGGGCCCACAGAGAGCGGTCGAACTGTCCTGCTTCATTCACGCTGTCCGCTGCCGCATACGCCATCGCGAGTGTGTGGTGGGTGTTGTCGTGCGCAAATAGACCCTGGCGGCCCAGCGTGACCACCCCTTCCATGCCGCCTACCCACTGATCGAGCGCGTCGAAGTGCTTTCGGTACCCGAGGCGGTAGATCGGGTAGGCTTCCGCCAGCCGCCGGCTGAGAACCCCAAGAACCGCTCCGTGGAACGGAATATCCGCGCGGCGCAACGATTCCAGGACCAATTGCCCCAACTCGTCATCCGAGAATGTCCAAACCGGATCGGTCTTAAAGCAGGGCAGCTCAGCGCACAGCACGGTGCGTCCCTGCGCTCCGTTCAGTCCATAGTTCTTGGGTTCGGACAGCCGCGTGATCCGGATGTCTTCGGATGGGAAGTAATGAGCGTCATACTCTGTAAATCGCTCCGCATCGAGGACCAGGTAGATCAGAATCATCGCCCTGTACTCCAGTTGCGCCGCGGCCGACCGCACTTGGGCCGGGGCTTCCGGAGTCATCAGTTGCACCAGGCGGGGCAGAGGGATGCTGGAAAGGATCAGTTGCGGATGCCACTGTACTTCGCCGGCCGGGGTGACCGCTGACACGGAAGTTACCTTGCCGTTCTCCACTTCTATCCGCGATACCGTGGTGTTGAACAGCAATTTTGCCCCGGCCGCGGCTGCGGCGCCGGCATAGGCCTCATTGATTTGCCCGAATCCTCGACGGGGATAATAGAACCGGCCTTTCCTGGGCCGCGCCAGAACCTTGCCGAGCAGCTTGACGATCGATCCAGCGGAAACTCGCCGGCGGGCTTGCTCGCTATCAATCTGGGACGGCTCGACACCCCAGATCTTGCGGGCATAGGGGAAGTAGAACTCGCGGCAGATGGTCCGCCCCAAGCCGCGTTCGAGCGCATGGGCAAACGTATCCTCGCCCGTGGCCGCCGGTTTCCAAAGGGCGGAGCCCAATACTCCGGCCGCGAATCCAAGCGGTGCATTCCTGGCCAGGTTGAAGGCCCGTAGCGGAAAGTGCAACCAACGCCCACAGAGGCGAATGCGCCCGTGGCGAGGACGATCTAACAGATCGCTTCCCAACATCCTCCGGATGTCCGCCAGTATCTCCGGCGAGCAGGAGGGATGGAGACGATGGCTGCCATAGTCCACTGGCTGGCCATCCACTCGGAAGCTCCCGCTGTTGCCTCCCGCCTCGGCGGCGCGCTCGGCTACTGTAACGTCGAAGCCGCGGCGAGCCAGCTTCCAGGCAGCGCCTAAACCCGCTGGTCCGGCTCCCAAGATGAGAATCTGTCGCAAGCACACCATCATAACGGTCCGCGCCCAGCACCCGCACACGCAGTAAGGGAAAATGTGATGAGCTTACACGCGGGAGGGATTGCTGAACTTCCTATGGCGGCAGCGAATGCACTGGACGCGGCCGGCAGGACCCCCATCGATTTCGCCGACACTCTGCCCATCGACAACCTCGTCAATAGTTGGATATGAGGTCACTGGGCCAGGCGGCGGAGCAGCTCTGGGTGCTGGTCGATGAACTCGTCTGCAGCCGTGAGAAACGGCGACGAGGGGGCATATTTCGTGCCCTTCAGGAATTCCACGAATTGCTTAACGGACTCCTGTTGCTCGGGCGTAAGGGAGCTGACCACATCGGCAAGGTTCCCGGCGGCCATGGTGGTCTTTCTACCCGCGGTATAACTTGATGAAAAGTGGCGTGCGTTGAGCGACAGGTAGTGCTCATGAGCAACGGATGGTAGCAACCGGGGAATGCGCTGTTGGATGGGCACGAAACGGGCACGGGTGAAACCGCACACAATCCGATAAGTTGTTTGGAATGATGGTGGACCTGAAGGGATTCGAACCCTTAACCTCTTCCATGCCATTTAAGGAATATCAATGACTTACAGACGCTCTTGCCAAAAACAAAAGACTTAGCAACGGGCATTGTGGACTCCAGTGGACGCCACGGGGCTCTTCTACGCGGACCCCGGACCCACAACAGGGAACAGGTACCCGGCGTGCTTTCGCGTGCGCGGTTGCAGGCTTTGATGATGGTTGTCTGCTGGAGCAGACAAATGATTTCTATATAAAAGAGGATGCCCAAGTGGAACGCGAAGGAGTGTCGACGTGGCGACTTGGGGTGCGGCTATGGGCGAATTTCATTGTAGTCGCATTGTGACTACAATGAGATGTAAGGGATCGAATTCAAGGGAGGCTTAACATGAAGACTGCGGACACCTACGTTCGGGCTCGCATTGACACCGCTACCAAGGAACGTGCCGGTGATGCTCTCGCCGCAATGGGACTGTCCATTTCGGATGCGATCCGCCTGCTCATGTTGCGTGTGGTGGATGAGCGTCGTTTACCCTTCGAGGTAAAGGCGCCAAACGCGACGACGCGCAAGGCGATTGCCGAGCTTGA
>CAMAVI010000145.1 GCA_945861625.1 Candidatus Sulfopaludibacter sp. SbA3
ATCTGCATCTGCACGGCAGCACGACAACTTTCCAGATCCATCAAAGAGTCGGGCATGTAAGGGCCTCCATAACCTAGCGTATCACTACGCTAGGTTATGGGCCACTAAAAAAGGAATCCCGCAAATCGTCACTTCCATGTCGCACGCCCGGCGTGAGCCATGCGCTTGGAATGCGAACTGGGTTTGGGTACACTCTGTCATAGCGAAAGCCTCTTCTTCTTGGCCGTAACTGTTGCGTGGAACGGGAGCCATCGGGGGCACGTTCGTAGTCCAACAGATCCCCAATCAGTCCACCGGCACCGGCGTGATCAACCCCTTTGTGCGCATCAACCCCGGGGGAGGTGAGACCTCTGAACAAGGCTTCAACACAGACGCAAGACCACTTCAGTTCAACGAGAACAGTTCTCCGACATTTACACATGCGCTGTCCCTGTCGGCGATTCCGGTGATCAATCTCAGCGTCGTGCTGTACCGCCAGTTTTTGCTGGATATCAATCAAACGAACGCGAATCCCTTGCTCGACCTGAATCAGATTCAGATATTTCTGAGCAATAGTGGGTCAGACCCATCCACGGGATTAACGGCCGCAACCGCCACAACGCCACCGGTGATCCAGTTCGCCGGCCTGACCGAAGTATTCCGGATGAACAACGCAAGCAGCACCCTTCACGATATTCGGTTGGACTACTCGCTGAATGCGGGAAGCGGCTCCGGAGACATGTTTCTCTACGTCCTGGATGCCGTTTTCGATGCCGTTTTCACCGCTGGCTTCACCAACGTCATTCTTTACTCACAATTCGGTCTTAATCCCGGCCCCAATAGGTCAAATGACGGATTTGAAGAGTGGGCGACCCTGAACGGTGTGACTTGAACCATAAAATGGCAGCGAGTGCCATCATATGCTTCTTTATGCTTCTATTTGCACACCCAGGCGGGCTCGCCCAGGTAATAGTGTGTGTGATTCTGATTGGCGCGCCGGCGTCTACAATCCGATCACTACCCGCGCGGTTTTGACGGCCGCTGTGAGTGCGTGCCACTCGCGCAATGCTGTTGACGGCAGAAGTGCGACTACTCGTGGGAGGGTTGGATACTGGCCACGAGCGTGAATCTGTTCAACGATCTCTTGGACCTCGCCAATCAACTGCTCCTTGCGCTGTGCTGACGCGTCATGCCTCCACCGAACATACGCGGACGTGAGTGCGGCACATTCCGCCGGGAACAGATCCTTGAGGTGAGTAATTGAAAGACCGAGACGCTGACTGGCTGCGGAAAGGGAAACTGCGGGCTTTTCTGCAAGCAAGGCCTGAAACACCTGTTTCAGTTCCACGACCCTCTGCGCACGCGCTCCTTGCTTTCGAGCCAGGAGTTGTTTGCATAGGCCGGGAAAATGAAGTTGGAGGCATTCCGAACTGGAGTAGCCCAGTCGCACGCGTAGATCATTCAATGTTGGCGGGGGCTCTGCGCTGAGCGCGTCGGTGAGAAGCCGTTCCATCGCAACACGCCGTTGAGCCTCTTGCGCGGCTATCTTCCGCCGGATTGCCCGGCAGAGATCTGGAAAAATACGTTGTAGATATCCATCGTTCGCGTATCCAAGTCGCGCCGCAATGTGGTGCGCCGAAACTGGCTCATCGAGTGCCAGGGACTCTTCGAGCATCATTTGTAAGTCGGCCTGCGCACAGATTATCGTTCCACCCTTTTTGCGCCAACCGTGGCTTCGTCCTGACCGGCGATAGTTAGCCGTCAACTGTTTGCACAGATCTCGATCTACTTGATACAACCGCTCCGCCCCTTTGTAGCCCAAACGCCGGGTGATCTCAGTCAAGCTCGGTGGCGGTTGTTCCATCACCGCTTGCTGAAGGGCGAGCCTTGCTTCCTCGATTGGTCGGGACTTTACTACGGGCACGGTGCCGCGCACATTCTGTCTCGCCGCTTCCCACTGCGCCACCGCCTTCTGCGGTTCGATCTCCAGAAAGGCGGTGAGCGCGATTCCGAGCTTCCCGCTGATTCGCAACATCACGTCAAGCCTGGGCAATCCGCGGCCGTCGAGATACAACGTCAGCGGGGATCGTGAGATCTGGCAGATTTTGGCGAACGCGCCCAAGTTCCCATCCACAACAGTGTCGATACAAGTCTTCAAGTTCGCAGTCCAGACGCAATGCAGCGCAACACCGTCGAGCGCCGGGGCGATCCGGATCAAGTCGCCAATGGCCTGCACGCGCATTGACTCCGTGTGTGGAACTGGTTCTGGATTGGGACCGGAATCGGCGAGTTTGCCGAGCCATTCCTGGCAATGAGAGCAGTGACCGGGGCGAGAGTAAACGGCAAGAGGTAAGGACTCACGCCGGCAATGTGAGCATTCGTCCGCCAACCGCGTAAGATGGCGTGGACACGCGGTCACCAAAGCTACTGTCCACAACAATGGATCGTAAACCGCTTCCCCGCGCCCCCTCTGTTCTTCGTAACAAGCCGGGCACCAAGCTCGTGTGCCGCGCGGCAATCCCTGCCTCGAGAAACATCGCTCGAATGGCGATAGTGTCAGAAAGCGCAGGCCATTTTGAAACGTGGCTCGTTCGATGGTGTCGATCCACCTTCTGGGCGCCTCGCCAAAGCCGTTGATGGCGTTCGCCCGCGAGTGGAATCCATGCGAGTCGGCGCGATGCTGCTGCATGAACCGTCCGAACTTCACCAGGGGCTTTTCTCCAAAAGGGGAAAGCTCACGACCGACCAAGTCGCCTACCGAGACGGCATGGGCATCGGCCAGACGGACCACATAACTACATAGGCTCTCCACCATCGGCGTTCCGATTCCAATAGGTGGAAGTGCGGACAATCGGCTCCGCGTCGGCACGGCGGGCGGTGTGCAATCCCAAGACTCAAAGGATTCCGGCAGTGGCATAGTTGGCTGCTCCGATTGCGTCGCGCACTGGCGTCCTTTGGCCCGGCCTGCGCTGGTTTTGCCGCGGCGCGACAACTCCCTCAGCCTGATCCGCATTCTCTAATCGGCCTAAGCCGAGCCTGGCTCGCAGACGATCCCTCTCCTCCGGACTTTCCAGTAATGTGCTCTCACCCTCGATTGCTTCGGAAAGCATCTTGTCGCACTGCGCCACGCTCAGCGCATGCGATTCGAGGTCCTTTCGGCTGAGCGATTCGGCATTACGTTTCGACGCCGACACCAGCGCTCTTGTCAACCAGTCTTTCAGCACGCCCACACATCCGATGGTCCGCTCATACAGATACTGCCAGTCATTCAACAGATCCGGTGGCCGTTCTAGCGGCAACTGCTGTTCAAAGGATTTCACGATGGATCGGAATGCCTTCAAGTCAGCTGCGCTATCGGCGCGGTAGCGAGGAAAATGGATATCGATACTTCGCCGGCTCAACTGGGCGCTCAGATTTCGAAAGGCGAGCAACTCATACGTGCCGATCAAGACGTGTACGGTCTTGGTGCGATTCGCCAGTGATTTGATGACATCCAGTTGATCTGAAAGCCGACGGCCGGACCCCACTCTTGCCAAGTGTTGCGCCTCGTCGACCAAGACGGCGACGGGCCGGCGAAAGGCAAACGCGCGCTCAACCGCGTGGTGGTATTCCGCGCCCACGGCCCTGGCGCTCGGCATGAACCTTGTGACTCTGTCTCCGATTCGAACGGGCGCTTCAGGATTGATTTTATAGTCCACAAGGGGTTCTTCCATCTGGATCAGGAGCTGGCGGAAGTGATCTCGCCAGTTGAAGCAGCCGGACTCCGGCGCAATGCACTCCACGCTGACCACCGGAAAGCGGCCCCGATCATCCTGAAGGGTCGGAAGAAGTTCGGATGCCAAGAGTTGTTCGATCTTTGTGCGCAGGGTGGTCTTTCCGACGCCGGTCGGACCCAACACCAAAATCAGCGAGTTGGGCGGCACTTCATGGATCGCGTTCATCAACTGATCCCTGGCTGCGATCAGATGTGGATGGGCCATTGTGAACGACTGAAAGACCTGAATGCGTGTGCTCCAGGGCTGGATCGGTGACTCACGCACGCAACCGGTCGCGGGGCTCCCCATCAAAATGCTCCGTACACTTCACAGGCGGCTCCATCGTCCAATGGTGGCGGAAGCCTGTCTTTACTGGCCGCCGTCTCTGGAGTCTGTGCATCCTGAGTGCCCGCATTGGAAACGATGCCCAAGCGGATGGGTCGGTTCTCTGCGTCACGCAATCGCTGGGTCAGCAGCAGTTCTTCTGCCTCGACGGATTCAAGGAATTCGGCCAGCCGCCGTGCCGTGATATGGAACGTCCCCGCATGATTCCTATTCCTCCGATGGAGTTCTGCGGACGCCAGCATGATCTCTCGCTCGGTTCTCCCCTTCATGGCAGCGAAGCACTCCGAGTGACACGGCAGCCATTGCTTGCGTACGAATGCGTAGGCGACGCCAGCGTCGAAAGGGTCGTAGCGGACGGGTACTACCTCGCCTTCCGTCAGTCGAAACGCTTCACACCAGTAGTAGACATGATTGATCTTCACGCCCCTGGAAATCGTCACCTTGGCCGTGCCTTTGGATGTCGTGGGCAACGTCATCATCAGGAATTCGTCGTTGTAGGCGATCATCCGATGGGCCCTGGTCCCGCCAGAGGCCAAACCTTTCTCGTAAGTCTCACGCGGGCTCAACCCCAAGGCCGGGTGCGAGATCGTGTCGTGGACTTCGTAGAAGTATTCCGCCAAGCGGCTGTGCAACTCGGCAAGAGGCCATATTGCGTGGCCTTTGGGATCCACCGATTTTGTGACCTGACGGACGTTGCGCGTGATCTGCGTGTTGCCGGACAGGTTGTGAATGAACTGGGTGTTCGCTGCGCCAAACAGCCGCTCGCAGGTGGAACCGAACCGGGCTTCCGCAGGTGGCCTGGTCTTCTTCGTGCATTCATAGCGGGCAAGCAGTGTCTCGAAGTATGTGCTTTCGAACTCCCGCCCTCCATCGACGACAAGAATCTGTGGAATCCGTCCGAACTTTCGGACGCATTCGCGCAGGACCATCATGCAGGAACGGTAGCTCGGCGGATCGAACGTGAGATAGAACGCGAGCATCCTGCGCGAGTACGCGTCGGTAAGAAGCGTAAGCCATGGCCGTCCGAGCCGGTGGCCCAATGCCCCAACGCACTCGACATCCAACTCCGTGTGGTCAATGTGGACGATCTCGAATGGCCGGTCGCCATGCCGCGGCGTGCAAGCGTCCAGTTGCCAGAAGAAAGTCGCCACTTGATAGCTGGCGCGGCGGCCCTTTCTTTTGAGCGTTTGATCGAATGCGGGGCGTTGACGGACGGCGAGAGAAAAGGTCTTGTAGCTGGGGACCGGCGCTGCTTGCTTTTCGCAGGCCAGCTTCAACCCTATCCACGAGGCATACTTCGTCTTCTGCTTCAGCGTCTCGTAGTCGGTTTCTATGAACTCCTGCAGCAATCGCCGTGACAGCGCGGGGAGCTTTGGCTCCCGATTTCCTCGCATGCCAGATTGCGGCAGCAGGCCCAGAAACCCACTCCCCCACGCGACTTCCGCTTCCCTGTAGCTCGCCAGCCATCGAAAGAAAGTCCGTGATGCAACGACCGCGCTCGCGGGCATCACGCCCTCATCCAGGTAGGGACCAATCAGACCGGCTCGGTAGACGGCGCTGTGCAGATCACCTTCGCTCGCCCGCGACAAGCGGTCAGGAATCACGGGCTCCGCGCGCTCACCGGGCTCGGCCGCCATGACGCGCAGTCGATTCTCTGCAATCAACTTATCAAAGGTGCTGATTGGCAGTTCGACCAGATCTTGAGTGCCAGACAGCAGGCCAAAGGTTGTTTCCCCAAGATTCACCACAGTCCAGTCTCGCCCGTCCCAACTGATCCGGCTCCCGCAACGGAGTCCGACTGCCTGGGGCCGCCCGTTTCTTGCGCTATTACCGGTTCCCAACTTGCACGCTTCCGACGTCGAAAAGACCTTGACCTTTGAACGCTCGACAAGCGCGGCCGCGCGCAAGTCCACGTACAACGCGTCGGCGGCAATCATGGCAAACACATGGTCTGGAATCGCAGTGCCTGCGGTGAGGCGCAATAGATCATCGAGCGACAACCCTGGTGCGGCCAGCGCAAGCGCCAACACTGTATCGCGGCTTGCGCGGGGGATTTCTTGCTCATCGCCAAATTTCAGTACTGTCCGGCTATAAGTGGAACAGGCTCAGCTGGTTAGAAAATGAGCCCGATTTTTCTCCGGTAGGTTGTAGCTGAAGAGCCCGTAGAATGGGCACTCGCTCGAAAATGGTGACACTGACAACCTGTAGGATTTGG
>CAMAVI010000146.1 GCA_945861625.1 Candidatus Sulfopaludibacter sp. SbA3
CTCGCTTCGCTCGTGCTCCCTACGTGCCACCGGCAGCAAAACCGCTGGCGGACGCGCGGGAACCTTATGGTTGTTCATGTGTAAGAGATTCTTTCTCGCCCTGCACTGTAATTAAGGAACGAGGAGTGTCTCAGCTATGTTGGCACGGAGGGGCAGCGCCTTTATTTCGAGAGACGCGATGGTCAATATACATCGATGGAGATAGAAAAGACTCGCATCGTGACGTTCGCAAACATGATCCGGGCATTTGCGGCGATGTTTCTCAACGAACCCCACAGAACTACCAGAAATTTCGGTGGTCTTAAAGCCAAGGTTGGCACTGGCATTTTCGCAAAGAATCAGCGCATGGAACCATACTATGTTTCCGCCTTCGCCCTATATCGGATTGAGTTCCTTTTCAGAAATGGGAAGCTCGAAACCACCTACAAGCCAGCTAGGTATCACATCATGTTGGCGCTGAGAATACTTATAGCTGGATTCGAGATGCCCAGCGTCACGGCTAACGCGATGCAGGGCTACTGCAACACCATATCCGACGTTCTGCAAGACGCCGCCAAGGCTGAAGAATATATTGCAGCCGCAGCCAAAATAGTAGATAACTGCGCCGGGGGCGTCATTGATCGAGACAACATTCGGACCGAGCCATTCACCGACAAGGTGATCTCCGCAGCCAAGGGAGCGGTTGCCTTACAGGGGTTGAAGAACCCCTAAGCAAGAACTGATAGCATGAGGCTAGATGAAACATTCCGTCGAGTACGACCGTTTCACTTCGCTGGTGGATCGCGTGTTAGCAGTTCCACACAGCGTCATAAAAGAGCGCGTAGAGGAACATCGCAAGCAAGCGTCCATGAATCCAAATCGTCCGGGACCGAAGCCAAAAAGCAAAAAGCGGAAGTCCATCAAGACTCCCGCTTCTTAGGTCCGCGTGGAAGCGTCCTAGTTGATCGCTTCCGGTTTTTCTCCCACCTTGCCGGTGACCTCGGCCCAAGTCAAACGCTTGCCGACGATCTGACGAACTGCCAAGTCAAAACGGTCACTGTCATTCATCTCTTTCCGATTGTTAAACCGGAACGCTTGCTCATCGACGTAACGGAACAAGTGGAACGGCTCGACGCTAACATAGGTCCCGCTGATACCGCGCTTCAAAAGACTCCAGAAGTTCTCCAAGCCATTTGTATGCACGTTCTCCCGGACGTACTCAACGGCATGGTCTACGGCGTGGTGCTCGAAATCAGGCGAGAGGCCAATGTACGATGGCAGGGCATCGCTGTAGATCGTGCTTCCCGCTTCTACGTTCTTGCGCACTTCGGTCTGAAGGGCATTCTTGCGGCGATTCGGGACAACCTTAGCGCGGACCTTTCCGCCGCGCTCAAGGATTCCCATAACGGCGGTCTTGTCCTTACCACCTGTGCCAGTGATGCGCCGCGCCTTCGCGTCCTTGTGCATGTTCCGAGCCTTGCCACCGATGAAAGTCTCATCGACTTCGATCTCACCAGACAGCTTGCCGCCAGTGCTGGGATCTTGCAGGGCAAGCCGGATGCGCTGAAGCATGAACCAAGTGGACTTCTGGCTGACGCCAATAGCGCGGCTGATCTCATAGCTGCTAACGCCGTTCTTGCAATTGGCGAGCATCCACATTGCAAGCAGCCACTTGTCCAGCGTGATCGGGGAATCTTCAAAAATGGTTCCGACCTTGATGCTGAACTGCGCCTTTGGATGACGGGTACGGCACTGCCATACCTTGCGCGATTCGACAAACGAAACCTTGTCCGATCCACACGTCGGGCAAATGACGCCATTCGCCCAGCGACGCGCCATCAGGTATTCCCGGCAGTTATCGGCGTCCGCAAAGTACAGGATCGCGTCTTGCAGGGTCTTAGGTTCGCTTGCCATGAACCTAGTATGGAGCAAAACGGCTGATGAGTCAAGTTAATTATTACCCTAACGAGAGCAAACCGCTCGTTTTCAGTCTCGCAGTTCAATCTGAGCGCGAGTTCGGTGACGACGTCGGGATGCTGCTCTCTGGCGGCAAGCGTTGCCTGGGCGAGGTGCGCCATATATCTCTTGCGACAGGTTCCCAGAAATCGCTCAAACGGAGAGTTCAACATCCAAATCAGAGTACTACGCGTATCTCTGGCTGGCCTGGGCGAAGGAGACGAGTCGAAAGAGAACGATCAGTCGCGCAGTGTTGAGCTATCCGCGATTGGGAGCCAGAAGTCCGGTTCCGGGAAGTTCTGGATCACTCGTCTGTATGGCGGCATTCTGAATAGTGAAGAGCGAAAGCGGCCGCTCCGGCAGTAGACCTGATAACCCACCACTACCAGATAGCGGAAAGCCGGCCGCTTCGCGGATCGAAGCGCTCGCCTTGTGTCCGCTCAAGGTAGTATGATTCAAGTATGACCAGGTCGAAGATAGCGATCAGTTTACCCAAGGATCAACTCGTGAGAGTTCACCGCGAAATCCGCGCTGGACGAGCCGATTCGGTTTCGGGTTACATTGCCCAGGTCCTGGCCGAACACGAGAAACGCGAGTCTCTCGGTGCACTGCTGCGGGATTTGATCGAACAATATGGTGAACCGGCTGCGGAGGACAGGAAATGGGCGGAACGCGCACTCGCACCGCGACGGGGTTAGTGCTGGATGCCGGCGCGCTGATCGCCTTGGATCGCGGGGATAAGCGCATGATCGCTTTGCTCCATCGGGCGTTAGCGCAAGGCCGGTCATTTCGTGTGCCTGTAGGCGTCGTGGGGCAGGCCTGGCGCGATGGCCGCCGTCAGGTCACGTTAGCGCGGTTCTTGCGGAGCGAGGAAGTGGAGATTATTCCCCTTGACGAGCAGTTAGCCCGCGCCTGTGGAGAACTCTGCGGTGCCACCAACTCGACGGATGTCATTGACGCTTCGGTGGTGATCCTTGCCAGGGAGCGGCGAGACCCCATTGCGACAAGCGATCCTAATGACCTGCGGCGTCTGTATCCGGCCGCCCAGATCATTCCGGTTTAAGATTCGCGCGGGCGGCTCATCGACTCTGGTCGAAGCGCGTTGCTCGATCCCCGGCCAACGGAAGTGGACGGGTTCCACAATCTTTTGTGAAGCTGCATAGTGTTGAGCTACCCGTGATTGGAAGCCAGCAGCCGGATTCTGGGAAGTTGTGGATCACTCGTCTGATTCCCGACCTACTGATGTAATGGAAATCCAGACGGCAAAGCTGCCTCAAGATGGATTTGTTCTCCGGTGATGGGGTGGTGGAATTTCAGATATTGGGCGTGCAGGAAATATCCTCCATCGCCGGGGAGGCCGGGGAGATTTTCATGAGGCTGGCCCGCGAAGCCGTACAGAGGATCGCCTACCAGGGGATGGCCGATGGATGCCAGATGGATTCTGATTTGATGAGGGCGGCCGGAACTTAGGCTTACCTCAAATGTTGTGGTGCTGGTGGTGCCAGTAGTGCCGATGTTAGTGGAGCCGGTGCCGCGTGAGATCACCCTTGCCAATGACTTTGACGGTTTGCCACTTGGGTTGGCGGCCCACACGGAACCGATGAGCGGGTGCGGCACCAGGCCGATGGGTGTGAGGATTTCGTAGGCGTCGTGCTGTGCAATGTTTTGCGCCAGCGCCCGGTAGATTTTTTGAATTGTGGGTGTGTTCCAGTTTGCGAATAGATGAGAGGCCGCCTGCGGTGTTTTGGCGAAGAGGACGATGCCGCTGGTGGCTCGGCCCAACCGGTGGACAGGGTTCGCGTTGGGGGTTTGCTTTTGCACCAAGCGCAGGAGGGTGTTGTCCATGAAGCCGCCGCCGGGGAGGGTAGGCAGCCCGCTGGGTTTGTTGACAGCCAACAGATGGGGATCTTCAAACAGCACTTCGAAGTGCTGAGGGGAGTCTGGTTCGATCCAGGGTGGACGGTTCCAGACCAGGGTTTGGCCTAAAGTGACCGCTTCGCTTCCGGTGGCCGTGACGCCGTTGAGAGTGACTTCGCCGTTGTTCAGTTTTTGTTGCCAGGCTTGTGGGGTTGAGTGGGGGTAAAGGCTTGCCAAGTGGGAGAGCAGGGTTTGTCCATGGTATTTGCTGCTGATGATTGTGGTGTACGCATAGCCCCGGTTGAGCATGTAGTTCGAGTGTAAGCGATGGCCTCTGCGGCGCGGCGGGCAAAGGCTTTTACGATCCAACCGGCGCGAGGGAGTCCAACCCGCCCGGCGTGCCTGGGCAGCGATCTCCGCACTTCCGCGCCCTGGGCGTTTTTCGTCAAGTTGACGGCATGCCGACTTTACGGGATCTATGTTCTTGCGCTGCCCTTGGGGCTCTGTACGAGCGGCCGACAATCCGCCCGCTGGTCCCGGTAAACACTACGGCGTTACTCGGGAGAATAGTCTGATCCTTCCGCTATGAATCTGTTCTAGAGGCGCTCCGGCCATTCGGGTGGAAAAGTAGCGTTCGGGTGTCGGCGTGGTCACGTGGCGAGCGATCGCGCCCCGCGTGCGGCCACTCAGCGAGTGGTGGGCAGTCCCACGACGATGAGAACCGTGTAGTCCTGCTTGTGGCAGCCGTTCACGGTAGGCATGGCCCCCCCCGGATTCACAGGAAAACCTTTGGTGGGAGCGTTCGCAGGCGAGCACGCGTTGGCAGCCTTAGCCGGCGTGTAGCGTGCGGAGCGGCATCCGAGATGCGTGACATCGTAGAGGGTCGCGCCGTCGGCGAGTTCCCACCGCTGATTGCCGTCCTTGTCCTTGGGATGAATTGTCAGCACGGTCGTCACCTTGCGGTCGCCCGTGACGAGGTATTTCCCAGCAGGCAGCGGAAAGGTCGGCTTCTCCATAATCAAGCCGTGTTCTTCCAGCCACCAATCCGAAGCGTCGAATTTCCACTGCGCCGGCGCTACGCCGGTCGCCTTCAATTGAGGGTAGTGGTCCAGCTTGCAAGCGCGCGGGCCCGGGTCCTGGTTCCAGAAACCCCATGCTTGCGCGCCGTTGCCGGAGGTGGCCCCGGGGTCTCCCAGCGCCGCGATGAACTGCGGCTCGATGCGCCTGAATTTCGAGAGGTCTGCCGCGTGAACCGGCTGCTGCACGCCGGCCGCCAACATGAGGGAACCCATGGACAGGAGCCAGCGGCTCACGGACGGCACGAGGTGGCGGACATTCATGCGATTGCTCCTGTTGGACGACCTGGTAACATCCTACACCAACGCGCGCCCCGGAGCTGGCCTCCTCGTGGTGGATCTCGACCTCGGCACGGCCTCAGGACTTCTCGCGTCACGGTGCCGCACCTCGCCGATGTAGCGCGCTTGGTATACCAGCTCGATGGCTCTCGGCACGCGGTATCCCTACGGTAGGCGGTCCGGCTCCGGGGCGCCGATGAACGAGAGATAGGTTCGGGCGGTCCGGTCAAGGCGGTGCACAAACGCTGAAAGCACTACACCTGGAAGCTCTGCTGGTACGCAAGTTCCCTGGAGCGTCTTCTCGCCGTCGATGGCGAGCTTCCTTAAGCGCACCGCCAACGCCTCCTTTGTGACCAGGCTCTTGTCGATAGGTCCTTCTATGTCGGCCAGCGTTTACCGAGGTCTTCGCGGTTGCAATTTAAGATGCCGCGGGCGGATAACGCGCTACTCGGAGAATGCTTAGAGCCGACCGGTTGGGCGCCGCTCCCACGAGGATTCCTCCTGGCAAACGCCGTTGGCTTCGCCGATCCACTCTGCCCAACCCAATCCTCAACCAACGCCATCGCGGCTGCTTTCGCTTGCCCGTTATCCGTATGGGTCCGTAGTGAAACTCTTAGAAAGGTGTAGGCCGAGTCTATTGACCGAGCAGTTCGAAGTAGCGGTCGCGGGAGATGCCGCCGGTCCTGAGGTTGTTCTTTATGATGAACACCGGGACGGCGGCGTACTTGGGGATCACCACCGGCCTGATGACTCCCGGCTTGACGAAGACCATGTGATCACCCTCGGTGCGCATGCACCGAAAGCCGTCAGCCCCGAACACTTTCGCTAGTTGTTGATAAGCGCACAGGCCGCGTAGGCACAGCGCCAACGGGCGAGGAACTCGCCCATCCTGCCGGGCCGGAGCGAGTCCGTTGTGCGCGAGTTCCTCAAGCGAGACGGGGCTAAGCTTTGGCATGCGTCAGCGGAAAAGGGAGAGTCACACGCTGCACGCTGATGAAGTTCGGGCGGGACATCTTCTGTTTGCGCTTGCCGTAGCCCGCTTCTTCGAGGATCTGCTCCAGCGTGCC
>CAMAVI010000147.1 GCA_945861625.1 Candidatus Sulfopaludibacter sp. SbA3
GGGAACGTTGGCTGTTGCGAATAGAAAACTTCTCTGGTCTGCGGCGGCCCTGAGTTTGCTTCCGTTTCCTAATTTCTTAATAGCCGATTCGGCTTCCTCGGCAAGCAGGAGTCCGCATTGAACTGAGTTACTGGTGCGAACAATGAACCGGCTAACCGCAATCCCGCCACGCTCACTTTGAGATACACCTGCCCGCGCTGGCTAAATAAACAGCATGTATTCGATTGATTCAACTGCGCTTAAGTGGTCACAGAGAAAGTAACTCTGAATCACGGCGCACTCGGAAAGTAGTTTGTTGCGGAGCGGCTAGGCCGCCGCTGCCACGAGCCTGCGTGACTCGAGAATCGCCTATGCCTGGGCCATCTGAATAAGCGCCCGGATATAGCCGTAGGCAAACGCGAACGCCTGATCGCCGTTTGCGTCGTCCGGGTGATGCGGCACGTGGTCCGGCATCATCATGTAGGGGTAGCCGACTTCTTTATAGACCATCATTGCCTTCACGAAGTTGACGCTGCCCTCGTCCGGATACGTCTCGACGAAGTCATTGCGATGGCCCCGAATGTTGCGGAAATGCACGTTGAAGATCTTCTTGCGTGTCCCGAAATAGCGGATCACATCGCCAATCTCCTTGTCCGGGTCGGCCAGCATCTCCGATACCGTGCCCTGGCAGAAGTTCAGCCCGTGGTAAAGGCTTTCCTGGATGCTGATGAACTTCTTGAGCCCGTCCACCGTGCCGAGTACCGCGTCGATACCTTGGTAGCCGGTGGGTGGCATCCCTGGATCGTGTGGATGGCAGGCCATGCGCACCTTATACTCGTTGGCGACCGGGATCACTTTGTTCAGGAAATAGGTGATCCGCTCCCAATAGAGATCGGCGTTAACAGGGCCCGCCTTCGTCAACGGCGCTTTCGGTTTGGCGTCCTTGAATCGCCAGGTGCTCAGGGTGGATCCACCGCGGCCCGCATCGCGCTCTTCCAGGCGAACCACGCCCAGAAGGCTCATGTTGTATTTAATCGATGGAATTCCCACTTTGGCGCAGTTCTGGATCCATTTGTGGACGCGGTCGATGTCGCGGTCGCGCTCCGGACTTTGCCCTAACATGATCGCGGGACGCTGTTCCCGGTCAATGTGGCTTGAGGCGAGGAACGGCGGTGTATAACAATCCACAGTGACGCCATACTTCTCGGCGCGTTCCTTGATCTTCGATAGTTCCTCGACGCTCGGATAGCCGTCCGGGCACGCGCCCGACTCGCAGCAAATATTATTGACGCTATGCCGCTTGAAAAACTGCAGGCGTTTCTCGGAGGTCGGTGTGCTCTGGCAACCGAGCTTCATGAGTGCCTTCTTTGGCTGATAATCTCCGGTAGTGGCTGCCGGGCTACTTTGCGTGGCGCTCAGCGCGGCGCTAATCGCGGTGGTGGACAGAAACTTTCGCCTGTTCATAAGCGTATGCTATCACCTTGTCAATCGATCGCCCCGACCTTGGATGTGGACCACGGTTCGGATCTGTAGCCGATTCCAAGACCGCATTGCGCCTGAATCACGGCGAACCCGTCCACTACTTCTGCTACAAGACCGCCCGTCGGGTCGGTTTTCGGCATTATTTCTTCAACCCGGCCGCCCAATTCTGAACGAGCGTCAGCGGCGCCGCAGCATTCTGTTCCGGCGCTGCCGCCACCAGGAAGCGCTGCCCATCGGCGGAAACGTCGTACCGATAGCTTCCGGTCGTGACCACACGGATGTCCAGCGGTCGAACCTGCCCGACTTCGATCGTGCTGCCCCGGGCATTCACCTCCGCGGTCATCAGGCGTCCATTCGGAGCGACGTAGAAGATCTCCTTCCCATCCCGCCGCCATCGGGGAAAGATTCCTCCGCTGGTCGAGATCTGCCGCTTCCCACCCGGACCGGGGAATGGAGCCGCGTAGATCTCGAACTGTTGCGACTCGCTGGATTGGTATGCTACCCACCGCCCATCCGGCGAAAATCGCGCCCGGAACTCCTGGAGGGCCGTCTGCAAGAACAGCGACGGTTTCGCCGCGCCCCCAGCCTCCCGCGGCGCAAGCGGCAAGACCCAAATATCATCGGCCGTCATGGGGCCGACGGCGGCATAAAGCAAAAACGTCCCATCGGGGGACCAGCTCGGCTGCATCTTGTCGAGATTATCCGCATACAGCAGTTCCTCGGCGCCCGTACCATCCGAGGATTTCCGGTACAGATCGAAATGTCCCTTGCGGTTCGAGCTGAATGCGATGCTGCGCCCGTCGGGAGACCATACAGGGTAATCGTCCATCGCCGGATCGAAAGTAAACCGGGTGCGCAGTCCCCGCGCGACGTCATAAATCCAGAGATCCCGGTTGCCGCTCGCGTCGACCACGGAGGCTGCCAGGCTTTTGCGGTCCGGTGAAAACTCCAGAGTCCTGAAGTCGCCCGCGTCGCCCAGCGTCCCCTCCGGCTTGCCGCTGCGGTCAAACCAGGTTAGGCTTGTGTTGCCTGCCCCGGCGCCTGCCTGGTACGCCAGAAGCCCGGTGCTGGCGGCCGAAAAAAGCCCTACCGCATCGACAGTCACGGATCCGACCTGCTCCGCCACAGGAACGGCGTCGCCAGTAATGGCCAGACGCTTCACATCGAAGGGCTGCGTCATCAGGGTGTTCTCGCGCAGGAACAGCAGGCGCCCGTCCGCGTAGATGGCATTGGAACTAGTCCTAGCGACCATTTTGGATTCCTTGGAATCGAGAGACGCAACCTGAATACTTACCTCGTTGTTATTCGGTTGAAAGTCTTCAAAAAGGAAGTGGCGGCTATCGGGCAGGAACCAGGGAAAGCGATGCGAGTGGTCCGCCGTGGCGCCGAGCGTGGTCGCGGGGCCAGCCGTGCCACCCGATGCGGGCACGCGCTGGAGAGGGCCCGTTTCGTTGGAGGAGAAAACGATCACGCCTTCCGGGCTCCAGCTCCCGCCGTGTCCGATGGGTGCATCCGCGATCGTCAGCGGAGGGCCGCCGGCCACGTCGATGGTTTTGAGCTTGCCTCCCGAGAAGAATCCGATGGATTTGCTGTCCGGCGACCAGAACGGAAACCTTGCGCTTTCGGTGCCCGCCAGCGGCTGCGCTGTTCGCGAGTTTAGAGGCCGGACCCACAGTTGCGTCTTGCGGTCCGCGGATCGTGCGCCGAACACCAGGCGACGGCCGTCCGGAGAGATCATGGGCAGGTTTGGGTTGGTGGCGAAGTCGAAGGCGGCGCCGTCCGGCGGAAGGATCGTTGTAGTGACGGCCTGCGCCTCCGGCGGCGTCTCGCGGAAGTGGACGAGTGCGAGCCCGGCGGCCACCAGCGCAAGCAGCGCGGCGACACCCGGCCACAGCCAACGGAGGCGCGACGGTGAGGGAACATACACGGGTGCAGCCGGCGACTCATCAGCCCGCGGATTCTCCAGCGCGATGCGCGCCTCGCCGATGGCCTGCATCCGCTGCTTCCGATCCTTGGCCAGCATTCGCTCCAACAGCCTCCGCAAATACCCCGGCGTCCCTGCAGGCAGCGCCGACCAATCTGGGTCGTTCTTAACTACGGCCTCCAGCACGTCCGGCGTGGTTGCCCCAATGAATGCCCGCTTGCCGGTCAGCATCTCATACAGCACCGCGCCGAAGGAGAAAATATCGCTGCGGCGGTCTACCGGGCGGCCTACTGCTTGCTCCGGCGCCATGTACGCCGCCGTGCCCAGGATCACCCCATTGCGAGTGTGGCCCAGGGTCAGCGTCGGCGAGTTAGAAGGCGATGAGGGCGGCGGCTCGTCTTCGAGTACTTTCGCCAATCCGAAGTCCAGAACCTTAACGACGCCCTCAGGAGTGATCTTGACGTTGGCGGGTTTCAGATCACGATGCACCACACCGCGGTCGTGGGCATATTCCAGCGCCTCGATGATCTGCTTGGAGATCGCAATCGCTTCCTCTAGCGGGATCGGCCCAGCCGCGATCCGATCCTCCAGTGTCGGGCCTTCGATGAGCGCCAGGACCAACCCATGTGAGTCCGCCGAGTCCACGATTCCGTAAATGTGCCCGACGTTGGGATGATCCAGCGATGCCAGAACTTTGGCTTCCCGCTCGAACCGCGCCAGTCTTTCTGGATCACGCGCCAGCGCCGAAGGGAGAACCTTGATGGCTACTTGCCGATCCAGTTTGCTGTCTTTGGCCCGATAGACCTCCCCCATGCCGCCGACCCCCAGCAAAGAGAGGACGGTATAGTGACCGAGTTTGTCGCCGACAGAGAGCGGCATATGACTGATTTAACTAAGCATACTCGATCAAGAAGTAGATAGATCCTGGATCACGGCCCACACGGAAGTTACTTTCCAGACACCGCCCATCACGCAGACGATTCATTCAGCGAAGGCTACCCTATCAAGAAGCGGATAGGGCCTGGGAAAGCAGCGCGACGATCGCCTGTCCTTCGCCGCTGCGGAGGTTCTCCCGAATTCACTTGCATCTTGGGCCCTTCAGAGTGATTCATGTCGTGACCGCGGTAGTTACCGCCACAAGAAGACTACATGATCACACTGACGACTGAAGAAACCGGCACCGCCCAGGCAACGGGCACCGGGAAGCCGAAACCCGGCGAAAAAGCCCGCGTTGCCCCAAAGCGCGCGCGTTGCGCCCAAGAAGGCCATGAAGGCCAAGGCATCCAAGAAAGCGTCCAAGACCGCAAAGAAGGCCGGGGCTGCGCGGGACGGCAGCAAGGCAGCGAAGATCATCGATCTGTTGAAACGGCCTAACGGGGCCACGCTTGCCGAAATCATGAAGGCAACTAACTGGCAGGCGCATTCGGTCCGTGGCTTCATCAGCGGCAGCCTGGGTAAGAAGATGGGGCTCACAGTCGTATCCGCAAAGCGCGAGAACGGCGAGCGCGTGTACTCAATCAGCCGCTAGCATCATCATCAGTTCCGTTTACGCCCGCCCGGCTTCGGTCGCGGCGGGCTTTTTACTGTTGACGCAAATCTCCTGCTCGATGATTCGTAACTCCGCCGACCAGTCCGCCAGCGCCTGACAGAGGCCCTGAACGTCCGGGTGGCCAGCCAGAATCAGCGCCTCGATTCCTGCAATCTCCCGACGGCATCGTTCGGCTACAGCGGTCACTTCCACGGGCTTCGACTCCGACATGCTCGATCGAAAGGCTATCGCGATGAACTTTCAAGCCAACGGAGTTTGCCGCCGCTGGCGCCACTAACAGAGGATGCGCGGATCGGACGCTGTGGCGGTCTCGGTCTGATGCGAGGTTTTCAAACGATGATTCGGCTTATTTGCTCTCCACAGAGCCGCCACACGGTCGGCAACTCGAATTTACTTCCCTATCGAACCAGTTTTAATCACCGTCAAGGTATGGGGAAGGAATTGTGCGGGGCCGCGGAGCACGTTGCGGCGGCGGCGTCTGGGTTGTATCCTTAGCGCGCCGGACACGCTCCGCCAATCGGTCGCAAAGTCTGTCCCAGTCGGCATCGCTACCGAGATCGATTCCAAAGACGGCCGCTGCGCCACGCGCGTACACGCGGCAGTCCAATGCTTCGTTGCGATCGCGAGTTTTCTGCCATTCCCCGCGGCGGTAACCTTTGACGACTCGGGTTACCAGCTGCTCTGCCGTGATCTGCTTGAAATACTCTTCGCCATATTTCGGGAAATGGCAATAGCCTGGCGGAAAAGGAATGCCGCTCTCCTCCGTGGGTCTGGAAAGCCCGAGCCAGCGATACAGTTCCTCCTTAATCATCGATCCATTCACCGGCCATATCTTCACCCCCCAGCGCATCTGCTTTCCTTGCGGACCGACATCAACAGGAGATGGCTGGTTAACTGGCGCAGCTCCTCGGGAATCACCTTTGATAACAACTGCCCGTTGCCCGCCAAACTCGCGTGCCCAAGCGTATACCTGGGGCGTTGCGTAACCGGAGTCGATCGCAAACTTCACAATTGGCAATGCTGCACCTAGGTCTCGGACCGCTTAGAAGTATTCCTTTGGTAGCCAAACTTGACACGAGCGGCTTTGCGGGTAAACTTCCATTGGATGCAGGTCCTTTCGCGGTTGGCCCTGGCGTTCCAAGCGTCGATGCTGGCCGCCAATAAATCCAACTTG
>CAMAVI010000148.1 GCA_945861625.1 Candidatus Sulfopaludibacter sp. SbA3
TATCCGCTTTCCCTCGCACCAATCGGTGTTTTTTTGTTGCCCCTCGCTTAATCCAGCAGCCCCAACTCAAACGCCCCTATCCTTTGCCGCTTTCCAACCTTGCTCTATTCGCGCCGCGCCTCAGCCAATCCTTACCGACGGATTAGGGCCGCTGTATCCCCTGTATCTCTCACTCGCGTGGCGCTGGGTGCCCGCATTTCCGGAAAACTTGAAAACCGCCGCGCTCTTGCAGGCTCTACTGCTTCCGGTCTACCTGGCCCTGCTGCTCATGGTTCTGCGGCAGTTTGGCTATAGCTGGCGGCGGACCTTCCTCATTGCAGCGCTGACCGCGGTCACGTTCCAACTGGTCATACTCGCCATCACGTTGTTTTCCGAGCTGCTGTTCGGATGCTTTCTGCTGGCCGCGATTCTCACGGTGGAACGCTCTCTTACCGTCGAACGCCGCACCGGCGCTTGGTACGCTGCCGCGGGAGGCGTGCTCGCCGGGCTGTCCTACCTGACCAGAAATGCGGGACTGCCCTTACTCGCCGCCGTCCCAGTCTTCTATTTTCTGCGCAAACGGCGGAACCTGACCGTCTATTTCATGCTCTCCGCGCTGCCTCTGGCCGCCGGCTGGCATGCGTGGTCCTGGTGGCATGCTGCCACGAATGCGGACGGATCCAACGTCAGCTACCTGACAGAATACCTGCGCGTCATCCGAGTGAACGGCTTCTGGGCCAGTGTGTATCAGCAAGCCGGAACTTTGTCGGCCGGTGTCGCGGAAAACTTCTTTCCGGGAATTCTGCGTTTCTTTGTTGGGCTGCCTCTGCACCATCTCGTCTTCGCGGCCGCCATCGCCGGGGCCATTCGCCTGGGCCGCCGCCGCCAATGGCCGCTCTATCTGCTGTTTTCCGCGCTCTATCTCGTGATGATCCTGTGCTGGTGGTACGAGGGGCTGGCGCGCCTGGTCATGCCCGCCTGGCCGATGTTGCTGGCGGGAATCGCCGAGGAGGCCCGCCACTTCGCGTCATTGTGTGAACAGTCATTGCGCAAGCAGTCGATGGCCCGCTCGCCCTTCTGGTCCGCCCGCGGGCCGTACTGGCGGCAGGCGCCGGCAGCGGCCCTGTTCCTGGCTGGATGCCTGCTGGTGGCGCGCAATGGCCAAGCCACCTGGAATATGGTGGCTGCCGCAATGTCCGCCGAGCACGACTACCGTGTTCGCGATATCCAGACGCTGGCCTGGGTCAAGGAGCATGCCGCGCCGGACACGGTGACGCTGGCCTGGAAAGACACGCTCAGCTACCTCTATACCGGAGTCCCCAGTTCGCACGGGCTGTTCCTCGCGGTCACTCCGCAGCAACCCGGATTGAAAGCGCTCGCGGCGTCGTTTTCGTCTCTGCCCACGCAATACCGGAAAGGCCTGCTGTTGCTGTTGCAGTCCGACATCGGAGGCGAACTCGGAGGCCATTCGCTCGACCCGTTCGCCCAACAGGCCGAGACCCTGCCCGAAGCGCGGCTCGAATACGATTCCTCCGGCGCCCGCGTTTACAGCTTTGCCGTGCGCCGGTGAAGGCGCCTGTGGCGGGTTGGTAATAGCGCCCGTGGCAAGGTTACCTGAAATAGCGCCCGCGGCAGGCTTACTGACATAATAAGCTCGTCTATATGGCCGCTTGGCCAGACTCCCCGGCAACCGGCATCGTCGATCTGCACCACGCAGCGGCGGTGGACTTCACCCCTCTGCTCGACGAAGAAGTTTGGGCCTGGCGCGAGGCCCTTGATTGGGACATGCACGCGGCCGCCCAACTCGTGCACCAGCACATTGAGGCCAGGTCCCTCCAGGGCTTCGCCCTGCTCGACGGCACGCAAGCCATCGGTTACTGTTACTACGTGCGGGATGGCCGGAAGGGCCTGCTTGGCGATGTGTATGTGATGGCCAAGAGCCGCACGCCGGAACGCGAGAACGCGCTGCTCGAAGCGGCTCTGGAAGCACTGTGGCGCTCACCCGGAATGGAGCGCATCGAGGCGCAACTGCTGCTGTTCGGCACCGCGCGGGGAAACTCGCCGTCCCCGCGCCAGATGCCCTACTCCAGTTCGCTCCATGTCTATCCCCGCCTGTATTTGGAGATCCCCGTGGACGCCGCCTCCCGGCTCGCCATCCGTGATACGCCCGGCGTGACTATCACGCCTTGGACGGAAGCCCGCCAGGACGATTCCGTGCGTCTGGTGGCCGCGGCATACCGTGGACATATTGACAGCGACATCAATGACCAGTACCGTTCCCCCGCCGGCGCTCGGCGCTTCTTGAGCAACATCATCCAGTATCCGGGCTGCGGTACATTTTTCGCCCCCGCATCGTACATGGCGCTGAGCGAGCGGAACTTGTGCGGAATTTCCTTGGCCAGTCTGGTCGGCGAACGCACCGGCCACATCACGCAGATCTGCGCCGCGCCCGCGCACCGCGGCCAGGGCATCGGCTATGCGCTGCTACGCCGGTCCCTGCTGGCGTTCGCCGAACACGGCTGCGAGCGCGTGAGCCTGACCGTGACCGCCGCCAATCAGGAGGCCATCCGTCTTTACCGGCAAATGGGATTCTCCCTGCGCCGGCAATTCACCGCCTATGTCTGGACTCCCTGACCTTCGGAAAGTGACCTTCGGAAATTCGCCCCCAGCCGCGCATGCCTGCTACCCTAAAGAAAGTTCATCATGGCGTGGTTTTCGCGGGAGCGGTCAGGAGCAGAAGCAGCAGGAGACGGCGAGAAGCGCGTCCGCACCGAAGGCCTGTGGCTCAAGTGCGAAGCCTGCAGCCAGATCATTTGGAAAAAAGCGCTCGACGACAATTTCCAGATCTGCCCGCAATGCGGCCACCACTTCCGTCTGGACGCCCGCGCGCGGCTGGCCATTCTTTTCGATGATGATGTTTATGAGGAGCTCGACGCCGGCCTGACCTCCACCGATCCTCTGCGCTTTTCCGATTCCAAGACCTACGCCAAGCGCCTGACCGAAATGCGCGAAGCGACCTCCATGAACGACGCACTGGTTTCCGGCTGGGGCAAACTCGAAGGCCGCCCCGTCAACATCTGTTCGATGGAGCTGAAGTTCGTCGGCGGCAGCATGGGCAGCGTAGTCGGCGAAAAGATCACGCGCGCGGTGGAGCGTTCCATCGAGCGCCGCGCCCCGCTCATCGTAGTTTCGGCTTCCGGCGGCGCGCGCATGCAGGAAGGCGCCATCAGCCTGATGCAGATGGCCAAGATTTCCGCGGCTCTGATGAAGCTGGACCAGGCGCGGCTCCCCTACGTCAGCGTGCTCACCGATCCCACCACCGGCGGCGTCACCGCCAGCTTCGCCATGCTGGGCGACCTCAACATCGCCGAGCCCGGCGCGTTGATCGGGTTTGCCGGACCGCGCGTCATCGAACAGACCATCCGCCAGAAGCTCCCCGCCGGATTTCAGCGCAGTGAGTTCCTGCTGGATCACGGCTTCCTCGACGCCGTGGTCAAGCGCAGCGAAATGAAAAACTATATCGCCAAGGCGCTCAGCTTTTTCTGCGACTAAGACTCGGGACGCGCCCCCCAGCGGAAGCGCCGCGAAAAGACAGCCGCGGAAGTGTAACCGCCTACTTGTCCATGTGCTGGAGGTCTTTTTCGTTCTCGTTGCAGACGAATTCGTACAGATCGCCTTCCAGCAGCAGAATCGGATGAATCGTCACCGACCAGGGCTTGGTGTAGGCCTTGGGATCGTCGAACGTGTACTGGACATCCAGGTGGCCCACGTCGCGGCGGCGGATGCGCTCGGTCACGCGCAGCGCCTCGGTATGCGGGTGCCCGAAAAAATCCATCCAGGTTTTGTCGTTGAAGCCGGCCGTTTCCACCACCAGCGTGTCGCCATCCCAGCGGCCGGTCGAGTATCCCATCCAGGCCGGATTCGCGTCCTTCGAAAGGACCCTGCCATCCATGAAAATCTGGCGATAGGTCGACGAGTTCTCATAGAGAATCGCGATCAGACCCGGATTCTGAATCACCTTCCACGGCGCCGCAAACGAAGTAATCATGGGCAGGCCTGGCGGCAGGCAGCGGGAATAGGGAACGTCCTTGGAAAGATTCGCTTTGCGTTCTTTGAACAAGGCGGCGGCCCAGGGCTGAAACGGCACTTCTTCCGGCTTCAGGTCGGCCGCGATGTTTTCCAGGTACTTGGGCGGGGCGGTTTCCGTGGAACGTCCAGTGGACAGCCACCAGATTCCCGAGAGGTCTGGTTTGCCGTCCGGCCCTCGCGGCGCGGGCGCCGATAGATTCGGCTTGCCGTCGGCCGCGCGCGGGAGGTTGAGGGGTTTCACCTTCTCCCATTGCGCGAAGGCGGATATGGGCATGAGCAAGACTCCCGCTAACGCGGCCACCGTCACGCTGAAATCAAGCTGATGTTTCTGTTGCATTGAGTCACCTCGTAGAACCGGAATATTCATGCGCCGCGGCGTGAACCGCTACTTCTTTCGTTCCACCACCCACTCGCAATGCGAGTCGCCGTGGAGCATATTCTTGGTCAGCTTGAAAGCGAAATCCGGATTCAAGCTTTCGGCGGCGCCGGCCCCCCACGCCTGATGCCCCGCGCCGCAAGTATCCATGTCGAGACCTTGTTCCTTCCATCGCTTGTGCCACGGACATTCGGTCGTCTTTCCCACGCATCTGTCCTTCGTGGACTCGATAATGTCGAACTTGAACTCGGGCCCCATCGCCGCGGAAGCAAGCACGTGCATCACGTTTTCCACATCAGCGGCGGTCTCCGTGGCCAATCCGAAGCTATCCGCGAATCCCTTGGCTCCCTTGCCAGCCGCAAACCAAAGGGGCCCGTTGAACTCTTCAAACTTCTCCTGCCCTACAGCCTGTTTCAACGCATTGGAAATTGCGATGTATGCGCCGGTCAATCCCTGCGTCGCAATCGCCCATCTCGCGCTTTCGGGAACCGCTTCTATTGTGTTTGCCATCAAGTTCAAGTCCTTTCGCGGGTGTTTCTTTGCGTGGTGCGCGTCACTTTAAGGTTAAGAATACTATACGCCCGATTTTCAGGCGGTGTTACCAGGCGATGTTGCCACGTTTGTTTTTCGTAGAGCCGCTATTTCCGCAAAACCCACGTGGTCATCGAGCGTTGATTTTGTACCACCGTGGTCTTCACGGGGTCGGCCAGTTCGGCGCCTAACCGTTCGGTGAGCGAGCCGAGCAGGGCTTCGTCCACCAGATACCGCTCCGAACCATCCGGCGATACGTAGCGGCGGCCCTCGATGTGCTTTATCCGGCTCTCCATGCCGATCGAGGATCCGAGGCGGCAGAAGAAGAGTCCGCCGGGCTTCAGGACCCGCCACGCTCCCTGCAGCATGGACTCGAAGTGCGCGTCATCGCGCGCAAAATGGAGGACGGCGTTGCAGATAACCACATCCGCGCACGCATCTCCGAAGGACATATGCTCGACGGCTTCGACCCGGAAATTCGACTCCGCAAGCGCGGGCGCGAACACCCGGGCAAGGGCGCGGACGCTCTCCACGGCCTGGGCGTCCGCGTCGACGGCGTAAACTTCGTACGCTTCCCGCAGGAAGTAAACGAGGTTTCGGCCGGAACCGCATCCGGCGTCCAGGATTCGCATTCCGGGCAAGATGCGGCCTTTCAGAAGCTGGTCGAAAAGATAGATGTCGATCTGGCCGAATTGCTCCTGGATCGTGGGCACGGGCGCGTCTTTGGGCTGGAGTGGCATCTAACGGTCTCAATCAAGTCTAGCCAATCAGTACACATGTAGTTCATGATTCACGGCATATCCGGACACGGGCGTCTTGCCTAATGTGGAACTTCAATAATTCCTTTCCCTCCACAACTTCCCACTCACGCCTGCCCCCGCCCGCTCGCCCTCGCGTTATGGTCAAGCCAAGCAGACCGGGTGCTCTCTGACGGAGTACCGGTTCACGACGGTCCAGGCATCCTAGCAGTCTGTGGCAGAAGTCCAAAAACTTGAGCCTGCCTGAAATGCACCGGGAGAGTCCGGAAATTCAAAACGGAGTTTACGGGACGCGGTGAATTCAGTCCACACCGCCCAGCATGCCGTCCAGGCGATCCGTACAAGCAAAAAG
>CAMAVI010000149.1 GCA_945861625.1 Candidatus Sulfopaludibacter sp. SbA3
TGGTTGATGAAGATCAGGCAGGTATTCGATTTCGATACGATGCCGGTCAGCTTGCGCATGGCCTGCGACATCAGGCGCGCGTGCACGCCCATGAAGCTATCTCCCATTTCGCCGTCGAGCTCGGCTTTGGGCACCAGTGCGGCGACGGAATCGACCACCAGAACGTCAATGGACCCGGAAGCGATCAGGGCGTTGGTAATTTCCAGGGCCTGCTCACCGTAATCCGGCTGCGAGACCAGGAGGTTATCCACATCCACGCCCAGCTTGCGGGCATAGACCGGGTCGAGCGCGTGCTCCACGTCGATATAAGCCGCCATGCCGCCGATCTTTTGCGCTTCCGCGACTACTTGCAGCGCGATGGTGGTCTTGCCGGACGATTCCGGCCCGAAAATTTCAGAAATACGGCCGCGCGGAAAGCCACCGATGCCCAATGCGAAATCGACCGAAATCGAGCCCGTCGAAATGGACGGTACGGCCTGCACCGGCTGACCTCCCAGGCGGATCACCGAGCCTTTACCGAACTGCTTTTCAATCTGGCTGAGGGTTGCGCCCAGGGCGCGGCTGCGTTCTTTTTCGTCCATTTTGGTAGGTCTCTCTCGTCCGTTTCTTGGGCTTCGGGGGGAAGCCTCATTATAGCGCGCGGGGCAAGCGCGAGACCGCCAAAAGTAGCTGCCCACAACACGAAAGCCGGACCCTGGCGGGCCCGGCTCCGGATAAAGTTCGGCGCAACTGATGATTAGCTGACTTGCTGCGCTTTATAACGGGCCATGATATCGTTCATCTGGTCCTTTACGCGCAGTTTCAGCTTCTTTAGACGATTCTCTTCCACCTCGTCCTCGGGCGTCACGTGAGGCTTCGCTTCAATCGCATCCACCTGCCGCTTAAACTCGGCATGTTGGGCTGCGAGGGCGCGAAACTCCTCATTCGTCGCCATCAGGTGCGCCTTCAGTTCTTCTTGCAACTGCTCCATATTAACGGCCTCCTAACAGGGTTGAGTGCCTAAAACGCACCATGACAATATCATGAATCCCAACGCATGACAATAGCCGCTTCGGGTGATGTGCCGTAGTAGCCTTCGCGTCTTCCTACCTGCCGGAATCCCACACTTTCATATAGGCAAATAGCGGAATTATTTGAGGCCCGGACCTCCAGAAACCATTGCGAGGCAGCCCCCATGACGTGGTTCAGCAGTTTGCGAGCCACGCCCCGCCGGCGGGCGTCCGGATGCACGGCCAAGTTGAGGATCTCGTATTCACCGGGGGCAGTCCGCCGGCAGACCACGAATCCGGCGAGCGCCTCCCCATGTTGGGCGACCACGCAATCATAGGCGAGATAACCGGCAGGATCCCATTGGGAAGCTTCCGGGGCGGCGTCCTGGAGCAGAGCGATCGCGGGGAGATCGGCGGAGGTAGCGGGGCGAATCGTCACCGGCGAGCGCCCTTACGGGAATTGGACCAGCAGAATGTCGCCCATGGTGTCCGTCTTTGCGTCGGCCTTGGAGTTGTGCCGCACCTCGATGCGGCGGGCGGGCTTCTGGGCGCCGCAAGCGAACTCAGCTTGCGCGGAAAGCGCGGAATGCACGGTGATCTGGCGGGGATCGCGGATCAGCAGGCGGATCGGAACGCCGGTGGAGGTCTGAATGGTCAGGCGCATGGGGGTGCCCAGGCAATCGACGCGCGTCAGCGTGCCGGAGACCGCCGCACCCGTGGGATCCCCGTACCAGGGGACGGCGTTGGCAACGTTACCGGCCCGGGCTTCCAGGCGCTCATTGGCGGCTCGCTGGGCGGCGAGGACTTCGGCGGCGGCGGCATCCCTGGCGCGCTGCAGGTCGCGGGCCTCTTCCTCCCGCGCTCGCCTTTTTTCGGCAACCTCAAAGGCGGCGCGGGCGTCTTCCAGATCCAGTTTCGCCTGATGGATGCGGGAGCGCTCGGCGGGAGTTTCCGCGGCGCGCTCGGCGGAAGTCCAGGACTTCTCCGCGTCGGCATAGAGACTGGCGGCGGCCTGCGCGGTCGCCAGCGTCTGCCAGTAGACGGCGTTGCGGGGCGCGAGGGACGCGGCCATTTTCAGACGTCCAATCTTGCGGCCTGGATCGGTTTCGAGGGCGGCGAGCTTGAACTGGGGCTCGGCCCACTTGGGATTCGCTTTGATGGCCAGTTCGAGCGAGGGGATGGTGTTCTGAGCCAGCAACCCGCGCGCGCTATCAAAGGGAAAAGTCTTGCCCTTGGCGTCCAGATCGGCGAGGAGCGCGGTCACCGCCGGGCGCTCCAGATTCTTCTCGATGAAATCGCGGTTCGGGTTGAACGCTTTGCCGTTGACGGGCGCGGACTCGAACTTCGCCGTCTTGGCGTAGGCGTCCACCATGGAATCCAGCTTGGCCGCGGTCATGTCGAACGCGTTGCGGGCCGCCTGATCCTCTTCCCCGGCATTTTGCAGATTGTTGATGTAGATGCGCATGCGGCCGCTGTATTCCGGCTGCGTCGCCAGCATCTGGAGTTTGACCCAGGCACGCAGGCGGGCTCCGTTGAGTTCACCGGCGGCCAGCGGCGCGCCGATCTTCACCCGGGTCGCGTTCACTTCGATGGTGGAAAGCAGGTCGCTCAGCGCCGTCTCCGTTTCCCGGGGCATGCGTCCGGCATTATCGTTGAGCAGGGTTTCCGTGACGGCGCGCATGAGATCGCGCGGCAGCGGTACATCGTCGGTCCAGGCGGCCAGCGTGGCCGAGCCGCCCGGTGTCAGCGGCTGCGGCAGCGCGTGCGGCCCGTATTCCTTCTGGTTGGAGAACAGGATCAGGTGCAACGGCCACAAGGTGTTCAATTCGGGCTTGCCGAGCAGCGTTCCCAGCACGAAGCGGAGCTGCTCCAACTGGGTGAGGCGTTCGCGGGCGGCGCGATCCCCGGCGTCGCTAAAAACATGGAAAGGGCCAGCGCGGTACTCGACCCAATCCGCCGCGAAAGCGGGAAGAGCGAGCAGCACGAGCGTGAGCGTTCGCCGGAGCACCTGTTTCTATCCTAGGATAGCGCCTGGTAAAGCGCTGGCGGCTGTAAAATCGTCGGCGGTGGCCGTGCGGCATGAAGGCTCCAAAGAATTGGGGGACACGGTTGCACACCGCTGAAACCGGGGCTGCACCCGGGATAGCCCACCCTGTCCCCCATTCTTTGGCAGCGTCTTGCGACTTGAAGTTTAGAAAATCAGCCGGATGCCGAATTGCGCCTGGAACGGCGTGCCAAGCTGCATATTGTTCGCATCGTAGAGACCGTCCGGGCGCCGGATCTGCATGAACGTGGAGCGCACCGCCGCGGCGGAGCCGTCCGTATTGATTCCCGGTCCGTACACCGTGTTGGTGTTGTTCACATCCGCGGGACCGACGATGATGTTATCGAAGTTGAACATGTTGAACATCTCGGCCGAGAGCTGGAGATTATACTTCTCGCTGAACTTCAGATCCTTCATGACGCGAAGGTTCACGGTCCTCGATCCGACATTGCGGAACGAGTTGCGCGCGAACGGCACGCCGACGGCCTGATAGGCACGGTCGCCGCTGGTGGATTGGTTCTTGCTATCCCCATTCACGTTGGAGCCCGCGAGCGGATCGATGGGTTGCCCAGTCGACGCCGTCAACGTTCCCGAAACGTGAATGCCCCAGGGCAGATTGTAGACGGTCCAGCCGGAGAACTGGTTGCGAATGTCGTTGCCCGAATATCCGTATTCGGCCTTGAAGTTGGCGGCGTTGTCGTAGCGGCAGCAGGTGGCGTCACGCTCGTTGGAATCGTCGTCGTAGGCCTGCGCCAGCGTGTACTGGGCTCCGAACTGGATCCGCTTGCTCGCCGTGCGGCGGATACTGAACGATCCCCCGCGATACATGGAGCGCGCCGAGCTTTCGCGTAGCGTGATCTGTCCATACTGCGGCAGCGGGCGATTGGCTCGGGTATAGATGGGACGGCCGTCGGCTACACGCACCACGGGGCGCGGCAAATTGTAATCCCGGTTACGTTCCAGATGGACCGTATTCACGTAATTGAACTGGGCGCTCAGCACCCAGCCATTGGCGATTTCCTGGTCCATGCCGAGGCCGAACTGAAGCGCGCGGGGATTTACAAAATCGTTCGCGGTTCCGGTGAAAGCCGCTCCCAGGAACGGATTCGGCGCCGCGCCGGTAATCGCCGCGATGGCATTCGTGGCTTGCGTGGGCGTGAGGATGGGGAGGCTGTCCAGCTTTGCGGTGTTGAGGTCCACACCGGCCGCTCTAAAAAGTTGGTAAACAGTGGTCGCGGCGTTGCTCCCCTGATGGAACAGACTCAGGTCGCCAGGAGGTGTACGGAAGTTGTTGGTTCCGGTGCCGTAGAGCAGCATCGGCGTAGCGGCGTAGAACAGACCGGCGTGGCCGCGGATCACGGTCCGCGCCGAACCCTTAAACGGAGAATAGGTAAAACCGAAGCGCGGCATCCACTGCTTCAAATTATTTTGGGTACGCGTCGGGTCATACTTGCCATTCAAAGGAAACGTTGTGGCCTGAATGGTCTGTACCACGGGAGTATTGTTGGCCAGAGGCTGCGGGTTCCACTGGCCCTCCCAGCGAAGCCCTAAGCTGACCTGGAACTGCGGGGTGATTTTCCACTGATCCTGCGCGTAGAAGGCTACCTGGTGCATGTGGTAATCCGCCAGCAGGTTACCGATGTTGAGGTTGTAACGCACATTGGTGTCGTCGAAACGGTTGTGCCCCGGGGCCACACTCATATTGGCCAGCACCGTGGGCACGGCCGTGTTGGCAAACGAAAACGAACCGAACTGGTTGAATCCGAATCTCTGGAACGTGGTCAGGTAGTTATAGTCGCCGCCAACTTTCAGATTGTGAGAACCGCGGGTGACGCTCAGACCGTTGTTGATCTGGTAACGAGTGTCGTCCTGCACCGTCGGCAGGAAGTTCCGCGCGCCGAAGTTGCCCAGGCCACCGGCGTTCACGTTGGGAACGGCGGAGTTCGCGGTGCGGGGTCGAACCTCGTGAGTCGCCGAAAAGCGCAGATCGTTGGCGATGGTCGGGCTGAGAATGGCCGTGTATTGCGACGTGCCGGTGTAGGTGCGGTCCTGTTCGGCGCCGGTGCCGCTCAGCGCGCGCGTTTCCACCACGGGAAGAGGCGCGCCCGACGTCACGGCGTTGTTCGCGTTGGCATCGCTGAAATTGAAGCGCGTGGTGAGGCGGTGGCTGCCGTTGGGTTGGTAATCTAGGCGCCCGGAGGTCACGGTCGCGTCGTTGGTCGAATTAATCGGTCCCTGCAAACTCTGATAGAAGCTGATGGCCTCCTGGTTAGCGGGTGTTGGCGCAATCCCGGTAATGCCAGCGTAGAAAACCTGGCGCGGCAGTTTGGATAACTGGCGCTCCGCCGCCGCGAACCAGAACAGTTTGTCCTTCCGGATGGCTCCGCCGGCCCCGCCGCCGAACTGCTGGAGCTTTTCACGCGTTTCACCGATGGTAGCCGCGGAAGTGGCGCGAACCGTATTGATCAATGGGTTCGTCTGAGACAATTCCTGCGGGCGGATCTGATAAAACGCTTCGCCGTGCATGTCATTCGCGCCGGATTTAGAAACTACGTTGAGCAGACCGCCTGTCGAACGCCCGTATTCGGCCGTGTAGCCCGTGGTCACCGCCTGAAATTCCTGCACCGCCGATTGCGGCACGGTGGGAACGAAATTGGAACGCTCGCCGCCGCGCGCGCCGCCGAAGAACGGGTTGTTGTAATCGGCGCCGTCCACCATAATGTTGCCGTAAATGCCGCGCTGCCCCGCGAAGGAAATGGAGCCGCGCTGCGGATTGATCTGTACCGCCGGCGTCAGCATGGCGAAATCCGTGAAGCGGCGGCCATTAATGGGAAGGTTCTGGATTGCATTCGAACCGATGATGCTCGTCGGCGCGGTGAGATCGACGCCCGTAAGGCAGCGTAAATCAATAACCTTTACATCTAACGGTTGTGCTTGGATGGATCGTGTAGTTCCATTCGCCATGAAATGTGTCGGGCTTCAGATGGACATGGGCAAACTCTTCATCCGTGATTTTGCGCCCAACGGGGTACTTGCGG
>CAMAVI010000150.1 GCA_945861625.1 Candidatus Sulfopaludibacter sp. SbA3
GCCACCGGCAGCAAAACCGCTGGCGGAAGCGCGGGAACCTTATGGTTGTTCATGTGTAAGAGATTCTTTCTCGCCCTGCACTGTAATTAAGGAACGAGGAGTGTCTCAGCTATGTTGGCACGGAGGGCCGGTCGAAATAACCTCAACGCCTTGCAGCAGGATAAGACCTTATCGAACTATCGGGGTGATGATCGGCAGCACGGTGCGGATTCTCATCAGTATTAACCGCCATAATGGTCAAAGGCTTGTCGTTGGACATTCCGAACAGTCCTTTGCGATGGATTCGCCGGTGCCGCCCATAGTCGGGTAGAGTCCCTACTGCGAGGGGTGTGGAACGCCTCCGACCGGCGTTGAACTATCCTCCCGAATCACTACGCTCGATTTGCTCGTTCCTGCAGGCCGCGACAATGATCCAGAAGTTCGTCGAACGGTTCGGCTTCGTCGAATAGCAAGCCATCTTCCACCATCCTGTCGTAGTCGAGCGACAGGCTTTCTAGCGCCTTGCCACGCGGGACCAGTTGCAGCGCTCCGGAAACTGCCGCTTCGTAATCTATAGGAGAGCCATCGGCGTTCTTCTCAGCGAAAAAGGCCGTCTTGTGCCGGGCCACCGCGAGCGTCAGTGCATGATCAGCCATTGCTTTCTTCGCGATTCCGGATCTGTCGAGCCGCGTGAGGTCGTGCCAATGACGCGCGAAACGGTCCCCACCGCGAAAGTCCCCTTGCGCGCAAAACACATGAATGGCTGTTGCCTTTTCCCAGAAGGTTCGTTCCGGACGCATCACTCGCGGAACGGCCGAGGGAAAGACCACGTTGGAAACGTGATCTGCGGCGTCGCAGCGGATGGGACGCGTTTCCCACGGCTCCCCGGTCGAGCGCGCGCCAAATTCAAGCATCACAGACGGCCGCGTGTATCCCGACCCCGTCGCCAGCGGCTCGTACGCGATGAATACTTTCTCTCCGTCCATCGAAAGCTCTGCGGATAGTCCTTCCTCCGATAACGCGCTGGTGATCACCGGCACAACCTGATCGTTAATCCATAGTGGCAGCCGAGTGCGGATCTCTTTCGTCCAGCGCTTCTCCTGGCTCCGGTTCGGAGGCAGCGGTTCCGCGTCGTCGCCAACGATGTCCGGCGCGAGCGCCCGGATGTCGTAGGTCAGATCCACATCTTCAGAGAAATGGCTGATGATCTGGTAGGCCTTGGAGAGTGAGGACCCTCCCTTAAAGACAAGGTGTGTGGAGAATGGGGCCCGGAAAAGAACTTCGAGAATCCAAACCAGCCAGACATCCTTGTCCAGCAAGTGCAGTGGCCGACCGGATGATGCCGCAGCGACACCAAGTGCCTCGCGCCTGTCACCCGCCGGCAACTTGAGGAAGAGGTCAGCCATTGTTTGCCAGCGCGCTCACTTCCTGAGCCATCCAGGTCGGAAGCCTTCCGCGGGCACCGATCACTGCTTGCATCTCCGATGGAGCTAACTTTCGCTGGAGTTTTCGAAGTGCTTCGCTCGCACGTTTCGGCCCCAGCCATGCGAGCGCTCGAATCGCTGCGCCCGCCGGGCGCCCAAGCAACACCAACTGCCACGCGGGAACATGCCGAAGCTCAATCACCTGTGCGCCAAGCTTTAAGCTTCGGCTCGGCCCCGACGTTAGGTACACTTCGCGAACCGGAACTTGAGTTGTCAAACCAAGTTCGTTCGCAGCAGCGGCGCCGTGCGGAGCCACTCTTTCGCCCCGCTGAGCTGCCATGGCTTCGACGACTTTAGACGCTTCCGGGGGCCGTCTGCCAAAGCGGCTCTCGACCGGCCGAATGTAGAGGCCGCGCCCTGCACGCATGAGATTCCCGCGCCGGACCAGGCGCGACAGCGTCTGATCCACAGCGGCACGGCTGCCCAGATGCAACAACTCCTTGGCTGCTACGGGAGTGCCTTCCGGCAACCGGTTCGCGTACTCTATGACTCTGGTGGCGAGAGCTTCCATGTGTCAGAAGTATATCACCATTTCTGACACTAGCGCGCTCAGTGTGCCCGCTTACCAAAGCTCGAACCGGGAGTCGTGTATGGCGATTCCCCGTGCAGATAGCTCTTCTAGCAAGGCCGCGACTGCCGGAGAAATCGTACCGTCTCCGGGAACGACCACTGCCCACTTCAGGTGATCTCGAAATTCCCGGGAAACGATGTGCCATCGGTCAAGTGACGCAGGAGTTGCTGCTCCGATCTGAATCAAAGACCAGTGCCGAACCAGCCCGAGTGCTATTTCGCGGCCCGGTAGCGGACCACTGACGATGAAGTGATTGTCCCCGTGAACCAGAATACCTACGGTCGCGATATCATGCGTCATGTTTCATGCTTGGGGTATGCGCTAAAGCGAGAATCGGGAACTGGATGCACCTTGGAGGGCCTCGACCGGCCCCTCGAACCGAATTCGATCTTACCGCAAGTCCTCAAGCGTTACACCGTGATGGTCGGCGTCTGTGGCGAGGTGAACGGGCTGTGCGCCCATTTGATGGGGGCCACTGTCGGCAGGCAACCAACGCTCTCTCGAGCCAGGCCGACATCGCGAAGGTTCAGGGCTGGCCGGAGGGGCATGCCAACGTTTTAATAGGTCGTTGTGCGAATCCCAGGAAGTCGAAACCCGAGGACAGGCCGAACTTTCACTTGAAGTTTTGAAGCTGTGATGGTCTCGAGGTGCGCCATGTTCGGTCGCCTGGTTCATCGGGCTTCCTCCGAGTTATACGCGGGCGACGTATTAAGACGGCTGTCTTCGACTGGACCACCAACCGTGAAATGGTAGAAGCTCTGCCAATCGCGTGAAGAGATGCCGAACACCTCGTGAACCGGATCATCGAAGTAGCAACCGATCCCAGTGGCACGAATGCCGGCCTCTTCCGCCTCGAGGTACAGGACCTGGCCCACGAGCCCGGCCTCCCAGAAAAGATTTCGGTAGAAGCTGGCGCCATAGCTCACAAGACTGTCCATGTACTCGGCGATCATCCCAAGGCTGAAGGCCCCGTCCCCAGCGATGTCTTGACCACAGGAGACGCTCGCGGCCAGAGTACGGCAGTCGCCTTCTTTGAGCAGGTAAAGTGGAAGGCCAGGCGGGCACGACGAAGGGCGTTGCCACAGGAACTCGGGCCGCATTGCTTGCCGGAGGACCTCAACCTTCTCTGGATCACGAGCGAGGATGTAGAGACCAGGAGGGAGGTCGTCCACGCGGTGCACGAAGAGGCCCAGATGGATGCGGGGGCGCCAGGGTAGGGCGTCCCACGGCATAGATGGGCCGTCTCGTGTGGGTACCAGACGCGCCAACATCCGAAAGAAGGTCGCTGCAGGAATTGAGGTGGACGCGTCCATGCTCACCGCACTTCTGCGCCCCAGGATGACTTTTTCGGCGGTGAACGCACCGGACCGAACGGGTGCGCCGAAGAGCTGTTCCTCCGAAGGGAACCCGGAGAACTCTTCGTTGGCTCCAATCCCAAGATTCGTCGTAGCGGCAGCCACTTGGTCTATTATTGGCCAATCGACGTGCTCGCGGCTCAGTACGTTAGCTGTGCCGTACCATCGAGAAGTGGCCACCTGGGATATCGCCGCTTTCGACAGGCAGAGGCCCCCGTCCCTGGCCCACGTCTCCCTGACTACAAGCGCCACAAGTTCGGGATGCTCTCGCTCCGCACCGGTGTAGTCAGTCTCGCGGTCGAGTCCGAGCAGTTGTGACACTGCGGAGCTAACCACACGGTCGAGGAGGTGGAGTTTCCACCCGAGGGCAGCCGCCGCGACTCGCATCGTCCCCAGCGCATGACCGACATCGTGTTGGCAGTACCGGAACGCACGCTCGCCATACTTCCAGGCCTCGCGCCAAAGAATGGACGAGAGCCCCACCAGGAATGAGCCCTCCGGAAACGCTGTCGTCAAGGCTGCCCAGACCAAGGGATCGAGATCCGCGCGGCGCTCGAGACCGTGCTCCTTCGATGCGTAGTGGTAGACGCCGGGAAGGTTGTGGAGACCATCCAACGACGGCAAGAGCGCGTAGCCTTCCGTCGGGTGGAGGTTCCCGCTCGATGGATTGGCACGCAGAGGCCATGTGGTTTCCTCGAATCGCTTCCAAGCTGTCAGTGAGAGTCCGTAGCGGAAAAAGAGCGAGATAGAGTCAGCCGAAAGCGGAGCCGGCACCATGTTATCAGCGATAAAGAGCTGCCAGTAAGGAAGCGCTCGCCCGGAGTGAGGGAAAGGAAGGCGAACCAGCGGCGCTCCGTCGTAACGGCGGAACGGATCCGGCTGCTTAGCCCAATCCATGTAGCCAAGCGCTGCTGCATAGCGGTGGTAGTGGTGCTTCGTTCTCTCGTGGTAAGCGACCACGACTTGTTCGGCAGGAAGGTCGAGGGTGTCCCTGTCAGTCTTCATCTGCATGGCCGCATGATCACTTCTTCTTTTCAGGCACGTATCCCGCCGGGAGCGCGGAGCCCTCCCCGAAGAAGTATTCATCCATCTGTTTGATAATGAGTTCCTGCGCCTCCTTGGTGGCAAGGTTCAGGCGATACTCGTTCATGATCATCTTCATGTGCTCAAGCCACATGCTCCACCCTTCTTTGGAGACATTCTCATAGACCTTCTGGCCTAGCGGATGTCCCTCGAACGGAACTTCGCTGAGGCCCGGCATCTCTTTTTGGAATTTCACACAGAACACCTTCCGGCCTGCGGGCTCGATGCGCGCCGCAAGTGGAGGACTTCCACCACTACAACCCATACGCTATCTCCTTTTCCTTGAAACATTCATATGCTTCCCAGCCCATTCGGTCATCCTTCTGATCTCGATTTCTCGGGGGTAGCGCTTGAGAGCCCGTGGATGAATCGCTACACACCAAGCCTTCGAGCGTTTCCTTGTTCTGTAAACAATCTGCCCACCAAATCGAACCAACAAGCCATCCGCAACCCCTTGCTTCTAGGTCCGGCCGAAATATGCGGCATCTTCCGCCGCGAACTCGGCCCACTTCTCAGGCAGGTCATCCAGCGCAAAGATCGCCGACACCGGGCAGACCGGAACGCAGGCGCCGCAATCGATGCACTCCACCGGGTCGATATAGAGCCGGATCCCCGCCTCAAAGCGGGCATCGTCCTTCCTGGGATGAATGCAATCTACCGGGCAGGCATCCACGCAGGCCGTGTCCTTGACGCCAATACAGGGCTCGGCTATCACATACGCCATCGCGTTACCTCTCCTTTCCTTGCCTTTCCGCGGTCAACCTAGTTCCGGCTCGCCATCGCCGCCAACGATTCCTTGATCGTCGGGCTCTTGCCATCCTCCACGTCTTTGCGGCGCACCTGGTGGAAGGTTGTCAGAACGATGTTCGCTTGCGCGAGCGCCGCGATACGTTCCGCGTAAAGATCCAGTTTGGCGCCAGGAATCGCCCACAGCGCCACATCGTCCGTGAGCACGTCCAGATAGGCGCGCGCGCCACAGCAGCCCAGGCTCAGGGCCGCCCGTCCGGTATTGTATGCCTGCGGAACAATCGCGCAGGCAGGCCGGCCCATGGCTGGCGGCAGGCCCCCTTCCACCTGCTGGGATGCCTCGGAGAGGATCAGCATCTGGTCCACCTTTCCGAAGAGCAGCACGACGTCGGGTGCTAGCGGTATCGTCGCCAGCGGCCCGTAAACCACATGGGACGGTCGCGACTCCAGCACCGGAATCGAGGCAATGTCCTGCTCCCGAACGTAACCCAGATCGGCGAAGACGTTTAGAGCGTCGCGACGGTCTGCATCGTGCGCTTCGGTGGTCTCCAGATTATGCGTGAACGTGCCGATCGCGCACAGGTCGTGATCACTCGGGGAGGTGGCAAACACTTCGGTTGCCGCTTCCTGCCAGAACCGGCAGCCCGCGGGAACGCGCCCCGTCCAGTTCCTGAT
>CAMAVI010000151.1 GCA_945861625.1 Candidatus Sulfopaludibacter sp. SbA3
CCCAGCCGCAACCCGAGAGCCGTGGAAAAGCCAGGCCCGTGGAAACCGTGGAAAACCAAACCCAGGTTTCCCACCGTTCCCACCGTCCTTTGGAAATCCCCAAACCCAGGGATTTCCACTTTCCCACCGCTCCTACGACTCTTCTCTCATTAAGAACCAAAACCAGAAAACCTCCTTCGGCCAGCCGTAGAGGTGCAACGGGATGAATATACGAAACCGGACAGATCACGTGTGAATAAAACCGGACACAGTGACTTACTACCGACAGGTCCGCCGGAGATGACGACACGAGCTGGATCATGGACTATTCCTCCCTGCCGGCGCCAGGGACCAGCGGTTGGCTTTTTTGATCCGCTGGTTACCCTAAGATCACCGCAGGAAGAAGAGAGGCGATGGAGTTCTCTAAAAATAAAACAGCAGGATTTAACCTCCGATTCGGCAGATCGGTCCTCCTTCGTTGACATCCGCATCCTTAGTCGCCGCTCGACAGATAAAGCGATTGAGCGGGCCGCGTTGACGAAGTGATGGTGATGGTGAGCAAGGCTGCGGGCCCGCCACTGTCATCACTCTCCCGGTTCGCTCCACGCTATTCTAAACAACGAATGTGAATGAGCTCTGTGCGCTGGTGGTTCTTGCGTACGAATTAGGGATTTGCCATCGGCTACTGCGGGCGTTTGTTTGACTTCACACCGGAACGGCTTTGAAGCGTAGCACCAGGATCCTCCAGACCCACTTAATCCGTTCCGAAGTCGTAACCCTTGCCGAGGATACCCTTCTTTTCGTCGCCGCTTCCCAATATGAAGAACAGGTATTCGCCGGCAATTTTCGTAGAGAGAGACAAGCGATACAGGCCCGGTGCCACTTGTTTGGAGTCAAACTGCAGCAGAGATTGGACCTTGAACGTGGCCTTGCCCGCTTTGGTGCCGAAATCCAAATCCCTACGCTTGTCAGCGGGTTCAAGACGCACCAGCGTGAAATCGTCCATGGAGAGTTTTTCACCAAGGCGCGCGTAGATCGTCACAGGGGTTCGTGGAACACGTACCCGCGCGCTTTCCCCAATCACAGCCCCTATGATGTGCCCTTTCGGTAGCCCGGGAAGGGAAGCGAACTTGCCCGGCTGCCTGGTGGGAACAAGGGATTTTTGATCGAGAGCCACGTAGTTGTCTTCATCCATCATGTAATAAAGGCCCGGTTCGGGCGGGATCTTTGCGAAGAGCGGATTCGGCGCCGGACCCGCAGGAAGCGTCGCAACTGGCGCGGCGGACTGGGGGGCGGTCGGGGGCGGCGCCTGCGGCGGGGTATACGGCAAGGTTGGGTCGACGAGATACTTGAGAACTATTTCGCTGACGCCGGCCTTTCGCAATTCGACAATCTCCGCTGTGTTCAGGTCAAACGGCTTGCCGTTCCTTTTCACCCGCGCAATGATTAGTTCGTCGGAGACGCTGGCACGGGACATCTGAACAATATCCTCGATCGCCAATTGCCCGGATGGAACTTTGGCCGGCTCCTGTGCCGTCACAACAACCAACGAGCCAAGAGCCATACAGAGTATCCGAAGGAATAGCATCTGACCTACCACACTTTCCGCGGCCCCATCCGCTCGTGCTCCTACTTGCGCCTCCGCAATGGAAAAGCTAGCCTAAGAACTACCATTTTCTAGGGAGCCGAACTGACGATGCCGCCCACGGAGATCCGGCCCGGAGTTACCAAATCCGACTCGCTCGCCCTACTTTATCAAAATATCCTGACCAGCATCGTGCGGATTCAGTCCGGCAAGCAACCGCTTACGGAAATGGATGTCTTTCGGAAACGCGTCAAGGCCGCGATTGCGGAGGCACAGCGTGAAGCGGGATTAGCCGGCTACGGTTCCGCGGATGTAAAGGACGCCGAATTCGCGGTTGTCGCTTTTCTTGATGAGACGATTCTATCGTCGCGACAGCCAGCCGCAGAGGAGTGGAGGAGACGTCCGCTGAACACGGAACTGTTTGGCCAAGCCATCGCCGGCGACGTATTCTTTGATCGGCTGTTAGAAATCGAAAGGCGCCCGGATTCGTCCAAAATGGCGGACGTACTGGAAGTCTATCTTCTGTGCTTATTGTTGGGATTCGAGGGCAGGTTTGCGCCGCCGTTACGTGGAGAGGCATTCCGCATCATGGACAGGATCCGGCACCGCATCGAGACGATTCGTAAGAGTGACTATCTCCTTTCGCCTCCCGTAACCTTGAATCCGGAAGTGCCTGCAAAACCGGCTTCCACGCAGATCTCTTGGCAGTTGTGGGTGGGCGGTATCGTGGCCGCGACCTTGCTGGTTTTCTTGATTTATTATTGGAGCCTCACCTTGCGGTTGAGCGGGTTGGAGTCCCAACGGATTGAACTGGCGACTCAAATCACGGGGGTGCGAGCTTGATTCGCCGCCTGCTTTTCGTTCTGTTTCTCTACATCCTCCTCGTTTGGCTGATCGTTGGCTATTTGTACTCGAGTGATACAACCAAATTGCTGGACCGGGGACTACTGTGGTCGGCGGGCGGCGTGGCGGCATTGCTCATATGGCTAATAGCGGAGCGCGGAATCGACTTCTATCGCGCGCGGCGAGCCAACGCGGCGCCGTCTCTCCGAGCACCCGAAAAGAGTTCGCAACTGCACGAAGATGATGCTGAACTGCTGACTCTGCTGAGGGAAGCGGATAAGCGGCTCGCGGAAGCCCCGGTTCAGCCGGGCGCAAAAGCGTCGCGTGTCTTGGACTTGCCTCTTTTCCTGGTGTTGGGTCCAGAGGGTGCTGGGAAAACGGCGGTCACGAGTCACTGTGGCCTAGATCCATCCCTGTTGGCGGGACAGGTAGCTCCAGACGGTAATTCGGCGAGACCGACAAGGGTTGCCAACATCTGGCTTTACCAAAAGTCGATATACCTGGAAGTGGGCGGGCGGGTTTTTGGTAGTGAGCCGGCGCGGTTCGCTGAGTTTTTGAACCGTCTGCGATCGGGTGGCGCGGGTGAAGGGTGGATTGAAAAGCTTAGGCCAACGGCCCGCGTGGACTTACGAGGAGTTCTTCTCGTCGTGGATTCCCGGCAGTTCACTGGGATCCCCGAACTGACGAAATTGGACCGGGCTGCGCAGCAAGTGCGGGAACGTTTGGCCGCCGTAGCCGGTGTTTTTGGCTCCGGCGTTCCGGTGTATGTTGTGTTCACGAAGGTGGATGGAATCACTCACTTTTCCGAATACTTCGCTCGCCTGAGCGAAGGGGAGGCAGCCCAGATTCTTGGCGTCCTTGGAGGCGATGTGCCGCAAGTTGCGCCGGATCGCGCTTGGGGCGAATTGGAAGCAAAGCGCATCAGCGCCCAGTTCAATTCTTTGTTCGTGCGCCTTACCGATCGCCGACTCGTGGCCTTGGCCCAAGAACCGGAGGCATCCCGCAAGCCCGCCATTTACGAGTTTCCGAGAGAATTCAAGAAGATTCGCACTCCTGTGGTGCAATTTCTGGTCGACGCCCTCCGTCCGGATCCACTTCGACCGAGTCCCCGTTTGCGAGGGTTCTTCTTCAGCGGCGTGCGTAAAGTGGAAGCTTCCGTGGGCGGGGACGCGAGCCTCGGTGTCGCTAGGAAATTTGGAATCGGCGACATGGCGGCCACACAACTTCTCCGCTTTGACCCGACCCTTGTCATGTCCCGCGTGATGCCAGTTGGGCCATCCGGTCCTCTGGTTGATCAATGGCTGTTTCTCCGCGACCTCTTCGGTAAGATATTGCCGAATGATTCATCGGCCCCACGATTGGGGGCAGGATCGTCCGGCATGGAGTCGAGTCGGCGGCTAACCATTGGAGTTGCGGCTGGTATTTGCGCCGTCGCCGTGCTCATCTGGACTGTCTCCTGGATATCTAATTGGCAATTGGAGTCCTCAGTGTTATCGGCCGCTCGCGATGTTAGGCTGGGTTCCCGGATGTTGGATCTTCCGAATCTCAGAGCGGTGGATCAACTTCGCCTGCAACTGGAAGCCCTGGACAAAGGGAATTCGTGGAGCCTGCACTGGGGCCTCTATACTGGCGACCGTCTCAAGCCGATCGCCCGTGCCGCTTATTTCGGGAGGCTCAAGGAATTGAGCCTCGACCGAATCAACCAGTCCGTGATAACGCGGTTGCTGCGGGCCGGTTCCGGGGACGCGCTCGATAATCCGGGTACCGTCTACGACTCTTTGAAGACGCACCGAACGATTACCTCCCTCGGCTGCTCCGTAGACGTCCCTCTCGTAGCCAGAGTACTCAAGGATTCGATTTCGGTGGCTCATCCGGGTCTGCCGGATGAGCAAGTCGCGTTGCTACGTGTCCAACTGGACTATTATGCCGCTCAGTTGGCCGGCGCGAGCACACCACTAGCGGTTTTGGGCGAGAACGCCGCGGCCGAGGCCAAGGCCCGCGGCTACCTGCAGCAGTCGGCTGGATTGGAACAGCAACTGAGAGCGCTGGTTAGCGAACTGAATCAACAGATCAAGCCAATTAAGGTTGCAGATTATGCCGAGGACTATCGCAGCGTTCTGAACGGTCCGGCGGAATTTCCGGCGGCGTTTACCAAGCAGGGATCGGCAGTGTTTCTGGACCGGCTGGACAAAGGCAATTTCGGCAGCGGCGGCGAGAAGTGTGTCATGGGAGAATCCGCCGGAATCACCCAAAGGATCGCCGATGTTCAGGTGAAGGACCGGCTCAAATCGCTCTACTTCCGGCGGTATGCGGATGAGTGGCGGGAGTTTCTCGGTTCGTTCAGCGTGGTCCGCTACTCCGGGTACGAGGATTCGGCCCGGCGTCTGGCGATTCTGGCGGGTCCCAGGTCGCCGCTGCTCGGCATCGTAAAGATGGCTGCGGTAAACACCAACTTTCCGCCCGCTAGACCCGGAGAACCGAGCTGGTGGGAAAAGGGTGCGCAAAAGGTTGGCTTAGGAGATTTGGTTCAGAAGCAGAAGCAGGGTGCTCAGACTGCCGATCGCATACGCCAATTTGTGGCCGACGATTCACTTCTGATGACGTCCGCCGATGTGGCTCGCCTATTCCAACCAGTCACATTTACGACACCGCCCGAAGTCGATCGCCTGGTAAACGACAATAATGGGGCTTACGTGCAAGGTATGCGGTCGCTCCAGCAGAGCCTGGAAGTGCTGGCGCGGGCGTCGAGTGCGGAACGAGGGGCGGCGCTCCGTCAAACTCGGTCCGTGCAGCAGCAGGCGTTTACTGCACATCTTGCGCTATCGGATAAGTTTACGGATGTGGGCAATGAGGGACTGAGCCGCCGGGTTTCAGTACTTCTCGAACAACCCATCCGCTGGGTGACGCTGCCTCCGGACGATGGCAATGTTCCAGGGAAGAACTTGGACATCAAGCGGTTTTGCGCTGAGATGGCCCCCATTCTTTCCAAGTATCCCTTTGCACCGGTCAGCCAGAATGACGCGGCTCTTGTGGAGGTTGCAAGAGCCTTCGCGCCCACTGAAGGTTCGGTTTGGAAATATGTCCAAAAGTCTGCGTCCGATCTGGTTGTCCGAGCGGGGGCCGACTGGCAGCCGAATCCCACCCTGCAGGGAATGAAAGTGACGCCCGAATTGCTAGCCTTTCTTGGCCGTGCGCAGGCGCTTACAGGCGTCCTGTTTTCCGAGAATGGAATGATGCAGCCCCGGCTCCGGTACGTTTTGCGGCCAATCCCCGGGCAGTCCGTTACGGTTCGTTTGCTGCTGGATGGAGACGAATTGCTCTCTTCCAATCCGCTGC
>CAMAVI010000152.1 GCA_945861625.1 Candidatus Sulfopaludibacter sp. SbA3
AACTGCTGCACGGCTCGTTGCTGTTCGATCTGGTATTGTCTCTTCATAGCGACTCTCTCCTTTTTCTTGGCAGAAAAAACCAACCGTCGGCCTATTATGGCCGCCAGTTTGAGAGTCGCTACTTTCTACGATTTACCGGGCAATCTCAGGGCGCCGCCAATGCAAATACTGTACCCAAGTCCCTCATACACCTGGACCACGGCCTCAATGGTGATTTCACGGGGGACATTCGGTGGCCAATAATATAGGGCGTGAGGGTCCCACCATTGTTTGCTAGTTCCAGCGGCCCACGCGATGCAGTTGTATGCTGCTGTTGCCGGACTCGTTATCCGGCAATTCCCGCTGTTTAGGTAGGGCAAATCACGCTGCGGCCAGCTACCGGGCATTAGCCTCTCGACTCGGCCCATTCGAGCCATGCCTGCGACATCTTGGCCATGTCGCCCCTATCTTGATAAGGTACTGGATCTTCCCCTTTAGTGATGTAGTGCAAAGCGACAAACCAGTGATCAGGGTTCTCTCCCTCTGACTTTAGTTGCCCAATAAGTAGAGGAAGCGCCTCCGGCCCCATCGCCATGATACTTAGGTATGCGGGTCGGGTACACATCTCCTCTATTGAAGACGTGGCACCACGCTCGACATACCACTGGGATACAAGAAGCTGAAACCGGAGAGACCTCTCTAACTCTCCAGCTACGACCACGGGATGTTCTGTCTGACGAATAATAATAGGGGGGTCTAAAGCTACACGAACCTCTTGGGCTGCATTCGCATTTGGACCGCAGAGCAGGAAAAACGAAGTGACCCCTACAACGACGACGTTCGTTGATGAATTAGAAAAAATCCAAGAGTTTCGCATAGTCTCTAATTCGCTTTTTTGATCTCACCAGCCTGCCGCTTTAGGTGTTCTGGCGCCTCGGCGACGACCATCGCATTATTGGCCTTTAAGGCATACATGGGGTTGCCCTCCTGATCATATTGACCAGTTACGCGGACGGCGGAAAGAATTGAGGGTTTGATACGCAGAACCGAGCCGTCTTCGAGCTTAACTTCAGTCCATCGTTCCGTTGACTCTAGGACTGGAACCTCGAAACCATCGACGGTTCGGCCATCGGGGGGCATGGGGATTTTTACCTTTCGTTCCAAACTCGTACCCTCCTTTAAAGATACACCGCCAGAGACCAAAGCATACCACCGTTCTATTTATCGGCTGGACTGACGGGCTTATCTAGCTTTTTCCAGCGAGCCATGACGGTACCAATGGTCGCCGAAATCTCCCACCATATTTGGGACTTATGTGACCTGTTGGGCGCTGCATGCGATGTTTGCGGTTTCTCATACAGTCACAACACCATCGTCACAACACCATCGACTAGCATTTAGTGCACTGCCCACCGCACCGCCTGCCCGCATATTACCAAACGAACCCAAGCGGGCTGGGCGGTTGCAGGCGGCAAGTAAAGCAGGCAGTGAGTTTGCCGGCGGTTTGCCGGCGGCGAGCCGTGCGTTCCGTCACATAGGGCGCTACACTTATCGGATAAAGCGGATCGGATAAAGCGACGGGACGTTGCGGCTTCCGTCGGCCTAAAGGAGACTCGTGTATGAAATTGTTCCCTGCCTCAGAACTACGGCATTTGCTGGGAGCGGCCGCTCTGCTCGGCGCGCTCTCCGGTGCGGCGGCGGCGCAGATGCAGCCCAAGCATCTGAACCCGGTTATTGAGAAACTTGCCGCTGGCAAACCGATCATTGGCTTTCAAACCGGAAGTCTGTCGCTGGAAGAGGCGCGAACCATGGCCCGCTCCGACATTGACTACGTATACCTGGAGATGGAACACGGCCCGATGGATTTTCAAGGCCTGCATCATTTTGCCATCGGCATGATCGATAGAGCCCTGGCTGCCAAGAAAGGCAACTCCCAGCCCAACGTGGCGCTGTTCGCGCGCTTTGCGCCGTCAGGAGCCGAAGGCGGCGGCTGGGTGGTCAAGCAGGCGCTCGACCTGGGCCTGATGGGCGTGATTTTTAATGACGTCGACAACGCCGACCAGGCCTCGCGCGCCGTCGCCGGCATGCGCTATCCGCAGTTGAAAACGTCCAAGTATCAGATGCCCGTGGGGACGCGCGGCCATGCGCCCGGTTACGCGCTGTGGGTATGGGGCATCGGCCTGGAAGAGTACGACCGGCGGGCGGATGTGTGGCCGCTCAATCCGGACGGCGATCTGATGGCCATCATCATGATCGAATCCGCCGAAGGTCTGAAGAATGTCGACTCCATCGCGGCGACGCCCGGCGTGGGCGCGCTCTTCTTGGGCCAGGGTTCCGATCTGTCGCGCAATCTGGGGGTCCCCCAAAGCTCGCCGGAAGTGGAACAAGGCTTTCAGAAGATCTTGGCGGCCTGCAAGGCGCACAATGTAGCGTGCGGGATCACGGCCACCAGCGGCGCGGCCATCACGCGGCGCCTGAACGAAGGGTGGAAGATGATCCGCACGACGCCCGCGGCGTTGCAGCAATATAAGGCCACGAACCCGGCCCGTTAGAAGGGACAAACCATGAAACCGCGCATTGCAATACCGGTCTTGCTTGGTCTCGCGCTTTCCGGAGGCGTGTGGCTCCTCGCGCAGGTCAAAGACTTCCACCCCGTCACCGAGGCGATGCTGCGTAATCCGGCGCCGGGTGACTGGATCACTTGGAGGCGTACCGACAACGGGTGGGGCTACAGCCCACTGGATCAGATCAAGCGCGAGAACGTGCAGAGACTGCAACTGGCCTGGTCGTGGGTGATGGAGGACGGCGCACAGGAACCCACGCCTCTGGTGCACGACGGGATCATGTATCTGCCCAATCCGCATGGCACCATTCAAGCGCTGGACGCGGCCACCGGGGATCTGATCTGGGAGTATCGTCCCAAGGCCCGGGCCGACGCGGACCCGACCGGAAGCGTCATCGGAGGCGTGCAGCGGACCATCGCCATCTTCGGCGACAAGATTTTCGGTACCACCAACGACGCGCATATCATCGCGCTCGACGCGCGAACCGGGAAGCTGGCGTGGGACACCACGGTGGCCGACTACAAGCTCGGTTACGGGTATACGTCGGGCCCCATCGTGGTGCGGGGCAAGGTGGTCGCGGGAATCAACGGGTGCAGCCGCTACAAGGATGACGTCTGCTTTATCACCGGTCACGATGCCGTGACGGGTAAAGAGCTGTGGCGGACTTCGACCATCGCGCGTCCGGGTGAGCCAGGGGGCGAGAGCTGGGGCGATCTGCCTCTGCGTTTCCGCGCGGGTGGCGATGCGTGGATCCCCGGCGCCTACGATGCGGAAACCAATCTCATCTACTGGGCCACGGCGCAGGCCAAGCCGTGGGCGCGCGCGGTCCGCGGCACGGAAGGCGACGCGCTGTACACCAATTCCACGCTCGCACTCAATCCCGATACCGGAAAAATGCAGTGGTATTATCAACACCTGCGCGCCGAGACGCACGACATGGACGAGGTCTTCGAGAGCGTGCTGATCGACCTGAACGGCCGCAAATCGCTGTTTAAGATGGGCAAGCTAGGTATCCTATGGCAGCTCGATCGCGTAAACGGCGCGTTTGTCCACGCGACCGACATCGGCTATCAGAATCTGGTGGAAGTGGGGCCGGAGTCAGGCAAAGTCACTTACCGGCCCGACAAGATTCCCAAGATCGGCGTGGAAGTCGACATGTGCCCCAGCACGGCGGGACTCAAGGATTGGCGCGCGATGGCATTCAGCCCGCAGACAACCGCGCTGTACATCCCCATCGAGCTGACCTGCGAGCGGGCCACCTTCAACGCGGCGCAAAAAGAACTCGGCAAGGGCGGCAATGGTCCGGTGCGGCGTATCGACTACAAGCATCCGGCCGGCGGCGGGAATCTGGGTGAATTCCTGGCGCTGGACCTGAAGTCGGGCAAAGTTCTGTGGCGCCACCGGGTGCCCACCCCGATGAACACCGCGGCGCTCACCACGGCCGGCGGCTTGGCGTTCAGCGGAGATTGGGACCGGCATCTCTACGCCTACGATGTGGCAACCGGCAAGATTCTGTGGCAGACGCGTACGCTGACGTCGCCGCAAGGATTTCCGATCTCGTATATGGCGAAGGGCAAGCAGTATATCGCCGTACCGGTTGGTACCGGCGGCGGAAGCTGGGGCACGTCGGTTCCGGCATCATTGGCCAAGGAAATCCGGCCGCCCAAGCCGGTCAACGCGATGATGGTGTACGCGCTGCCGTAGCGAGGGGAAGGGAACGCACAGCCTAAGTGCCGCCGGGGTTAGCCGTGTCCTATGGCCCGGCGGCCAGCCGCACGCCAGCGGGCAAGCGGACGGAGGGATTAGGAAGTGACTGCGTTACTCACGGAGCTTTGGGCGGTGGCCAGCGGTCTGGTGGCAGGCGCGTTTCTGTTCTTTCGGTATTACACCCTACAGACCGACCATCTCTGGGGACTGCGCTGGTACGAAGGGGCTCTGCTGCTCGCGGGACTGGGCCTGGCTGGGTTGTTCCCGGAGGCATGGCTTGGCGCTGCGCTAAGCATGGCCGTGGCCGCGTTCCTGGGCACGGGCGTTGAGACTTATTTGGAGACTTATTTGGAGATTTCGAGAGATCCGGGATGTTGTAACCTTTGGCCGATAGGTTTGGCGATGTCGCTTATTTTAGGGTTTCCCGCGCCGCTGATCGGAGGCGCCATCGGACGTGTGTTAGCCCGCATGCCGGTTCCGAAGTTTGTGTATGCCCTCCCGCTGGCGGCTGCGTTGGGGATAGGCGCTTCTCTGCCGGTCATCCAACAAGCGGAATACCGCCGCATTGAAACCGACGAAATCCCCGCACTCCTGAAGCGCATTTACGCAGCAGAGATCTCCTTCCGCGCGCGCCGCGCCGATCAGGCCTTCACATGCGACGGCCGCCAGCTGCCGGAAGTGCGGAACGTTAGGTGGACCCGCAGTGAGGAGGGGACGTTCACGGTTGTCCAGCACTATACGATAACGCTGGAGGAGTGCCCCAATGAGGCCAGCCCGCATCGCTTCCGCCTCACGGCGTTTTCCCGCGGGCAAACCCGGACCGGCCCGCGTTTCTCCATCGATGAAACCGGAGAACTCGTGATTTCCAGGGGGTCCGCGGCCGGCCCCGCTTCCATTGACGAGAGCGGTAAGCTGGCCAGGAGCGATGATCGGAAAACGCTGCGCGAGCCGGACCCCCAAATGGATTTCGTGCAGATTCTTGGCATTTCTCCGCAACGGGGAGTGACGGTCCCTCGAGGTCAGCCCTATGTTTTTCACATGGAGGTCCTATATAATCTCACCTCCATGGATGGTGCATTCCTCGCCGTGAGTGTGGGCCAGCTTCCCAGGAGTTCCGATAGATGTTCCGGAGTCAGCGCTGAGCTTACCGATGCTGCCGAGGTTCCGATCATGCGCGGCAAGCACACCCTGAAGCTGGACGTGACCTGGTCCGGAGATACAGGGCGCGCGACCAGGGGCCGGGTGCTTGGAAGCGGATTCCTCGGGTTCGCGCCCTCGATTTGGGAGAACGACCATGGACGCCGCGGCCGGCGTCTCCACTACTTCGGTGTCGATCGCGAATATTGCTATGCTTTTGGGCCCTAGCAGCCCGTGGTAAAAGTCGAGAAACATCTCCTAAGCATGTGACCGGTGAAATGTTTCAGACG
>CAMAVI010000153.1 GCA_945861625.1 Candidatus Sulfopaludibacter sp. SbA3
ATCCGCTTTCCCTCGCACCAATCGGTGTTTTTTTGTTGCCCCTCGCTTAATCCAGCAGCCCCAACTCAAACGCCCCTATCCTTTGCCGCTTTCCAACCTTGCTCTATTCGCGCCGCGCCTCAGCCAATCCTTACCGACGGATTAGGGGACTAACATGTAAACCTAAGTTGCACTGGGGGTTGCGGCTACTAGAGACTACTGTTCGCGGGCCGTGTCAGGAGCTGCCGAACGCTCGCGAAGCAGCGACGAAATGAACCAGAAGAATCCGACGGCGATCACCGCCAACATGAGCCAGCGCAAGACCCCTGCCCACAGCGCGGCATCGAAGGACGGCCACTGCAGGTGATACTGGCTCAGCACCCCCCAGCGCTCCGCCATCCAGTGCCAGGAAATGTGCGCGACCAGTGCCGAAACAATGATGGTGCCCATGCGCTCGGCCACGGCGAAGCGGAACAATAGCGCCAGCGCGGGAATCAGAAGAATCAGCACCAGCACCTGCCCCAGCTCCACGCCGACGTTGAACGAGAGCAGCGAGGTCAGCATGTGGTCGCCGGCGAATTGCAGCGTCTGGCGCAGAGCGAAGGAGAAACCGAACCCATGCACCAGCCCGAATCCGAAAGCGATCATCCAACGGCGTCCAAGAGTCACTCCGCCGGCGATGTTCTCCAGCGCCATGTAGACGATGGACACCGCAATCAGCGTCTCAATCAAAGGCGGGAACCATAGGGCATCGGGAGCCAGATTGTAGGCCGACGCGATCAGTGTGATCGAATGCGCCACGGTAAATGCGGTCACCACTGGAATCAGCGCCCAGAAGCGGCGCAGCGGGATCACCAGGCAGAACAAAAACAGCAGGTGGTCGGTGCCGTCCAAAATGTGCTCGAACCCGCCTTGCACAAACCTCGCGGCGGCCTGATACCAATGCGGATCGAGCCGGATCAAACCCGGGTCGCTGTCAAACTGAAATGCGCGCACGGCTCCGTTGGGCGGGAGAAACCGCATCGCCGTCACCACATGCCGCGCGAGGTGGGCGAGGCCGCCGGGCTGAATCGAAAAATACGAGCGGTCGGACTGGATGGGGTACTCGAAAAGAACGTCAAACAAGACCTGGTCCCAGAAGACGTCGGTGTCGAGCTTGGGCCCAGTCACATGCGCCACCGCTTCTTCATAGTTGGCAAAGGACTTATCGGACTGTAGTGACAACTGCGTCGCGAGCACCCGGGGCTTCGGCAACTGGGTTTCGCCCTCGTACATATGAAGGAAATCAGAGAGCCACAGCCGCGCGGCGTCCGGCAGAAGGGGCGCGGTCTTGTCCAAATCCAGATACCCCTTGCCGGGGCGCGAGGGAAAGTCGACGTCGCGGATGGCCTTGAGCGGCACGCGAACCATCAGATGGAGCCGCTCGCCGGAAGGCCTCAACAACATCTGAATGGTCACGTCATTGGGGATGTCGTGAGCCGGGGCGATGCTGGAGAAAACTACCAGCAGGGCCGGAATCACCAGGTTCGCGAGTAGGCGGCGCATGGCTGGAAGATTTATGGCCGGCAACTATTGGCCGTTCAAATCGAGTATAGTAACATAGATCCGTTTTGAGAGACTTCGCTAGGAGAATGGGTGACATGCAAACTCGTTTGAAAGTAGGGTTAGGTTTTGCCGCCGTGGCCGCGGCGCTGGGGATTGGTTCCATCGTGCTGGAAAAGCGGGCCGTGGTGGAAGCCGCAACCACGCAGGCTCCTCGCTTCGAAGTAAACCCGATGTGGCCCAAGCCGCTGCCCAACCACTGGGTATTAGGCAACGTGATCGGCGTCAACGTGGACGCCCAGGATCATATCTGGATCATTCATAGCTCCGCGGCGCTGGAGCCCAAGGAAACGTATCTGGATCGCAAGGAGACCGAGTGTTGCGCCGCCGCTCCTCCGGTTCTTGAGTTCGACGAGGACGGGAATATGCTGGCGAGTTGGGGCGGACCGGGACAAGGCTACAACTGGCCCCTGCGCAACCACGGCATCACCGTCGACTACAAAGGGAACGTGTGGATCGGCGGCAACGGCCGCGGCACGGCTCCCAAGGGTGCGGTTGTGCCGGACAGCGCCAAGCATGGTCCGAAGCAGGATGAGAGCATGGGCGCGGGTTACTTCGCCGACAACATGGTGCTGAAGTTCACGCAATCGGGCAAGTTTCTGATGCAGATCGGCAAGCCCGGCATGAGCAAGGGCAGCAACGATCCCGAAAACCTCAAGGGGCCCGCGAAGCTGATGGTCGACAAAGCCTCCAATGAATTGATTGTCGCCGACGGCTACGGGAACCGCCGCGTGGTCGTATACGACGCCGACAGCGGAAAGTACAAGCGGCACTGGGGCGCCTATGGCCACAAGCCGGACGACGTGCAGCTTCCCAAGTACGATCCGTCGGCGCCTCTGGCGCAGCAGTTCCGCAACCCGGTGCATTGCGCCGAGCTCTCCAACGACGGGCTGCTCTATGTTTGCGACCGCGCCAACGACCGCATCCAGGTGTTCAAGAAAGACGGCACCTATGTGAAGGAGATGGTCGTCAAGAAGAACACGCTGGGCGACGGTTCCACCTTCGACATCGCGTTCTCCAAAGATCCGCAACAGAAGTACATCTACGTTGCCGACGGTTCCAACATGAAGATCCACATCCTCGAGCGCGAGTCGTTGCAGGTGCTGACGACGTTCGGCGACGGCGGACGGCAGCCGGGTTCCTTCTACGCAGTGCACAGCATCGCCACGGACTCCAAGGGCAACATCTTCACGACGGAAACCTATCGCGGCCAGCGCGTGCAGAAGTTCGACTACAAGGGCCTCGCGGCGGTTCCCAAGATGGATCAGGGCGTCGTGTGGCCGATGTCGGCGAAGAAGTAGCGGGCCGGACGCAGCACGGCTCATCCGTGACTGCCGAAGACCTGAAGGGGCTAGTGGAAGCCGGGGCGGCACAAGACGTATGATCGAAGAAGAGGCGATCATGACCGTCCGCGAAAATGTTCACCAGCTCGTCGATACACTGCCGGAGGAGCGTTTGGCCGACTTGCTTGATTATCTGGCGGATCTCAACGACACGGACGAGATCAGCACTGAAACCAAGGCTGCCATCGACGAGGGCCTTCAGGATATTAGCGCGGGCCGCACGATTACCATCGAGGAATACCGCCGGACCCGCGGTTTGTGAGTTATCGCGTCGACCTTTCCCATCGTGCCGCGCGTGATCTTGACCGGTTGGGCCGTGACGTTCAGGAACGCATGATGAAGCGGCTCGAACAGATCGCGCAGAGTCCCCGCGATGCTCGTTTGTCTGGCCTGCTCACCAACCAGGGAAGCTTGCGAAAGTCCCGAGTCGGAGGCTGGCGAATCCTCTTCACCGTGGACGATGAGAAACGATTGCTGCACGTTGTGACGATAGAGCGGCGAGGCCAAGTGTATCAACGCATCTGAAGAATAGCGGCAGGCCTTAACGGCGATCCTTCTTCTTGCGTTCTTGGACTCTGACCGGTCGAACACAGATGCAAGCCAATGCCCGTCTGGAGCGACGGTTGAAGCTTAGAATAGACCTGATATTTGAAATAATAGACAAACCATGATGAACCGCCGTCAACTCTTGGGGGCCGCTGCGGCCACCGTTTTCTCTGGCGTCGTCTCCTCTAGCGCTTCGGCGCAGCCTGCGTCCGAATGGGGCGGCACGGTCCTCGATTTCCACTTGCGCCCGCGCCGCGACGAGGGCGGGAGCTCAACCACATCGACGGTTCCGGCGTGAGCAAAGCGGTCCTATTGACTCGCGCCGAGACGGCAGAGCACGCCAAGGACGTTGTGTCCAAGAATCCCGGCCGTTTCGCTTGGTCGCTCATCCGTGACTGCCGAAGACCTGAAGTAGCCGGTAAATGTCGCACGGCGTGTTACGCGATACTCCACGCTCGTATCGCAAAGGTTACCGGCGGCTCCCGGAAGTGGCACGCCCCGCGGCGGCGTAGGTCCATGGCTGGTTTACGCCTTTACTCGCCGCATTTGTTTCTTGCGTATGAGTCTCATTGATATGCTGCTCTTTGGGCATCGCGTTGAATAGCGCAGTAAATTCAGCAGTGTCGTGGGGGTTGCCTAAATCCATCCAATCCCCCGGAGATGCGAAATTCCTAGTCGCGCACGGGCGTGGCCAGCACGGTAAATCGCAACACCATTTCGTTTTTTGTGCCAATGGCGCCAAGTATCGCGGAGGGTGGCTTCAATCCGTAATCCGAGAGGCGTACACTCGCATTGCCGTCAAAGCGTATGGACTCGCCCGCGTCCGGCTTCATCGTGACCGACACCGATACCGGCTTGGCGAGGCCTCGAATCGCGAGAAGGCCTCGGACCTGATGATCACCGCCTTCCGATTTGCGCACAAGATCAGAGCGAAACGTAATCTGAAGAAAACGGTCCGCGGCAAGCATATCCTTGAGAGCGGTTTCTTCGATTTTGCGCAGATCCTTCGCGCTGACCCATGTATCATGGCAGCGGATACTGTTCGCCTGGATGGACAGATTCACGACTGCTTCTTCTGGCTTGCCAGGCGTGATCTGGAGGGTTCCGCTCCATTGCTCAAAAACAAACAGATGCTTCTTGCCGCTGAGGAGTCCAGTTTTCTCAACCGTAAGCTCCATTCGTGCAGTTTCCGAGGGTTTCAGAACGAAGGACTCACCGCCCGCGCAAAGCGAACCCGCCAGTAGCGCCGCGCCTAGCCTGATATTCATCATATTTCCCGAGTCCAGGGGCCCTTAACGGAAGCGAAGCACGAAGCCGCCTCCGGCAACGATGTTATGCTGGCTCCCGCTTAGGGGCACGTTATACGACGGGTTACCTGAATAAAAATCGCGGACCTCCGCCCGGAGGCCGATGAACTTCCAGAATTTGACATCCACGCCGCCGCCGAAATCGAAAACGCCGTGACTCGCCGTGCGCGGCGCGGGATTGGCGGCCCCGGCTAGAGTTTTCGTGCTGTGCTCAAACAAGGCCCATCCCCCGCCCGCCGCGAAATACGGAGCAATCCGGCCGCGAGGAAAGAACTTCACGCGCAGGCCGGGGGTCACGAACAAGCTGGCGACGTCCTTCGTGAGTCCCAGGTTGGCCGAAGTGATGGCCCGTTGCGGATTGGCCAGCATGTGTGCCTCGCCGTAAATCGCGACCTTGGATCCGGAAAAGAGGCGAAAACCGTAGTTGGCCTGCAGCGCGGTTCCCGAACCCAGCGTGAATCTTGTTGTGCCGGACGCGCGCTCCTGGCTGAGCAGGCGGCCCAGAGTCAGGCCAACCTCGTGCCTCGGCGGTTCCGTGCTTTGCGCGAGCAATTCAGGTAAGGCAACCGCCGTCATCAAAATCCCCAGTATCCTGTGGCGAGAGATCATATTTGGTGAGTCGGTTCCGGACGAAAAATCCCCCGCGGCTTTTAGGTTACTACACTGCCCTACGGGGGGGAAGGGGGCACGCTCGCGACATACTAGTAGACCCTAATCCGTCGGTAAGGATTGGCTGAGGCGCGGCGCGAATAGAGCAAGGTTGGAAAGCGGCAAAGGATAGGGGCGTTTGAGTTGGGGCTGCTGGATTAAGCGAGGGGCAACAAAAAAACACCGATTGGTGCGAGGGAAAGCGGATA
>CAMAVI010000154.1 GCA_945861625.1 Candidatus Sulfopaludibacter sp. SbA3
GTAAGAGATTCTTTCTCGCCCTGCACTGTAATTAAGGAACGAGGAGTGTCTCAGCTATGTTGGCACGGAGGGAGCGAGACATCGGTCGATGCGGGAACCACTGAATTTTCTTTACTTCACGACGTTTTATCCACCGTTCAGCTTCGGCGGAGACGGTGTGTATATTCATCGGGTTGCGCATGCTCTCGGGGACGCCGGCCACAGCGTGGATGTCATCCACTGCGTGGATTCTTACCATCTGTTGCATCCCGGCCCACCCACGATCGCCTACGACGAGCATCCGAACGTCACCCGGCATGAGCTGAGAATGGGTTCCGGCTGGCTCTCTCCGCTGCTGTCGCACCAGACCGGCCGCCCGGTTCTGACGCGCCGCAAGATGCTCGAAATCGCGCGGTCGAAACACTACGACGTGGTTCACTATCACAACATTTCGTTGCTGTCCCCGGGCGTGCTGGAACTGGAGCCGGCGAATCGCGACTTTGTAAAACTCTACATGGCCCACGAGCATTGGTTGGTGTGCCCCATGCATGTGCTATGGAAGTTCAATTCCCGCCCTTGCGAGAAGCCCGAATGCCTGCGCTGCACCCTACGGGGAGGACGCCCGCCGCAGCTCTGGCGCTACACTGGTTATTTGCATAAGGCCGCGCGCCGGGTGGATCAGTTTGTCAGTCCCAGCCGGTTCACCGCGCGCATGCATGCTGAGCGCGGTTTCCCTTATCCGGTGGATCATCTGCCCTACTTTTTGGACCGGCAGGACGACGATTGGCGGAACCCGCAACCCCGCCCGCAAGAGCGGCCATATTTTCTGTTCGTCGGCCGCCTGGAGCCGATCAAAGGATTGCACACCCTGATTCAGGCCTGGGAAAAAGTCACCCAGTGGGATCTGCTGATCGCGGGAACCGGCGCAGCCGAGCTCGATCTGAAGGCCCAGGCCTCCGCAAATCCGCGCATTCGCTTTCTGGGCGCCCGGCCACAGCGGGAATTAGGGGCGCTGTATACGCACGCGGTGGCGACCATTGTTCCTTCGGTGACATACGAAACCTTCGGCATCATCAGCATCGAGTCGTTTGCCCGCAAGACGCCGGTCATCGCGCGGGATTTAGGAGCCCTACCCGAGGTGATCCAGGATTCCGGCGGCGGAACGATCTATCGCGACAACGAACAACTGTTGCATGCAGTGCATGCACTCGGCGGCTCACCCGCCCTGCGGACAGAGCTGGGCGAGAAAGGATACGCCGCTTTCACGCGGCTTTGGGACCGCAAGGCCCACATGAAGCAGTACTTGAATCTGATAGAACAAGCTCGGCACAAGAAATTTGGAGGAAGCATTGCATGGCGCGATGTCTCGTCACCGGCGGCGCCGGTTTCATAGGGTCCCACTTAGTCGAGCGTCTGCTGGCGGAGGAGCAAGAGGTCACTGTGCTCGACAACCTCAGCAGCGGCCTGCGTGAAAACCTCGCCCATTTGCAGGCTTCGCCGCGCTTACGGTTTCTGGAAGGAGACGTGAACGACACCGGCGTTCTGAATCCTCTGGTTTTCGAAGCCGACGTGGTTTATCATCTGGCCGCGACGGTAGGAGTCTTCAACGTCATCGCCAGCCCGGCGGCCACCATAGCCAATAACGTTCATGAAACCCAAGCCGTGCTGGAGGCCGCCGTTCCCCGCAAGACCAAGGTGATCGTCGCTTCCACTTCAGAGGTCTATGGGAAGAGCGCCAAGGTACCTTTCCAGGAAGAAGACGACCTGGTGCTGGGAGCCACCACGAAATCGCGCTGGGGCTACGCCGCCAGCAAGATCATGGATGAGTTCCTCGCCCTCGCCTATTGGAGGCAATACCAGGTTCCGGCGGTAGTGGTCCGCCTATTCAATACGATCGGCCCTCGCCAGTCTGGTGAACACGGCATGGTGGTGCCGCGTCTGGTCCGGCAGGCGATTCTCGGCCAGAATCTCACGGTATTCGGGACTGGCCGGCAGTCGCGGGCCTTCACCGATGTGTCGGATGTTGTCGAATGGCTGGTGCGGCTGGCCAACAATCCGGAGGCGGTAGGACAGATCGTCAATTTGGGAAACACGGAAGAGATCACGATCGAAGAGTTGGCGGCGCGGATCATCGCCGTTACCGGGTCGCGCTCCGAGATTGAGTTTGTGCCTTACAACCAGGCCTACGGCGAAGGCTTCGCGGAAATTGACCGCCGTATTCCGGACAATTCCAAGGTGATTCAACTCACGGGGCACCGGCCCGCCGTGACGCTCAAAGCGATGCTGGCGCGGGTCTGCGCTTCCTGCCTGCAAGGGCTGCCGGCATGAAGCGTTTGTCGCCGGGCTGGGCCGTCGGTTTACTGGCCCTGATCGCTCTGGCGCTCCGGCTCTATCGCCTGGAGGAAGGACTCTGGTTGGACGAAATCTATACATGGGTGCGCTTCATGGGATTACCGCTGCATGTGATCCCCACTGTGTACGGCTCGGAAAATCAGCATTTTTTATTCAGCCTGCTGGCGAAGCTCAGCCTCATGATTTTCGGAAACAGCGTATGGGCCTTCCGGCTTCCGGCAGTGTTGTTGGGAGTGGCCAGTATTGTCGCCGTATACCTATTCGGCAAGGAAGTGGCCTCGGAAAAGGAAGGTTTGCTGAGCGCGGCCCTGCTCACCTTTTCCTATCATCACATCTGGTTCAGCCAGAACGCCCGCGGCTATACCGGCTTGCTGTTCTGGACCATGATGACCAGTTGGCTGCTGCTGCGGGCGATGCGGGAACGCCGTAACGCGCTGTGGATCGCCTACGCGGTGTCCGCCGCTCTCGGCGTCTATACGCAGGCAACCATTGCTTTCGTGCTCATCGCTCATGCCGTCATAGCCGCTCGCGACGCCTGGAGCCGGCGTGAGTGGCGCGGTCCGGCGCTGGGGATGGGCCTGGGCGCGCTGCTGGCGTTGCTGCTGCACTTGCCCGCGCTGCCGGAGATCCTCCATGGCCTCAAAGCCACTAACAGTGTCGTCGCCGAATGGAAGAACCCGGTGTGGACGGTCACGGAGCTTGCCGCCGGCCTGCGGGTGGGGTTCCTCGGTTCGATCGCGGCCCTGGCGGCTAGCGGACTGTTCCTGGCCGGAGCGGTCAGCTTTTTGAAAGCGCGGCCGACGGTGGTCGCTCTGCTGGTATTTCCGCCGGCGGTGGGCGTAACCTGCCTGCTCGCCCTGGGGCACCATATTTGGCCCCGGTTCTTCTTTTTCAGCTTCGGATTCGCGGCATTGATCGCCATCCGCGGTGCCCTGCTGTTCGGAAAGGCCGGCATGCCTCTTGCCGTGGCCATGATCGCCCTGTCCGCCGCTTCGGTCCCCTTCGCCTACGGGCCGAAGCAGGATTACAATTCGGCCTACCGGTTCATCCGCGAGCATCGACTTGCGGGGGATGCGGTGGCCACCGCCGGCCTGACCAGTTGGGTCTATGGCCGTTACTACAACGCCGGATTCACTTCGGTCGAAAGCGTCGCCGAGTTGGAGGTTCTCCGCCAGCAGGCCACGCGCACCTGGCTGATTTATACGCTCGAGCCGGTCTTCCGTTCCGAGTTCCCGGGGCTGTACGCCGCGGTCCAGCGCGATTTCAAAGTAGCCGGCAATTTCCCCGGCACTCTGAATAATGGAAGTGTGGTCGTGTGCCTGTACGGGAGCGGAGGCGGCCTGTGAACGGCGCCATGTCTTCAACGCCGGAGCCCTGGCGCTTCCCGGTCAAAGGCATTGCGGCGCGCCTGTTCTTTACCTGCTGGCTGATATTCACCCTGCACTTCGCCACCAACACAGTCCGCGAGGTCTATCTGGCCCTGGCCATCGGCGACCACCTCAGCTATCGCGTGGATGAATACGCCGGCATCCACGACGATCTATTTGAAATGCCCGGGCGTGGCTGGCACATCGGCAATAATCCAGGCGCCTCCATGCTGGCGGCGATCCCCTACGCCGCCGCGGCCCCCGTGGTCAATCGCATTACCGCAAGCGTAAACCAGCGGCGCGCCCAGTCTGGGGCTCAACCGCCCGTGTATGACTCCCCTTGGCCGAGAGCCCGCGAATTTTATGCCGAGGCATGGAGGCGCGGATACGACGTAAAGTTCGGTTTGGGCGCGTTTGTCATGCAGGCGTTTTGCATGGCGCCGCTCTCGGCGGCCGCCGCTGTCGTGATGTTCCTCCTGCTGCGCCGGCTGACCGGGTCGGATCAGGCCGGTTTGTGGCTGAGCCTGCTCTACGCCTTTGGGACGCCCGTGTTCTTCCGGACCGGTTTCCTGAATCAGAACATGCTGGTCGGACACTTTGCGCTCGCCGGCTTCGCCGCGCTGTGGATGCTCAATTCGCGCAGGAGCGCCGTTCTTGCCGGGCTATGCGGCGGCATGTCCGTGCTCATGGATTATTCCGGCGCACTGATTCTAGTTTCCATGGGGATATACTGCCTATTATGGCTGCCCAACAAAGTGACGGCGTACGCTGTTGGCGCCGTTGCTCCCGTGCTGCTGCTGTGGCACTATCAATGGCAATCGTTCGGCAACCCTTTTTACCCGGGGCAGAGGTACATGCCGCCGGTTGAGTGGATTGACAGAGGCTTTCAGGGCGTCGAAGGGCCGCAGTGGGAGCTGGCCTGGCAACTCGCCTTCGATTACAGGTTCGGACTCTTCCTCAGTTGCCCCTTGTTGCTGCTCGCGTTGCTGTGGCCGCGGATCAAGCCCCCGGTCCTGAGACGCGAACTGTGGCATCTTCTGGCGACGGCGGCACTGATCCTGCTGTTCTTCTCGGGAGTGAACTATACCCGGCTTCAGTTCAACACGGGAATTCGTTATATGGCCCCGGCTCTTCCCTTGCTTTTTATTCCTGCCGCTTTGGTACTGCGCCAGTGGTTCGCCGGCCGAGCCCGCTTTGCGGTGTATCTTGTCGCCATCGCCGCGATGGCGCAATCCTGGTGCCTGGCAATGTATCGGGATGTGGAGCGAGGCCTGGGTCTGGGCGAGCCCATTCTGCGGGTGTTCCTGGGAGGTTTCCAGTTGCCTGCGTTGACCACGATCAGCCGCCTCGCTGGCGGCGAGTTAGCGCAATCCTCCGCTTTGCCGCTGCTGCTGCTGGCTCTCGCCGGTTGTATTCTCTACGGCGTCTGGAAACCATGGGAGCGGACATGACGGCGTCGGTGGATGTTGTCATTCCCGTATTGAACGAAGCCCACCTACTGGAGCGCAGCGTCGCCACGGTGCGCGAGTATCTGCATTCGTCGTTCCCCTACCGGTCGACGATTGTGATCGTTGACAACGGTTCCACCGACGGCACTGGTAAGGTTGCGGAGGATCTGTGCGGCCGCTACCAGGACGTGACGATGTATCAGCTTGACGTCCCCGGACGGGGCGGGGCTCTGCGCCATGCCTGGCTCCTGTCGGTAGTAAGTCAATGTGTCCGGTTTTATTCACACGTGATCTGTCCGGTTTCGTCTATTCATCCCGTTGCACCTCTACGGCTGGCCGAAGGAGGTTTTCTGGTTTTGGTTCTTAATGAGAGAAGAGTCGTAGGAGCGGTGGGAA
>CAMAVI010000155.1 GCA_945861625.1 Candidatus Sulfopaludibacter sp. SbA3
GTTGACGATTTCCGGCCAGCTTTCCGTCATTGAGAGGGCCGTTGGCGAGGGCGCTCCTGGAGTCGTCCTGATGGGTTCCAGCCTCGGCGGATATCTGGCGGCTCTGTTCGCCGCGCTGCATCCTGAAGTGATCGACCGCGTGATCCTGATGGCCCCGGCGTTCAACTTTCTGCGCCGCTGGAAAGCGCGCCTCACGAAGGAGGAGCTCACGCGCTGGAATACCCAAGGCTGGATGCCCATTTTTCACTATGGCGCCAAGGCCGAGATGCGCTTAGGCCGCCAGTTCCTGGAAGACGGCGCGCGCTATCCGGCGGTTCCGGACTTCTCCCAGCGGGCGCTGATTCTGCATGGCACCGGCGACCCCGTGGTTCCCTTGAAGGGGTCGCAAGACTTTGCCCATGAACACCCGCTGGTGCGGCTGGCGCTGTTCCCCTCCGGCCACGAGCTCACCGACGTCTTGGAGGGCCTGTGGCGGGAAGTGGCTTCCTTTCTTGAGATCGCATGAAAATGGCGAATCCGCCGCAATAGGTATATGCTAGACTCCAATTAGAGACGCGAGAAGTTGGAGTGCGTGCAACGTTTTGCCCGCTTCTCACGTCATAATAGCGTGGAGCTGGATACGGGTGTGTCGGTGCCTGAACAAGAGCTGAAGGAACCTAAAGTGGCCGGCCATGATCCAGAGGATCATCTTGGGTACGATCCCGAGGATCACCTTGCGCACCTGCTGCCGCCAGATTCGGTTGAAAAACTCTGGTTTCTGGAGATTTTCCAGAACATAAAGGACCTGATCCGTCCGCCCAAGTTGCCTCCGCTGGAAGTCACTTCCAAGCCAGTTCCCATCGAAGAAATCAAGATTTACGCCGGCAATGAAAGCAAAGCCGGAGTGTTGTCGCTGGTCATTCACGTAAGCGTGGTTGCCTTGATGCTTTTTGTGGCGTCACTGAAGCCCGTGCAACAACTGATTAAACAGCAGATCACCGGCTTGGAAGTCGATTTGCGGCCGTACCTGGCCCAGCAGAAAAAACAATCCTCCGGCGGCGGCGGCGGCGGCGGAGCCCGCCAGCCCCTGGATGCCAGCAAGGGCAAACTGCCCAAACCAGCGCCGCGGCAATTCACGCCGCCTCGCGTGGACCCGCTTCCCGATCCCAAGCTGCCCATGATTCCGACCGTGATCGCACCCGACGATGTGCCGAATATCCAGGCCAATAACTATGGTGACCCGATCAGCCGGCTGGGCATTCCCTCCAACGGCATCGGATTCGGCGGTGGCATCGGCAGTGGCAGCGGTGGAGGCGTCGGCTCCGGTAAGGGCGCGGGAGTAGGCCCCGGCACGGGTGGCGGATTTGGAGGCGGAGCTTATCGCATCGGTGGCGGCGTCTCGGCTCCGAGTGTGCTCAGCAAGGTCGAGCCCGAATATTCCGAAGAAGCCCGCAAGGCCAAGTGGCAGGGCACCGTAATACTGGCGCTGGTGGTCGATGACCAGGGGCGTCCGCAGAACCTCAAGGTGCTGCGCTCGCTGGGCCTGGGCCTCGATCAAAAAGCCATTGAGGCTGTCGAGAAGTGGCGCTTCAAACCCGGCATGAAGGACGGCAAGCCCGTCCCTGTCATGGCCACTATCGAAGTCAACTTCCGCCTGCTCTAACCCTCAACTATTTCGCCAGCGCGGGTAATGTCGTAAACGTAAGCGCCGGCGGGATGCGGATACCTAAAGCCCCGATCTGCGCTCCAAAGGGAGCCACGAATTCAACGGTGCCGCGCTTGCCGGCGGCGATGGGGAATTTGTCGATCCCCAACGTGAAGGCGAGGTGCCCGTTGGCGGCCAGAGTAAGCGAGTCGCTGGCGATCTGGCTGCCCGTGTCGTCGCGCACAATCACCGGGACGTTGACAGGCAGCGCCGAGACGCTGTTGACGGCGAGTCCGGTCGCGGTGCCGCCCGTATTATCGAAGGCGATTACGAATCCATTGGCGGAACCGCGGCTTTCCAGCGGCACCACGGCTTCCTGTCCGTTGGGATTGTAGCGGAAGATCACGAAACCGCCGACGTTGCCATCGGTGGTGAGTTGGGCCGATCCAATGGTTGCCGCGGGGTCTATTGCCGGCGCCGCGCTCTGCACGATGAGTGAGGCTCCGGCGGCGAGCGTCTGCGTCACCGTGTTTGCATTGGAGGAGTTACCCGTCTGCGGAAACGTAAGCGGAATGGAAAGCGGCGCGCCCGTTCCCGTGGTGAAGAATTTCAATTTCGCCTGCGCCGAAGCGGCGCCCGTATTCACCAGGACAAACGTGGTTTGCCAGCCCGCGCCCGTCGCGATGTGCGCGATGCTGCCGCCGCTGGTGCCCACATTGGCCAGGGCCGGTATCGTAGTCAACGCGAAAGTGCTGGTCCCCGTGGATGTGGTGAGCGGCGTTGTGCGGATGCCCAGCACGCTGATCTGGCCGCTGGGGGGCGTTTGGAATTCGATGGTGCCCCGCTTATTCGCCGTGAATGGGAATTGCTGTGAGAGCACAAACGACGTGTGGCCGCTGGAGGCCAGGGAGATTGTGGTTCCGGCCTGGCTGATGACCGCTCCAGTGTCGTCCCGGATAACCACGGGGATCGTCGCAAAAGAAGACGAAACGTTCTGCACGGCCACGCCCAGCACAACTCCACCCGTGCTATCGAATGCCAATACGTAGGAACTTGCGTTCCGTGTTTCCAGGGGCACCACGGCTTCCTGCTTGCCGGGAATCAAATGGAAAACAGCGAAGCCGTCAATATTGCCGGTGGCCGACAGTTGCGCCGAGCCGCCCTGCAAAGAGGTTGAGGGAGGGCCACCGCTGGAGATAACGAGAGAGGACCTGCCTGGCATGGTCCGGTCCAGCGAGGATGCCAGCAAAGGCGAGGGCGAAGTTGTTGTCTGCGGGAACACGAGCGGCAGCGTGAGGGGACCCGTGGGATCTCCGAACGTATTCAGGCGGGCGGTAGCGGTGGTGGTGCCCTTATTCACCAAGGTAAACGTGGTCCTCCAAATGTCCTGCACGGCGATGTGCGGCATGGACCCAATGAAGCTTAGGCCGGGAAGGAAGGCCGCCTGCTGCTCAATGGTAAAGGTGCGCCCCGCGACGCCCAACTGGCCGGTTCTTGCTCCACCGGAATTGGGAGCCACCGTGAAGCTTGCGGCAGCGGTTCCTCCGCCTCCCTCATCCGGCAAGCTAATCCATGCCGGGGTGTTCGAAATCGTCCAGAAGCAATTCGGCGGCGCCTTAACCTGGACCGATCCCGCTCCACCCGCTGCATCGAAGACCTGCCCGCCCGCCTCCAACGAATAGGTGCAATTGGCCGCGCTAATGGTAAACGTCACGGAAAACAACTGAGTCGCGGAGCTGCCCCATAACGCGCGGACTTTCCAGATCCCCGGAAAGGACGCCGCGCTCGCATCTCTGATGGATAGCGACGCGGAAAAACACTGGAAGCCGGTTGTGGTCGACGTGACTGATGTCGTCGTGTGGACGGTGCCGTCTGGTCGCAGGAATTGTACTTGCGCGGTATCTCCGGAAGCTGCTCCAGTCACGCTGAAGTACGCTGAAGTACGCCCAGGCTCGCGGGGAAGAAGCCGTGAAGCTCGCGTTCACGGGAGGTGTAGTGCAACTGCCGCTTACTGCGCCATTGGAATCCGAAGTCAATTTCGTCAAAGCGGTGACCGGTATAGGCGGTTTGTTCACCAGATCGTATCCGACCACGTCGAGCACCAGGATTTCCGAAGAAGGCGAAATATCCACGTTGGCGATTCCAGGGCAACCGATCCCGTTCTGGACCATCGGTTTCGCGCAATTGGTGAACCAGTCTGCTGTGTCCGGTCCATTGAACACATTATTGTGTTGCTGCAGCATGCTGATCCCGTCCAGGGAAAAACAGGCATTCGTGCTGTCGGGCGTGGAACAGGGGGCGTTGGTGCCAGCTTCAAAACTGCGAGTCCCGTCGCTGTGGTAGCGGAACAGGTCTTCGGGGGTGAAGACCTCGCCAGAGCAATCGACGCAAGAAACCATGCCGAGGATATGGTTCACCTCGTGTTGCGCGACGGAGTAGAAATCATACTGGCTCAATCCGATGGGTGGTCCGGTGCGGTAATACAGCCTGCCCGCGGATTGTATTGCACTGCTGATGGTAATGATCCCGTCGTAGCAATCGGCAGTGCCGATCGTGCAAACGCCGCCGTTCGACCGGATGCCAAATTGGGGAACGCCCAAAGCCCCCGCCAAGGCACTCGGGAGGACTACTCGGTAACTGCTGGGGAAAGGACTCGCCGGTGGCACGCTATACGTGAATGCCGTAACATCGTTGGCACTTGTAAGGTACTGTTCCAGAGTCCTTCGAAAAGTGGTGTAGCTACCGATCGTAGAGTAAAACTGGCTCAGTCCCAGACTCGTGTTGCCGAACCTAATGTATATGCTCGCGTTCGCATTAGAAAAAATGCTGGCGTAGAGCCCGGCAATTCTGGTATTCAGTGTTTCGCAAACTCCCGCGACGGCTTCAATCGTTGCGTCGCAAGTAAAAATAACTCCCGCGGCGGTGGCGGCGGTACGAGCCGCTATCGGAACAGACGGCAGCGCCGATGTATCCACGCGTACGTTGGATGGTCCATGAAAACCCGGCTGGTCGCCCGCGGCCGCTACTCCGGCGGAAGACCGGATCGCGCCCATTGTGGATGAATCCACGGCGGACTGTCCCAGGCCAACGACCGTGCTTGCCAAGTCCAGCGCCAGGGCAAATCTCCAGTTCCTTCTGCCTAAAATATGCACGGTTATTCCTCCGTTCCCATGAAAGAACCCCAATTTACTGTAATCCAGCATAACTGTCAATCGATTTTGGCGCACGGCACGCGCCTTCAGCGATACCCCTTGCCGGACGTGCATTCGGTGTACGCTTAGGTTGCTATGTCCTTTATAGAGCTTCCTTCGCGCCGCGGAAATCCGCAGGTGGGAATTGTGGCGGTCATTGCCGCGGTTCTGGCGCTGCTTTTCTTCAGCCGCTCTATTTCCGGCTGGGTGATCGACTATTTCTGGTGGGGCGAGATGGGCCAAGTGCCGACCTGGATCCGCATGACGGCCTATCATTATCTTCCGGGGCTCGCCGCGTGGTTGATCGCGCTGGCGGTCCTGTGGATGGCGCATGCCCGCGGCATGAAGCACGCTGGGGAAAGGCTGGGTGCGCATACGGCTTATGCGCTGCTCAGTACGCTGGCGTTGGTCGTGGTTTCCCTTATGATTGCCCTGGCTACCGTTGCAGGTTGGACGGTGGCGCGCTATGTGGGGGGGCAAGGCGCGGCCGCTGCTTCCGCCTGGTCCGATCCGGTTTTCCAAAAA
>CAMAVI010000156.1 GCA_945861625.1 Candidatus Sulfopaludibacter sp. SbA3
TACGCGGCTCACCCCGACCGCTTCGTCCGCCGGCCCCCAACCCCGCTGCCACTTCCCAAGGAGGTCTGGATCAACAAACCCCTCAACTCAGACGAAAATACTCACTAATCTCCGTTCCGGAGTGTCTCAAAGTCGTTGACACGCGCCGCTCTGCCGGTTGCGATGCCAGTGGTTTGGCCGACCAGGACGATATCAAGCTGATGGCTCCCGCTGCCCAAAACAAATGTACCCTGTGACCAAGACGCACTGGTGCAAGCTGCAGGATCATCGCCACAAGAGCTAAAGGTGTTTGTCGGCACAGCCGTCGTTCCGATCAGGATACCGTTATCGTACAGAGCAAACTGGTCACCGTCGAAGAACATATCGGCGATGGTGATCGTGTAGGCGCCGCTAAATGCACAGTCGGCATCGGTCGCAAACGCGCCGCAAGTCCGAGTGCTGTACACCGGTGTTCCCAGAGTACCCGTGTAATCAAGGAATCCACCGAATCCGTGAGAGCCAATTCCGCCGACCCACCCGAAGGACAGCCATGTACCAACAGCAACCGAATCAAGGGGAGCGCTGATAGCAGGCATCACCGCCAAACCCAGCAACAGAAACAGTTTCGAGATCTTCTTCACTCTAGTCCTCCACCCTCACGATTTGACTTCTGCACATCTGCCTATACAGACGATTAAATATAAGAGGCTCTGACCGCAAATGCAAGTGTGTCTATGGGGTACTGTCTATGGGGTACGAAGGTACTAAGCAATTCTCCAGGGCATTGAGTCGCCGGATCATCCAACCAACTTATTTATTATCAAATACTTACAAAAAATCACCCGCCCACCCCAATAGTTGGTCAGATTTCTCCTACCCATGGCACCCAACTATCCCAGCTTCGTCTTCCGGACAGGCAGTTCGCGGATGCGCTTGCCGGTGGCCGCGAAGATCGCGTTCGTAATGGCGGGCGCCACCGGAGGAACACCGGGTTCTCCGATGCCCGCCGCCAGTTCATTGCTTGGAATGAAGTGGACGTGCACCTGGCGCGGCGCGCTGTTCATGCGCGCGAGCTGGTAATTGTGGAAGTTCGACTGTTCGATGACGCCGTTCTTGGCCGTGATTTCGCCGAGCATTGCGACGGAGGCTCCGAACACCCCAGCTCCTTCAAACTGCGCGCGGCAACGGTCCGGGTGAATGATTTGGCCGGCGTCGACGGCGAAGTGCATCTCCGGGATGGTCACGTTGCCCTGCTCGTCGATCTCCACTTCGACGACGGTGGCCACATACGTCAGGAAGCTGCGGTGCGCGGCGATGCCCAACGCGCGGTTCTTGGTGGGCTTCTTCTTGGCCCAGCCAGATCTCTCGGCCGCCACTTCGATCACGCGGCGCAGGCGCGCGGTATCCAATGGGAACTTTTCCTGCGTCTGATTGTGGTTCCAGTAAGGAATATTGGCCTTCACGTCGAGCTTGCGCCCGGGACCGATCAGGTCCAGCATGTACTCGACACGATCCCGGTTCGCGGCGGCCGCCAATTCATCTACAAAGGACTGAATGGCGAACGCGTGATAGATGTTTGCCACCGAACGCAGCCAGCCGATGCGCACATGGTGCTGCGCCGGGCCGTTTTCGGCGCGATGGTTCGGGATGTTGTAGGGCAGATCGATCCAGCCCATGCCCATTTCCAGATCCATCGCATAGCGCGCCGTATCGTCGAAGGTGCTGCCGATGGACGGAAACACGCTGCGATGCAGCCAGGCGGTGGGCTTGCCGTTCGCTCCGATAGCGGCCTTCATGTACATGCCGCCGGTCGAATGATAGAAGTCATGCTGGATGTCTTCTTCACGGCTCCACACGACTTTCACGGGCTTAGCGGCCTTCTTCGAAAGAATCGCGGCCTCGGCGCAGTAGTCGGGTTTCGACTTGCGGCCAAAACCGCCGCCCAGCAGCGTTACGTTGCAGGTGACGTCTTCGGGCTTGAGTCCGACGGCTTTGGCTACGGTGTCCTGCACGGCCTGCGGATTCTGCGTGCAAGTCCAGACGGTCACCTTGCCGTTCTTGTAGTCGGCCACGGCGGCGGGCGGTTCCATCGCGGCGTGCGCCAGCAGCGGCACGTAGTAGCTGGCTTCGAGTGTCTTACCGCCCTTGGCGAATTCGGCGTCCACATTGCCGACCGACTTTACTACCTTCTGCGGCTTGCGGGCCGCAGCCAGCAGTTCTTCGCGATAAGCCACCGAATCGAACTTGAGGTGTTCGGGAGGCGAATTCCACTTCACCTGCAATTTCTTGCGGCCCTGCATGGCGGCCCAGGTGCTGTTGGCGAGCACGGCCACGCCGCCCAGCGCCTGAAAATTGTGCGGCGCCTTGAAACGCTCAATCGTCGCCGTACCCGTTACGCCTTTCACCTTCTTGGCCTCCGTATCGTCAAACGACTGCAGCGTTCCGCCGTACACAGGCGAACGTTGAATGGACGCGTAGACCATTCCAGGCACGCGTGCGTCCTGGCCGAAGACGGCTCTGCCGGTGAGCAGGTTGCCCATGTCGGTCAGCGGGACGTCCTTGCCGATGTAGCGGAATTCCGCCGGAGATTTGAGCTTGATCTCAGACTTCTGCGGCACCGGCTGCTTAGCGGCGAGCGACGCAAGTTCCCCATAACCCGCTTTCTTGCCGGATTTCGCGTGAATCACCTGGTGCAACTGCGCCTTGCATTCGGACGCAGGAACGCCCCACTTCGCCGCGGCGGCCCGCTCCAGCATCAGACGCGCAGAGGCGCCCGCCTCGCGGAACGGCATGTAGAAATCGCGGATGGAGCACGAGCCGTCGGTGTTCTGATCACCGTATTTCTTGTTGCCGATGCCCTGCTCGATACGCACGCGCTTCCAGTCGGCGTCGAGTTCATCGGCCAACACCATGGGCAGCGACGTGCGAATTCCGGTCCCCATCTCCGAGCGGTGCGTGAGCGCAATCACGGTGCCATCCGGATTAATGCCCAAATAGACGCTGGGGTGCCAGGCGGCATCGTCGACTTCACCAGCCAGTAAAGACGTAGGCAGGACTTGCGCGCCCAAAATCAGAGCGCCGCTCGAGAACATTCCGTGCAAGAAAGACCGGCGGGAAACGTGTTGAATGGAGTTCATGCCTTCACCCCCGCGGCCACTTTGATGGCCTGGCGAATCCGCTGATAAGTCCCACAGCGGCAGATGTTGCCTTGCATGGCGCTGTCGATGTCTTTGTCGGTGGGCTTGGGCTTCTCCTTGAGCAGCGACACGGCCTGCATGATCTGCCCGCTCTGGCAGTAGCCGCACTGGGGAACGTTGATTTGCGCCCACGCCTTCTGGAGCGGGTGGTCGCCGTTCTTGCTCAGCCCCTCAATGGTAGTGATGCCGGCGTTTTCCGCCGCCTTCATGGTTGTCTGGCAACTGCGAACTGCCTTGCCGTCGCGCAACACGGTGCAGGCGCCGCACAGGCCCGCGCCGCAGCCGAATTTCGTGCCGGTCATCTGCAATTCGTCGCGCAGGTACCACAACAAAGGCATGTCGGCTTCGCCATCGAACTGGCGGCTCTGTCCATTAATCGTGAGTCGAATCATGGGTAAGGGTGCTCCAAAACTTTCATTCTAGCAGTGGCCGCGCGACCAACGCCTTCGCCCCCAACGCAAAACATCGCGCGTTCGATGTCGACCGCACGCCAGCGTTGGCATGCACCATCTCGATCCTTCCATTGGAACTCGTTGCCCATTCCATTGAGAATTTCTGCTTGCTTCCTCAGGAACGCACGATATTATGCGGAGTCGATCCTACGTCGTAAACGAACGGGCACTGACCACGCTGACTGCATCGCAGGGCGGTTACTTCACCTCTAAGCAAGCCGCTGCGACTGAATATACCGCGCCGAAGCGAAACTACCACACGAGTCTCACGGCCATCTCTAGAACTAGCTGATGCAAGACAAGTTATTATTCCGTAGATTTTCGGAAGTGTCCCTCCCGGTGAGTAGGCTCGTTAGGCCGGTACTTTGCTGGCGGACGCACTGCTACGAAGCATCGGCTGTATAATCCACCTGCTGACGAGCCGCGACTGTAACGGGTCATATCATATACTCAATCGCCAGAATCGTATATGATATGACTCAGTATGCCCCGCAGCACACCATCGATCCTGCCTCGCTTGGCTCGCCTCTTATCCGGCCTTGGGGACAACATCCGCAAGGCCCGGCTGCGGCGAGCTCACTCGTTGGAGACGGTTGCCGAACGGGCCGGCATAACGCGCAAGACCCTGTACCGAGTAGAGAGGGGCGATCCTGCTGTTGCATTGGGAATCTATGCACGCGTATTGCAGGCCCTCCGACTGGAGAACGATATCGCGATGGTGGCCGCCGATGACGTGCTGGGCCGCAAGCTTCAGGATCTGAATCTGGAACCGAGGTCCCGAGCACCGAAGCGCAAGGTGTCGACCACTGCCGAGGCAGCGCCTACGGAACCCAAGCCGCCGACCAAACGCAGGAGTTCGCGATGACGCGTCCACCCGATAATGTGGCTGTGTTTGCCGATCTTGACCGGTTCCCCGAACCTCGTCGGATGGGATCGCTGAGCCGCCAGGTTGGCCGTGGGGGTGAGGTATTTTCCTTTGAGTATGACCGCGATTGGCTGAAGACATCTGGTACTTTCAGCTTTGATCCTGACTTGGTGTTGGTCCAGGGCCCCCAATATCCAGCCGCGAATCGCGCAAATTTCGAAATCTTCCTCGACTCCGCTCCAGATCGATGGGGGCGCGTGCTCATGCAGCGGCGAGAGAATCTGCGGGCTAGGCGTGAGGGGCGCGGCGCTCGATCCCTCTCCGATTGGGACTTCCTGTTGGGCGTTCACGACGAAACAAGGCTGGGGGCTCTTCGCTTCCAGGACGTGACGAATGGAAGGTGGTTGGATACCGAGAACGCGCTGGCTGCGCCCCCCATCACTTCTTTGCGCGAGCTTCAGGCGGCAAGCTTGCGCTTCGAGCAAAGTGACGAGCGCAACGATAGCCGTGATGAGGAGAAGTGGCTCGCGCAACTCTTCGCTCCGGGATCGTCATTGGGTGGTGCGCGGCCCAAGGCCTCCGTTCGAGACGAAGATGGCGCCCTAGCAGCCCGTGGTAAAAGTCGAGAAACATCTCCTAAGCATGTGACCGGTGAAATGTTTCAGACGTCATAGATAGTATGGCGATGGGCAAGAGCAAACCGAAGCAAGCGGCGCTGTTTTTCAGCGCCCAAGAGATCCCCAAGGCG
>CAMAVI010000157.1 GCA_945861625.1 Candidatus Sulfopaludibacter sp. SbA3
AACTGCTGCACGGCTCGTTGCTTCTCGATCTGATATCGTTTCTTCATAGCGACTCTCTCCTTTTTTCTTGGCAGAAAAACCAACCGTCGGCCTATTATGGCCGCCAGTTTGAGAGTCGCTACTTTCTACGATTTAACGGGCAATCTCGATGGAGTGCACGTCATCGGCACTATTGATCGAGTGAAGCCAAATGGTTTGGCCGTGAAATTGAATTAAGACTACATTCGCAAGCGCACACGGCCCAAGGCATCCGGAGACTGTTAAATGAAACCGGCGTCGAATGCCGCGTTTCTTCCATTGGCTCTTAAATTCCTCAAGGGGCAACGCAGGAAAGCCTTTGTCTGTCCGGCCGCAGCAACAGCCCTTACAGACGAACAAATGGCCGTCCTGAATGCGGATGCGCTTGGTTACACCATCTGCCCGGGTGAATTGGCGCATCGGGCTTTTTTCGAACGGCGACAGATCCGTTCGCCGATCCAAAAGCTCGACGGGTTTGCCGTGCGGCGTATGCCAGTAGGCGTCAGCCCAAGCCTCCTTACGCTTCAGGAGTGCTGCCGTGTTCGTCAGGCCGTTTTCTGTAACTAACCGTTCGAGCGCGGCCAGCCAATGGTGATAGTAACGCGATCCATCGTCAGGCTCCCCGCGGTCCACCGCCGCCTTCAATTCATGCGCGAGCGCCGCTGCCCATTCCGACCAGGTGAAATGCCCCTGCCCTGACAACTGTACAGCCAGCGCGAACGCCTGCGCCTCCCAAGGTTCGGCGAATACGGCTCCACCAACGTCAGACGGAAATTGCGGCAGTGCAGTCAGAAGGTCGTTCGCCTGAGGCGGATCATACTGGCTCAAGGTAGTCATCCCACATATCGATATAAACGAAATCCCTCGTCGATGCTTGTGTGCCCCACAATTCGCGCGACTCGAAACGCACGGAGTAAACGTGTTGAGGTTTTTCACCCAGAAAATGAGCGTTGGTGTCCGGAAAGACGAAGACACCGTGATCGCGATCGATTACACCCAGCTTGCCGCGGGCATATCGAGGCAGGCGAGTGTGTCCCAGCGGATGCATGTTGCGGGCGCGCACGTTCTGGCCCACTCGGAACTGTGGCATGGACGGGACGTTCCGTCGCGCGGACGCCCCGCGGGCTTCCACAGCAGGGACTCTATTCGCTGTCAGCGGCGGCTTCTGCTTCGCTGATCCCCTGGCCGGCTTGCCGCCCTGAAACTCCGCGCGCGTTACCAAGCCCCTCGCAATTGCGAGTTCGGTCACCGCCGCAAACCATTTTTCGTAGTAGCTCATACGAAGATAGTCGGCCTGAGGGATAACCTCCCTTGAGTAACGAGAGGCATCAATATTCCATTTGCCCCAGAAGCCCAGGGCGCGAGTAACCGCGTAAATCCTCGCCTCCCAGCGGGCGTGAAACACAGGCTCGTTCTTTTCCGGCTGAATCGGACCAAAGCCTTGCATCCCGCCCATGTCATGTACGCCGTTCATACTTTGCCTCCGGCTGGCGGGGAAACTTTGGCCACGCCGATCATCGAATCTCGCGTCACCAGCGCGGCGAGAGCTTCCTCATTGAAGGACTCGGTACCTGTCGGCCGCTCCGGAAGAACGAGATAGCGCAGCTCCGCAGTGCTGTCCCATACACGTACCTCCACATCGTCCGCCAGTTCAAGTCCGAACTCCCGCATCACGCCCCGCGGGTTAATCACTGCCTGCGAGCGATAAGGCGCCGACTTGTACCAAGCCGGGGGAAGCCCCAGAACCGGCCACGGATAACAGGAACACAGTGTGCAGACTACGAGATTGTGCAGCTTCGGCGTGTTTTCCACCACCACCATGTTCTCGCCCTGAATGCCGGTATAACCGAATTCGGCGATCGCCGCGGATGCATCGTTCAGAAGGCGTTGCCTGTAAGCTGGATCGACCCAGGCCCGCGCCACTACCCGTGCACCGTTTCTTGGGCCGATCTTGTGCTCGTAGGTATCGACTAATGCGTCGAGAGCCGCTCGATCCACCAATCCCTTGTCAACCAATAGTGATTCAAGCGCCTTGACCCGCAGGGTAGCGTCGGAAGGAACCACCTGATGGTTGTGATCGTGATCTTGAGCTTTAGCGAGGTCTTGCGCGGCGGCTGCCCCGGCCGCTGCCAGGAAGCCACGTCGAGTTGCATCCATCTGACACTCCTATGAACGGAATACGGCCCCCTACTGGCGCAGCGCGTATACAAAGAGCGCGTTGCCGGCGCACACCGCCACGTATTGGCGCCCTTTGATCATGTAAGTCATGGGACCCGAGGTCACGCGGCCCCCCATGGTGGCTTTCCATAGCAGCTTGCCGTTGCGGGCGTCGAGCGCGAAGAAATAGCCGTCGCGTCCGCCGCTGAACAATACGTTGCTGGCAGTGGTCATGATGCCGGCGTCGGTCACGTCGCTCAGGGGGAAGTCCCATTTCTTCTCGCCGGTCTTGGGGTCGATGGCGCGCACGACGCCATATTGTTCGCCTTCCTTGCGGTAGTTGAAATTACCGGCGACCACGGGCGGGGTCACGTTGCGCGGGCCACCACCGCCATAAGTCTGGCCCTTCACATAGGTGGCGTCCTGCTTGACGAAAAGCGACGAGTAATCTTCCCATGCGGGAATGTAGAACAATCCGGTCGCGGGGCTGTAGGACGGGTTGTACCAGTTGGTTCCACCCTGGTTGCCGGGATAAATCAGAGTGCCCTCCCGGCTGGATGCCGCCGCCGCAACCTTCATGGGACGGCCGCGCTCATCGAAGCCATTCATCCAGGTCACCTTCACGAAGGGCTTGCCCATGATGAACTGGCCGCTGGTGCGGTCGAGCACGTAGAAAAGTCCGTTGCGGTTGCCCCACAGCATGACTTTACGCGGCCGGCTGGTGCCGGGCATTTGAATATCCGCCAGAACGGGCACCTGGACGCTGTCATAGTCGAACTCATCGTGCGGCGAAAATTGGTAGTACCACTTCAGGACGCCAGTGTCGGCGTCGAGCGCTACAACGGAATCGCTGTATAAGTTGTCGCCCGCGCGGACATCGCCATTCCAGTCGGGGCCGGGATTGCCGATCCCCCAATAGGTGAGATTCGAATCCGGATCGTAGGAGCCGGTGACCCATACGGAGGCGCCGCCGGTTTTCCAGGAATCGCCGGCCCAGGTTTCGTTGCCTTTTTCGCCCTTGCCGGGGATGGTGTAAAAGCGCCAGGCGTGCTTGCCGGTGGCGGCGTCGAACGCGTCAATGTGGCCGCGAATGCCGTATTCACCGCCCGCGACGCCGACAATGACCTTATCTTTCACAACCAGCGGAGCGTGCGTGACGGCGTAGCCGTCGGCGGGCTTATCGACCTCCACGTTCCAGATGGGCTTGCCGTTGCGCGCATCGAGCGCAATCAAACGCGCGTCGATGGTGCCGATGAAAACCTTGTCGCCCAGCACGGCCACGCCGCGGCTGAGACGGCCGCAGCAAGGGCGTGAGTCCGGCGACGGCGTGTAGGAAAACGTCCAGAAAATGCGGCCGGTCGCCGGGTCCAGCGCCACCACGTCATCCGGATTCTGTACCGTGTACATGACGCCATCGACAACGATGGGAGTCGCTTCGTACTTTTCCAGGGATCGTGCCTGAAAGATCCACTGCAACTCCAGATTCTTTACGTTATCCGGCGTGATCTGATTCAGCAGGCTGTAGCGCTGGCTGTTGTAGTTGCCGGAGTAGGTGAGCCAGTTCTGCGGCTCCTTCTCCGTATGCAGGAGGCGATCGTATCCGACTTGTGCCTGGGCCGCCGATACGGTTACGAATGCAAAAAGAATGGCGTTCTTCACGGTTGGGGGACTCCTTTCAAGGAGAGCAGATAAGCAACCACGTCGACGCGTTCGGCCGCCGTGAGACTGTCCTTATAGGACGGCATCGGTGACGTATTGATAGGAGTGAATTCTTTCAGCTCGGAACGCTGGTAGGACAGCAGCCGCTCCTTGTTGTCGATCAATTGCACGGTAAACGTGTCCTGATTGAGAAGGCGGCCGGTGATGGCCGTTCCGTCCGCCGTGACCACGCGGAACAAGCGGTTCTGCGGCAGGATGACGGCATTGGGCTCGCTGAGCGCCTGGTCCAATTCGATGATGCGGCGCTGCATGCCGATGTCGCTCATGTCCGGTCCGTAATAAGAGCCCGCTCCTTGCGCGCGATGGCAATTGGTGCAGCGGCCTTTGCCCTGGAATAACGCCTTGCCGCGGGCGACATTGGCGCTGGGCGGAAGCGCCTGGCCGGCGCTTGCGGGTAGGGAGCGCAGGAAGGCGACAATCGTGCGGATCTGCGGCTCGGGCATGGTCTGCGCGGGCATTCCGGTGCCGGGGATGCCATTTTGGAGGACCTTGACGATCTCGTCATCGGTGCGCGAGCGTGGGAACTTCGTGTGGGTGAAGTCCACGCCGGCGATCTGGTCGCCATCCGGCCCGTGGCAATAGATGCAGTTGGCGATGTACAGACGGCTGCCGATCTCAATATCGGTCTTCGTATACTTGCCGTCCGTTAGTTCGTGTTGGGCCGCCAGCGACCCGGCAGTAAGCCCGGCAGTAAGCAAAGTTAGAAGGATTTTCCGCATACGGACCTTGCCTCCAGGTACGGGCCATCATAACGCAATTTGTCGAGCGATGCGGCGGCCGGAAGATGGATTGGGTAGAATTAGTTCCCATGAGCGAGTGGAAATACATCGAAACGTCGAACGCAGAGGAATTTTGCCGTATCGAATACTGCGGAATCAAAAAACTCCAGGACGGTGCCGCCATTGATTTTGTGGTGACCGTTCGCGAGTACGTGAAACCTCCGGACCCGCTGATGTGTTTTTTCGCTCAGGCCGATAAGCAGGTGAATCAGCAAGTGGCCGCCTACACCCCCTGCGGCTGGGGAAAGACCATCAATGAGGCGTTACGCGAATGCGTGAGTGCCATTCGTAAGTTCCCCTACGATCCCTGTTGCAATAGTTGACTTTGAGCCAGCCGCCCTCTTGATCACGCCGTGGCAGGTACCCATCCCCTAATCCGTCGGTAAGGATTGGCTGAGGCGCGGCGCGAATAGAGCAAGGTTGGAAAGCGGCAAAGGATAGGGGCGTTTGAGTTGGGGCTGCTGGATTAAGCGAGGGGCAACAAAAAAACACCGATTGGTGCGAGGGAAAGCGGAT
>CAMAVI010000158.1 GCA_945861625.1 Candidatus Sulfopaludibacter sp. SbA3
ACAACTGGTAACGACAACTGGTAACGACAACTGGTAACGACAACTGGTAACGACAACTGGTAACGACAACTGGTAACGACCCGGAGGCCCGCGTGAAGTATCGTATCTTTTTCATTGCCCTGCTGATTCCCCTAACGGTTTATTCACAGAAGAAGCCGGCCAAGCAGACCATGGTCAAAGTTCAGAAAACCTCGCTTTCGCGCGAGCAGGAAATGCAGCTCGGCAAGGAGGCGGCGGCGCAAGTGGAGCGCGAGATGGATGTGGTGAAGAGCCAGGAGGTGGAAACGTGGCTCAATCAGATCGGGCAGCAACTTGCGAAGACTCCACAGGCCAACGCCTACCCTTACTACTTCAAGCTGATCAATGAAGATTCCATCAATGCTTTTGCCTTACCCGGTGGGCCCATGTTCGTCCACACCGGTCTGATCAAGGCCGCCGACAACGAAGGCGAAGTGGCCGGTGTGCTGGCGCACGAGATGTCGCACGTCGCATTGCGGCACGGGGCGGCGCAAATGTCGAAACAGCAGACCTGGGGAAGTATTTTTGGGGCTATCGGAGCCTTGGGAGGCGCTCTGGGCAATGGCGGCCAATGTACTCTGTGGTGCCAGGCTGTCCAGATGGGCGCGGGACTGGGCGGCAACTCCATGCTGATGAAGTTTTCACGCGGCTACGAGCGCGATTCCGATTTGAATGGCGCGCGTATGATGGCTGCCGCGGGCTACAATCCGATCGAGTTGGGCAACTTCTTCCAGAAACTGGAGGCCAAGCAAGGAACGGCCGGCCAGCCCAAGGGATTAGAGGCTTGGTTTTCTTCGCACCCGTCGCCGGGGAACAGAGTTACCTACGTTTCCGAAGATATTCAGTTCTATCCGAAAGCTTCCTACCCAACCTCAACCGGGAACTTCGCGCGGGTGAAACAGACGGTGGCTTCCCTGGCGCCTCCGAAATTGAAGCCGGCGGCGTTGGTGCAACAGGCGCAGGGCGGCACGCCACGCAGTGACCTGCCGCAAGGGTTCAAGGATTATCGCGCGCGAGGATTCGCCATTGTCTATCCGGCAAGCTGGCAGGCTGGCCAACCTCAGGGAAGCGGTAGTCTTTACGTGATCCCGCAGGGGGGCGCCAAGCAGAGCCAGAACAACGGAGTGGAACTGCTGACGGGCGCCATGATCGACTACTACGTTCCGCAGAGCGGGGCGGCGACTCCCGACGCGGCGAATCTTGATAAAACGACGAACGAGTTCCTGCAGTCATTAGCCAAGGGCGACTCCAGCCTCAAGGCCGATAAACCCGCGCGCGCCACGGTCGGCGGAAAAGCCGCGCTCAGGACAAAGCTGACGACCAAGACGTCCAACCAAACCGATCAAGTGGTGTATCTGTACACAGTGCCGCGCGAGGCCGGGTTATGGTATCTGGTGTTGGCGGCGGCGCCCACGCAGATCAGCGAGTTCGATCCGGTGTTCAATCAGATGGCGCAGTCGGTCACGTTCCCCGAAGGACAAAATTAAGGCAGCGGAATCATCCCCATCCAGAACAGGCTTTCCCTACCGGATGAAACGTCGTACTTGCGCGCGTACTCAAGCTTCCCGTCGCTACCGACGCGGAACACGGCCAGACTTGACGGAATGCTCTTCGCGTTCGATCCGGAGCCATCGAAGACAGCCGTCTGATTGCCCACCACCAGCATGCGGGAGCTGGGATCCAGCGCGAACGTGCGTGGCTCGGCCCCGCGGGTGTCGATGTTCTGGATCAGGGTGGGTTCGCCAGTCTGCTGATTGACCGAATAAACCGCGATCGAATTTTCGCCCCCGCCCAGGATTTGCCGCCCGCTGGCATCGGCCACCGCGGAACGGTTGGCCTGATACAGGAACCTGCCGTTGGGATGCACGTGCAACGTGCCCGCGTTCTGGCGCAGTGACTTCCGCGCCGGGTCGGTCAGGCTGTCTTTGGTAAACGACGGAAGGGCGGCGAGGCCTCCGTCTTTCGCCAGCGGATAGACTTGCAGTTTGCTCTGAGCTTCGAGCGAGAGGTAGATCCAGCGCTGCGAGGGGTCGAAATCCAAATGGCGTGGCTGATAGTTGACGCCTGCGTTGGGCGCGATCGATGCCCGATTCTTCAAGACGCCGTCGACGTAGCTATAGAGTTTGACGCCACCGCGATCTTCCGGCTTGGTCTTCGTCGCGACATTGCCGCGCGTGACCATGATCACGTCTTTGCCCGACGGTTCGGGGCGGATCTGGTGCGCGTAGATTCCCGTGTCCAGCGGCGAAGGTTGATGCACCTGCGCTCCGAGCGTGCCATCGGGATTCAGCTTGTGCACAGTGAGGCTGCTGGGGACGTTGTAGGCGATCAGCACGTGCGTGCCGGTTGTGTCTACGCTCAAGTGAATGGGCCGCGCCGGAAGTGACACGGGCTGGCCGATCTGGCGCAAGGCTCCCGATTGCGGATCGATCGCGAAAGCGGTCACGCCGTGCAACGAGCCCTTGGGAACCGTCGCCGCTCCCGGGGCCGCGGCAGCGGCGCCGCCGTCGCTCCACGCCACGTAGAAATATTTGCGCGACGGATGCTGCCAGGCGTACTGCACGTTCGCGGGAAGCCGGAGCGAGCTTTTCTTGGTCAACACCGCGTTAGCGGCATCGACATCGTATTGCGTCAACTCCACGCCGAGCGAAGAGTAGAGCGCCGCGCGGTTTGTCTGTGCCTGCGCGAAATTCACCGAAAGCAACGCACACAGTAAAATCTGTCCGTATTTGGTCATGGTTTTTAGGAAGCCTTGAGTGAGGCCAAAATCCGCTGGATCATGCCGTCGACTGAGTCGCCGGAGGCGTGCCAGTGCCACACCAGAACGATATCGTGCTCGGGATCGATCCAGATAATGTTACCGCCCGCGCCGATGGCCGCGAAGCTGGACTTGGGTCCGCTGGGCCAGTGCTGTCCTGTCGTGTTCAGCCACCACAGGTACCCGTAGTCGGGACCGTGAGCGGATGGAGTCGTCGCGTCTTCGATCCACTTCCTGGAAACCAGTTGCTTGCCGTTCCAGTTGCCCTTGTTGAGAATCAGCAACCCGAAGCGCGCGAGGTCCTGCGAGTTGATCCACAAACCGCCGCCCCAGCGCGTACCGCCGCTGACGGATTCAACCGGCTTGCCGTTGATCTCCGTGGTCGACTTCGCGCCGTAGCCGTGCCAGGTCCACTCGTGCGACGCGCCAATGGGGTCCATTATGCTTTCCTTAAGCACTTCCGGAAGTCCCTTGCCGAACACACGGGCCAGTGACAGCGAGAACCGGTTGAGGCGCGCGTCGTTGTATTCGTAATGGCTGCCGGGCTCGCGAATGTCGCGCGGCGGCATGCGGCCTTCGCCGAATTCCTCGACGCCCAGGAAGTTGGCGTTCTTGCCCCACATCACGCCTTCCCATTCGCTTTCCTGCCGCAGGTGGTTTTTCCACGTGATCTTGGCGTTATGCGCCGAATCATAGCCGCCATCGTGGATGTAAGCCGCGACCTTGTCGTCCACGCTCTTGGTCAGCCCCTTCGCAAAGGCGACCGAAGCGGTGGTTGAAACGAAGCTCTTGGCAATGCTGTAGACCGGGTCATTGGTCCTGGTATCGCCAAACTCCGCCACGATGTGGCCGCGGCGCAGTATGATCCCGTTGGTAGCTGCGCGACGCACCGGCAGAGGGCCGAGGATCTTGCCGAACACGCGGACCTGATCCCGGGCAAAATCCCACTGGGAACCGTGCGATTCGGCCCAAGCGATGGCTTCCTTCAACTTGGCGGCGTCCATGCCCATGTCGGCGGGAGCCTTGTGCTCCCAAGCGCCGGCCGGTGGGAAATAGCCCTTCGACTGCGCGAAAAGCCCCGGAGCAAGCAGGCCCGCGCCCAACGAGAAAGCCAGCGGAAACGCGAGGAACGATCGGCGATAGAACAGGTGAGGCATCACAGGGAAGTTTCCCACATTCCCCGCGCCGGTGCAGCGCGCGGGGCCGGCGTGGACCGCCTCACCTTACTGTTTCCAACGCGGGCGGAACGCCTGGCAGAAAACCGGGGGCCGCGTGATCGGGCTGCGGGGCAGCGCCCAGGCCGAAGTTTCCACAAACTCAATACGGCCCACCGCTGACACCAGATCTTCCACATCCAAATTGAAGCGGGAGAAAAATGGCCGGTTCGCCCGGTACCAAACGGCGAGCGCGCGGCAATCCAACCAGGCTAAAAACAACGCGCCGCCCGTGGTCCTTTCCCAGCACAGCCTCCGCAGTCTCTCGTATTCGCGTTCCAGCCTGGGAACCAGTTGCCGCATTTCCGCCGTCACCAGCAAGTACGCCCAAAACAACCAATACGCGCACAGGACGGCAGACAAGATCGCGGCAACAAGTCCTCCGATTCGTTGAACCATGATGCGCCTCTCGCTGCTGGCGAGAATAGCACGCTGGCGTCTGAATGCAACGGCGTAAGTTTACTTTCGTCTGACATATCCCGTCCCTAAACGGGACTGGCAACTCTGCTTTCGCGCTCAACTTGCAGTCCGTCGCGCCGATATGGGCAGCGGAGGCAACATGTTTCACGGAATCGCTTCGCATGGCGGACCCGCGTGGTCCCACGGTGTACAGCCTGAGCGGAACGCCCGCCCGACGCAACGGCCGGGCAGCCACGAAGCTCGGGCCGAGCGGTCCCGCGTTCAGGCGCGTGCGGAAGTGCAAGCGCGCGCGGAAGTGTTGGACGCCGAAGTCCGCCGCACGGGCGCACTGCAAGTCACCACCGACGACGGCGATACCGTCAGCATCTCGTTCGCCGCACTGGAGCAGTTGCACTCAGAGTCCTTCCGCGGAAAGGCCGGCGGCGCTCGCGTGGCCTACGGCAGCACGTCGCAAACCAGTGGCGTTTCTGTAGAAATCAGTGTCAATGGGGCACTCGACGAGCAGGAAGTGGCGGATATCAGCGAACTGCTGCAACAACTGGGCCAAGCCATCGGCGATCCCGGGGCAGCTCCCGACGCCGTGCAGTTGGAGGACGGCGGCAGCCTCGATTCCCTAAACGCCTTCCAATTCGCCTACCAGGAGCAGGTGCAAGTCGACTATAGTTCGTCGCGGGTGCGCGCTACGGCGTAAA
>CAMAVI010000159.1 GCA_945861625.1 Candidatus Sulfopaludibacter sp. SbA3
TCACGGTGTTTTGTTCCGCGTCCCCCACAAGCTGGAGATGACCCACCTGGTCCCGGTGGAGTCCCTGACAATCAATGGCTTGCCTCATTTGACGCTGCCGGAACATTCCTGGCGCCACCGCGAAGGGTTCCACCTCACTGACGCCGGCACGGATCTGACCGGCGCACTGGATCAGGCCCAATACTGTATCAAGTGCCATAACCAGGGCAAGGATAGCTGTTCAACCGGCCTGAAGGAAAAAGACGGCGCGTTCCGGGCGAGCGTATTCGGGACAACTTTGGCGGGTTGCCCGCTCGATGAAAAGATTTCCGAGATGAATCTGGTCAAGCAGAACGGCCATACCATTGGGGCGTTGGCGATCACGACCATCGATAACCCGATGGTGGCCGGCACCGGCCACCGTATCTGCAATGACTGCATGAAGGCCTGCGTGTTCCAGAAGCAGGACCCGGTCGACATTCCGCAGATTGAAACCCGCGCGTTGAAGGACGTGCTCGACCTCCCCTGGGGTTTTGAGATCTACAGCCTGCTGACGCGCTGGAATCCGCTGAACTTGGCGCGGCCCGTGCCGAAAGCCGCAACGAGATATAAAGTGCTTGTGGTGGGATTAGGTCCGGCTGGATTCACCCTTTCGCACCACTTGATGAATGACGGGCATGCCGTGGTTGCGGTCGATGGCCTTAAGATCGAGCCGTTGCCCGATGAAATTTCCGGCGTGAGTCCACTGGGTGAGCGCGTGCCGTTCCGCCCCATCCGCGACATTAACGACCTCTACGAGTCGCTGGACGACCGGATCATGGCAGGTTTCGGCGGCGTGGCGGAATACGGCATCACCGTCCGTTGGAACAAAAACTTCCTGAAGATTATCCGGCTCTTGCTGGAACGGCGTCGTGAATTCCAGATGTTCGGCGGCGTGCGTTTCGGCGGCACGTTGACCGTCGACGACGCGTTCAAGCTGGGCTTCGATCACGTCGCATTGTGCGCGGGCGCGGGACGCCCCACTGTGATCCCGATGAAGAACGGACTGGCGCGCGGCGTCCGCCAGGCTTCCGATTTCCTGATGGCGCTCCAGCTCACCGGCGCGGCCAAAGCCAATTCCGTCGCGAATCTGCAACTGCGCATGCCCATCGTGGTGATCGGCGGCGGATTGACCGCCGTGGACACGGCCACGGAATCACTGGCCTACTACGTCGTGCAAGTCGATAAGTTTCTGGATCGCTACGAGACATTGGTTGCGGAGAAGGGTGAAGCGGCGGTCCGCCCGGCGTGGAACGCCGAAGAGACCGCTACCGCCGACGAGTTCATCGCCCATGCGAAAGCCATTCGCGCGGAACGGGAATGCGCCGCTCGCGAGGGACGCGATGCAAATTTGATCAAGTTGCTGCATTCCTGGGGTGGCGCGACTCTGGCGTATCGCCGCCGCATGATCGATGCGCCCAGTTATACGCTGAATCACGAAGAAGTCGCCAAGGCGCTGGAAGAAGGAGTGCGCTTCGCCGAAAGCGTGACGCCCGAAGAAGTGGAAGTGGACTCCCACGGCCACGCCGCCGCGCTGTTGCTGAAGAAAGCCGGCGGAGAAATCGTGCGCCTTCCCGCGCGGTCGATTTTGGTCGCCGCCGGCACGCAGCCGAATACCGTGCTGGCGCGAGAAGACGCCTCCAACGTCTTTGTGGACGGCAAATGGTTCCAGGCGGTCGGCGAAGACGGCCAACCGGTGAAACCGGAGCGTGTGACGAAACCGAAAGAAGTGTCCGTGTTGATGTCGGTGCGCGAAGATGGCCGCGGGCTCAGCTTCTTCGGCGACCTGCATCCGTCGTTTGCCGGCAACGTTGTGAAGGCAATGGCCAGCGCCAAGCAAGGACATCCCGTGGTTTCACGCGTGCTCGCACGCCGGAAACCGGCCGGCCTGACCGCTCCAGAGCTATTCGATAAGCTGAATCACGAATTGCGCGCGCGAGTCCGCGAAGTCGTGCGGCTCACATCCAACATTGTCGAAGTCATTGTGGAAGCCCCCATGGCCGCTCGCGCATTCCTGCCCGGGCAGTTCTACCGTCTGCAAAACTATGAAGCCTTCGCGCCACGCGTGGACGGCACCGTGCTCGGCATGGAAGGCTTGGCGCTCACCGGCGCTTCCGTGGATCGCGAAAAAGGCCTGCTTTCGACCATCGTTCTCGAGATGGGCGGGTCGTCGGATCTCTGCGCGATTCTGCAACCTGGCGAGCCAGTAATTCTGATGGGACCGACCGGAACTCCCACGGAGACGCCCGGGGCTGAGACAGCTCTCTTGGTTGGCGGCGGATTAGGCAACGCCGTACTCTTCTCCATCGGACAACAGTTGCGCGCCAACGGTTCGCGCACAGTCTACTTCGCGGGCTACAAGAAGATTGCTGACCGTTACAAAGTCGACGAAATCGAAAAGGCCGCCGACGTGGTCGTCTGGTGTTCGGATGAAGCCCCCGGTTTTACACCTGGCCGCGCGCAGGACAAGTCGTTCACGGGCAACATTGTTCAGGCAATCGAGGCATACGGCCGTGGCGATCTGGGTTCGGCGGAGATTCCGCTGCATTCCGTGGATCGCGTCGTCGCCATTGGTTCCGACGGCATGATGGCGGCGGTCGCGCGGGCGCGGCACACAGTTCTCGCGCCGTATCTTAAGCCGGATCACACGGCGATCGGCAGTATCAACTCGCCGATGCAGTGCATGATGAAGGAAATTTGCGCGCAGTGTTTGCAGACACACAAAGACCCGGTCACCGGCGAAGAGACCGTCGTCTTCAGTTGCTTCAATCAGGATCAGCCGCTCGACAAAGTGGATTGGGGCAATCTACGCACGCGGCTGGCGCAGAACGGCGTCCAGGAAAAGCTCACCAAGCAATGGATCGACCGCTGCCTGCGCCACCTCGGCGCCCGCGAGTTGGTGGCCGCGGGGTGAAGTTCATGCTGGACCTCGACTGACTCGCACGGAGCCCGGCTGCAGGACGACGAATGACCCGATGAGTAGAGAAGAGTAAGCCTTCATCATTTCGTTCACGGCCTCGCCTAACCGTCGGCGAGCCGAAGCTGGAAAGCGGATCAATACCACTCCGGGCGATTTTTGGTGTGCGGCAAATACCAACCAGCCGAAGTCTTTATCTTCTGTTAGCAAGACCCGGTCTTCCGCCATTGCCAAATCCATCAATTCTTTGTCCACTGATCGCCGTTGGAACTCACTCACGGCCAACACGTCGTGGCCCTCCGAGCGCAAGGTCCGGACGACGGTGAAGTCACAGCTCTCGTCCGCCAGAAAACGCATCGCCACGGACTAGCGGTTCGCTAGGGTCAAGATGGATTCGTGAGCAATCGTGTCGGCGGCGTAACTTAAGCAAGCGCGGACATCATCGGCCGTCAGTTTGGGGTAAGCGTCGAGCAGTTCCTCCAGAGACGCGCCTTCCGCCAGCTTGCGAATAAGCAATTCGACTGGTATGCGGCTTCCCCGGACGACGGGCTTGCCCTGCATCACGTCAGGATTGATTTCAACTCGCTCATTCATGATTCACTACCGGCTTCATTCTACCATCGGGAGGCTGGCCGCAAACGTTTGTTCGCTATACGGCTCTCCTGGCCAGGTCGGACAAAGACGTGCGTCTCGGTTCGCTCCCAAACTGAATCCAGTGCGCATCAGCGCGTGTACCCTGTGGCCTTTGACCTGTAGTCCTTTGACCTCGCTTGGCTAGTCGCTATTCTTGGGGTGCACGAGAAGAAATCGATGCTGAATCGCACTGATCTCACCCTCAGAGAGTATGACGCAGTGTTCGCGGAGCTGCGCCAAAGTATTTCGCTTTAATACAGTATTGTAGGCGTGGGATTTGTCATATTGGGAGGTATATTTAAAGCAGCCTGGGACGCGTTTCTCAAATCTGAACTGCCGACAGCTATCTAACACCAGGAGTCGGCTTTTGAAAGGCTTGGCCGCAACGTCGCAATTTCCGGCCAAATTGGCTGCTCTGCGCCCGCTATCGCATCACGCACCTTATAGAATAGTTAGATATGGCTGGCCCGCTGTTGCACACCCGCCCCGATCACAAGCGCCTATCCGCGCTCGGTGGCAAAATGTCAGGTAGGGCAAAGCGTCACTGGCCAGCGTGGAAAAGGCAGGCTGTGGCAGTGCGTGCTGCTCTCTGCCGTTGGACGCCTGAAGATCCGGCACTGCGATTGTGCGCCAAGCAGTTTCAACAGCTGTTCCATGCGGCTTTCAAGGCTGGCGCGGAGTACGGCGCTGGATTGAAACCCTAACTGATCCCGAACTCGCATTAAGATGGCCGCTGCTGGCCCAGAAACGCGCTAAGGCAGGGTTTCGGCAGCGAGACACGCTTAGGGGCGGGTCAAAAGGGCGAAATGCCAGCCCGCGTCGCTCCCTGTTCAACTAGCCCCATAACTAGCCCCATAACGGGTGGCTTCCAGTTGTTCTGGGTTACTGAAGAGGGTGCTAAATACTTGTTTTCATTGAGTGGTGAGGAGTGGAGGGAAGTTGCAGGCTGATTACAAATCAGATGCTCTACCATCTGAGCTACGCCAGCGCTGTTGCCAATACGTAGTCCATGATAGCAAGCGGCGTCGTGCCGGAGTGCTACGCTTACGAATAAACGGGAGGCACAATGCAGCGACTTGCTTGGCTGGTTCTCGCCGGATGGGGAGTATTCGGAGGGATGGCCATGGGCCAGGGGATCGACCGCACTAAGGCATCGTAAATAAATAACCTTTACATCTACCATCTTGATGTGATATCACGTTGGAGATGGACACCGATGCCCAACTTGCTCAGTACTTTGCTGGCATGTGGCCGCATCTGGACGAACACGCCCGCCGTCTGGTGGCGGCCAGC
>CAMAVI010000160.1 GCA_945861625.1 Candidatus Sulfopaludibacter sp. SbA3
CTCCCGCCTCAAACAGTCCGGTATGTTCTGGACACTCCGCGGCGCCAACTCCATCATCGCCTTGCGATGTTGCCTCCTCAACGGAAGGTTTGAAGATTACTGGGAGACCCGTCGTGCCGCTTGATCTCAACTTCTATGTCGCGCACCCGGCCAGATGGCTCCCATGTCGTTTCTGACCTACGCCACTACCCGTCCCTGGGCGCAGCAAATCAAAACAGTTGTCGCCAGCAAGAAGATGCCTCCCGCGGTCGGCAATCCCCACTATCCGCTCCTGACCGGCCGCGACGGATTGACGCAGGCGGAAATCGACATCCTCGTCAAATGGGTGGATAGCGGCGCGCCGGAAGGTACCCCGGCGCCGGACGAACGGGGCTCAAAAAAGAAGTAGTCCGCCACCCTTTCTTCTCTCGCAATGAAGGTATCATAGAGGGGTTGTCCAAAACCCAAGCGGAGAGGTTAGCTTCTTTGAGTTCCAATCCTTTGTTGTCCCCGGTCCACCCCTTGAACGCGCCGTTTGACCGGGAATACCTGGAAGATATCGGCTTCATGACGTGTATGACCCTGACGTTGCTCGGCAACTATGCGCAGACCGGGCACTTCGGTGGCCCTTTGGCATACACGGCCTACAATATCGCCACGCATTTGGTTGGACCCGAATTGGGCGGCATGCGCTACGATTACCGGCGGCCCAAGCATCCCTTCAGCGACAAGTTCATGCTCGCGGGCGGCCACTGCGCGCCCACCTGCTATGCGCTGTGGATGATCATGGGCCAGGCCCTGGAGCGTAAGTTCAAAGCCACGGGCGACAAGCGCTATTACGTCGATCCCCACGTCGCCATGCTGCCCATCGACTGCGTCGGATTCCGCCGCGGCGCTGCGCCGATGAAGACCATCTTGCAGGAGAACGGACTCGAGGATCATCCGTTGTTTGCGCAGGCCCAGGCGCGCGGCATCCGAGCACTCCCGGGTCACATCGAAACCATCGACATCACCAATGACGTGAACGGCGGACCCTCCGGAGTCGGCATTGCGACCGCGGCAGGGAAGGCCGCCTTCTGGGATTTCATCGGCGCGCCCAGCTCGCCCAAGATCTTCGCTCTCGAAGGCGAGTTCGCCATGACCGAGGGCCACGCGCAGGAACTCAAGACACAAGCGCTGGCCATGAAAGTCGGCAAGCGCCTGCGGGTTCTGCTCTCCGATAACAACGCCGGTATCGACGATATTCTTTTGGGCGGCGTCATCGACAGCAAGTTCACGGCTTACAACCTCGCCGATCAGTGGACCTCTTACGGGTGGAACGTGTTCACCATTGCCGACGGCAACGACTACGAGCAGGTCGTCGCCGCGCTGAAGACGATGGAAGAATGGGACCAGGCCGACCGCCGGCCCATGATCCTCATCGGCAAGACCACCAAGGGTTATTGGCCGCGCGCCACGAATGGCAAGATCGCGGGACAGGTACAACAGTTGGTGAGCTACGCCAGCCATCCGTACGCGCAGAAAATGAACTCGGATTACTTCGTCGCTCTGGCGAAGACGTTTGAGGATCACTACGGCGTGGAGTTCCAGGGCATCCGCAACGGCCCGGCGAAAGACGAACGCGACCGCCTGATCCAGTTCAAGACCAACATCGACATCGTCATGTCGCTGCTCGACCGCAACGGCATCGGCGACTGGCTGGCCGACCGGCTGGTGGCCCTCGGAGATTCCGTCAAGGACGAGACTCCGCTGCACTTCGACGTTAAGACGGATCCGTTCCTGGACGACCGCCTACGCGTCGCCAACCTTCCTGTAGAACCGCAGACCGTCACCGTTAAGAACCGGGTGAACAACGCGCAGAAACAGGCCGCCATCGTGCTGTTCCGCAAGCCCGGCGAGGTCATGGGAACCCGCCGCGCGATCTCGGAAATCATCAAGTGGATGAACTACGTGACGGACAATCGCTTCCTCACGCTGGCGGCGGATCTTTCCGAATCCATCAACGTCGAACACGGCAGCCTGTGGGGCCACTACGATCCGGAAAAGAATCCGTTGGGCACGCGCATCAAGGCGGCGATTCAGGAAGCCGGCAACGTCTCCACCGCGATTGGACTCATCAGCCAAAGCGCCAGCGTCGATCCGAATAAATTCTCCGGCGTGTGGGCGCTGAGCGGGACTTATGGCGCGTTCACGCCTCTGATGTACACGCCTGCCCGCGTGTGGAGCCAACAGGGTCAGGACAGCAAGTTCCGCATGGGCGTATTGCACATTCTGGCAGGGCATTCCGGGCCGGAAACCGCCGCCGACGGCCGCACCCACTTCGGCATTTTCGCCACGCAGGTGTGGAAGCTGTTCCCGCGCGGCCACACGATTCACCTTAATTTCTGGGACTACAACGACGTCGCGCCGGGCTATTTCGCCGCCGCCGAGATCGCCGCCCGCGAGCCGCGCGTCGGCATCATCAGCATCGAAGTGGCGCGTCCGGATTTCCCCGTGGCCGACCGCAGTAAATTCGCCGATACGGATCTCAAGGCCGCCGCGAAAGGTCTCTACGTGATTCGCGACTTCGCGCCGGGCCCTCGCCATGGCTATGTGATTTCACAAGGATCGAGTTCCACTGTGAACCTAGTGAACCAAATTCCCACGCTCGAAAAGGCAGGCATCAACGTGAAGATCATCGCGGCCATCAGCGAGGATCTCTTCGACCGCCAGCCCGAGGCCTACCGCAATTCCGTGCTGCCTCCGGACGCCTATTTCAACACCATGGTGATCAGCACCGGCACGCGCCGCGTATGGCCGGTGAAGAACCTGGGCCCGCTGACCGACGAATACTCGCTCACGTCCGATTGGGGCAACGATTGGCTCACCAGCGGCCTGGAAAAGGAAGTCATCGAGGAAGCGCACCTCGATCCGGCTTCGATCCTCGCCGGCGTCGAGCGCTTCGCCAAAGACCACGATCAGCGCATCGCAAGACAGCGCGGGGCGCTGGGGGCGTAGCGTTTCGTGGCCATCTAGGGGTTTCGCCCGTTGGACGGCCAGTTGAATGAAGGTGTCGAATTGGCTAATACTCCTTACGCTGATATCTCTCGGCTACGGCTTGACGGCCGGAGCGCAAGTTACTATAGAGCCCGCTGACCAACCAATTGATTTAGTCGGAATTCTGAAAATCGTGCATGGATACGGACCTCCAGGCTACGGCGCCTATCCGAAGACGGACGTGAAAATCAGCTACTGGGCGCTCGAGTTTCCCGTTCAAGTCAACTTGGCCTGCACGCCCGAGAGACCAGAACTGGCTGATGTCCAGTGTGGGTCGACGAAACGCCCCCGGCTGTTTTTCCCTATGGACAAGAGCCTCGAATCGAAAGCCCGGAGACTGATCGGCAGACGGATAAGTTTGATGGGGATTCTTCGCCGATGGACCGGCAACTATCAGACCACTCCAATCTATGTTGATGTTTTGAACATCGCCCCAGCTTCCCCGGGAAGGTAGCCTACAGGGCCAATTCCGAATCACGTCGTGGTTCGCAAGAACTTCAGTCCTTCGTCACACCGCCTCCTTTCCCAGTTGAAGGCCAGAAATCAGACTGAGACCGTTGGGCACAGGCCTTCAGCCTCCTGCGCGCGAGGTCTTACTGTGTTCAGCGGTTCGCTAGTTCTTTGACCGCATGAATAGGTTCAGAACAGGCTTGGTCTTTAGTTGGAGTTGCCGCATACTTAGGTATGGTGCGCAAGCAACGATGAAGGCCAGATCGAATGAAAGCGGGCCACGCACGCGCTCCGTAATTCTTCCGTGTGGTAGCGAACGGTTCCTTGCCATAGAGTTCCTCCTCATCGCCGTCAATAAGGGTTAAGCGCATTCAACCTATCCGTGCAAGGTCTGGGGGGAAAGCGGGGACGATTCGTCCGGACGCCCTCGGACGATTTGGGACCCAGCTTACTTGCCGAAATAGTCCGGATTCAATTGGATCCCACTAACCACAATCGCCTGGATTCGCTCCCTCGCGATCTCATATTCCAACGACTTTCGGACGGACCCAAATTCCGGCGGAACAATCTTTTCCACCAAAATCAAATGGTACCCGTAAGTCGATTTCACCGGCTTGCTAACTTCCCCTGTCTTCAATTGGAATGCCACTTCGCCAAATTCCTGGGTCAACACGGCTTTGCGAACCAGGTCCATGTCGCCACCCTTCGCCTTCGTACGTTCATCGACCGAATAGGTCCTCGCCATTTCGTCAAACTTGGCTCCCGCCAGTATCTTCGCCCGGATTTCTTCCGCTTTCCGCAGCGCTTCTTCCGGCGTGAGCTTCCCCGCAACCGGTTTTGAATCCGTGCAGCGAAGCAGAATCTGCCGTAAACGGCGTTCTTCAGCGATGCTTTGACTCGTTTCGTAGCGCTTGCGGGCGATGGATTCGTCCTTTGTAATCTCCGCCAATATGTCGTTAAACAACGCCTGGTTCAGCAGTGAGCCCGTGTACATGGCAAGCTTTGCCTGCACCTCGGGATTTTTGTCCAGCTTTCTTCGCCGCGCCTCTTCTGCCAAGGCCTCGACCCGGGCGAATCCGTTCGCAGTCGAAAGCCTCTCTGCAACTACCTTCGGATCGCTGTTTTGCTGTTTGGCGATTTCCTCAAACTCAGCCTTCGTATACTTTCGGCCATGAACCGTCAGCACAACCGTTTCCGGACCTACCGTGGCCGGTTGGGCCAGCACAGCCAGCACACCCAGAGCCATGCTCAGCAAGAGAAATAGTCTCATAATATCCTCCATAAAAAATAAGAAATGGCCGGACCTTATGGTCCGGCCCACTGCTGTCCGGTTATGGTCCGAGGGATTCCCGCTAACTAACTGAACAGTAGA
>CAMAVI010000161.1 GCA_945861625.1 Candidatus Sulfopaludibacter sp. SbA3
TCCGGTCCATCGCAAACGCCGTTTGCGCGTCTCCGAGTCCATGCGGCGCCTGGTGCGGGAAACCCATCTGGAGCCGTCGCAATTCGTGCTGCCGCTGTTTGTGTGCCCGGGCGAAGGCGTGCGCAGGCCGATCAGCTCCATGCCGGGCAACGCACAGCTCTCGATCGACGAACTGGTCCGCGAGTGTGAAAAGACCCACGCGCTGGGCGTCGGCGGAGTGATTTTGTTCGGCATTCCCGACAGCAAAGATGAGAAAGCGTCGGAAGCCTACGCCGACAGCGGCATTACGCAGCGTGCGGTGCGCGCGATCAAGCAGGCCCTTCCCGATTTGATCGTCATGACCGACGTGTGCAACTGCGAATACACCAGCCACGGGCACTGCGGGAAGGTCGTCGGACATGAGATCGACAACGATGCCACGCTGGATTGGCTGGCGAAAGCTGCGGTTTCGCACGCGCGCGCCGGAGCCGACATGGTGGCGCCCTCCGACATGATGGACGGCCGCGTGGGCGCTATCCGCAAGGCGCTCGACTCCGCCGGATTTCAGAATACGCCCATTTTTGCGTATGCCGCCAAGTTCGCGTCTGTCTTTTACGGGCCGTTCCGCGAGGCGGCAGAATCCACGCCGCAGTTCGGCGACCGCCGGAGTTACCAGATGGACCCTGCGAATGGCCGCGAGGCCATGGAAGAAATGCGGCTGGATCTGGAAGAAGGCGCCGACATGCTGATGGTCAAGCCCGCGATGCCGTATCTGGACCTGATCCGCCAGGCGCGCGATCGCTTCGATGTGCCCATCGGGGCGTATCAGGTATCGGGCGAGTTCAGTATGATTCACGCGGCGGCGCGCAACGGGTGGCTCGATTTGGACCGCGCCATGATGGAATCGTTGACCTCGATCCGGCGCGCCGGCGCCGATGTGATCCTGAGCTACTTCGCGCAGGACGCCGCGCGAGCGCTCGCGTAACATGAGCGCGGAGCGGCTCTCGCAAGTCCTGGCGGTGGTATGTGTGGTGATCCTGGCGGTGATGGCCGGCAAACCCTCCTTCACCAACGCCTCGCAGCCCGTGCGCGGGATCGCCGACCCCGGGATCGCGCTGCAGACTGCCCGCGGCATTGATGAACTCGACGCGATTCTGAGTGACAGCCCCAGCGCGGATCGTGAGGTCATGCGCATCAAGCAATACATCGATTTCGCGTTCATCGCGACGTATGCGGCGATTTCTCTTGTGATCGCGTGGGCCATGCGGCGGCGGCACTGGGTGGCGCTCGGAGTCGCGGGGATTGCATTAGCGGCGGCGGCTTTCGATGTAGCGGAGAATCTGGCGATCCTCCGCTTATTGCCGTTACCCTTGAGCGAGACCACGCCCGCCGCGATACAGGCGATCCGCATGCCGAGCATGGCCAAGTGGTCGCTTGTGGCATGTGCCCTGGTTTTGCTGGCGGCCTTGTTCTTGAGAGCCCGCCGCTGGTACTTACGTGCTCTCGGCGTTTTGGAATTCGTGGCAGGGGGATTGGCATGCTGGGGCGTCCTCCACAATGAGTGGCTGCCGTGGGCTGGAGCCATGATCTCGTTCGGCCTGATCCTGAGCGCTGGTACGCTGAAGTTACTGACTCATGAATCCACTTCTTGAAACTCAATTCCGGGTCCCGTTCGACCGTATCGAGGCCGCGCAGGCCGAGCCCGCCATCGACGAGCTTCTGGCCAACTGCGCCAAGCGCCTAGACGAAACCATCGCCGGCAATCGGCCCCTCCACGCGCTCGACACCATGACGGAGCGCCTGGAATACGCCATGAACGTGGTTCGCCACCTGGAAAGCGTGGCCACCACACCGGAACTGCGCGCGGCGTTCAACGCCGTGCAGCCAAAGGTCAGCGCGTTTTATTCCGGCCTCCCTTTGAACGCGGGGTTGTGGAAAGCGATTCAGCGCTACGCGGCCACCGGCGAAGCGAAATCGCTCACCGGCGCGATGAAGCGATATCTGAGCAAGACGATCGATTCGTTTAAGCGCCATGGCGCGGAACTGCCCCCGGAAGGGAAAGCCCGTCTGCGGGAGATCGATGTCGCGCTGACGGAAGCCACCACCAAGTTTTCGGAAAATGTGTTGGATTCCACTAACGCTTTTGAATTGATTCTGGCCGATGAAAAGCATCTGGCGGGATTGCCCCCCAGCGCTATCGCGGCCGCGCGCGCTTCGGCCGAATCCAAGGAAAAAGCAGGGTGGCGATTCACGCTGCACGGACCCAGCTACGTGGCGTTGATGACATACCTCGACGGCGCGGCGATCCGCGAACAAGTTTGGCGCGCCTACAACCTTCGCGCTTCGGGGGAGCCGCGCGACAACCATCCGCTGATGGCGCGCATCTTGGAATTACGCAAGGAGAAGGCGCGGCTGTTGGGCTTCCGGGATTTCTCGGACCTGGTGCTCGACGACCGCATGGCCCATCGGGGTGATGTCGCGCAGAAATTCCTGGAAGACTTGCGCGCCAAGACGGAGCGCCGCTTCCGCGAAGAGAATGCCGAACTCGAAACCTTCGCGGGCCGCCCGCTGCAACCTTGGGACGTGAGCTACTGGGCCGAAAAGCAACGCGCCGCGCTCTACGATTTCGACGAAGAAGCCCTGCGGCCGTATTTTTCGCTGGAAAACGTGGTCAACGGCATGTTCAGTATCTTCGAGCGTGTCTTCGGTATTCGCGTGGAGCCGGAACCGGCTGTCCCCGGCTGGGACGCGGAAGTGCTTTGCTACACGATTTTCGACCGCAAGTCGGGTGCGCACCTTGGCTCGTTCTACACCGACTGGTTCCCGCGCGAAAACAAGCGCGGCGGCGCGTGGATGGATTCGATCCTCACGGGCAACCCGGCGCAGGGCCATCCGCACCTCGGCCTGATCTGCGGCAACCTGACGCCGCCGGTGGAGGGAACGCCGGCGCTCCTGACGCACCGGGAAGCCGAAACCGTGTTCCACGAATTCGGCCATCTGCTGCATCACCTCCTCAGCCGGGTGGAAGTGCGGAGCCTGGCCGGCACGAATGTCGCCTGGGATTTTGTGGAGCTGCCATCGCAGATCATGGAGAACTGGTGCTGGGAGCGCGAATCGCTGGATGCGTTTGCGCGCCACTGGCAGACCGGCGCCCGCTTGCCCGATGATCTCTTTCAAAAGATGAAGCGTGCCCGAACATTCCGTGCCGCCAACGCGCAAATGCGCCAGCTCGGGTTCGGCATCGTCGATCTCGCGCTGCATCGCCAATGGGATGAAACCGGCGATCCGGTGCAGTATGCGCGTTCGATTCTAGCCGCGTTCGCTCCCGCGCCGTTACCTGAAAACTACGCGATGATCCTGGGTTTCACGCACCTGTTTGCGAGCCCCGTGGGTTACGGAGCGGGCTATTACTCGTACAAGTGGGCCGAGGTCCTGGATGCCGATGCGTTCACCCGCTTCCACAAGGATGGCGTGTTCAATCCCGACGTGGGCCGCGACTTCCGGGAGAAGATTTTGGCAAAAGGCGACAGCGATGATCCTGCCGTGCTCTACAGGAACTTCATGGGAAGAGATCCCGATCCCAACGCCCTTCTGGCGCGGACCGGACTACTGTAACGGCTCAGCCACGCCGCCCGGCGCCGGCGGCAGAACAAAGAGCGCCTGCGGCAAGGTAAACAGTGAGAAGTGGGAGAGCATGCGTCCCATGATGCTGTCGCGCTCGGAGAGATTCACCCAGGACACGCGCTGCTCGCCATCATCATCGGAGAAGAATCCAACTCCGCCGCGAGCGAGCCGCTTGTCGGTCCACGAGCTGACGGCTTGGCCGTTGAGATAAGTCACGAAACGATCGTCCTGGACGGAGACGCGCACCATATACTTGCCTCCGCGCTCCAACGTCACCGGTAGCGGTAACTGTACGCGGTCCGTCTCACGGCCATTTAACATGGCGTAGTGGATCAAGCCGGCGTTCGGCAACGGACCCGGTTTCGTGATGACAATCTTGGCGGCGTAGTAATTGGCGGCGTTGCTGGCGCGGAAGGCCCAGCTTAGGCTGCGCTTCTCAATCTGCCCTTCAAATTCCATCTGATAGTTGCGCAGGGAAACCGATCGATTCCACAGCCGCAGACTTCCCGGAGGCACCACCGAGGGCGCATTGGGGATCTTCCAATCATGGGGATCGTCCACATTAGAGCCGGCTTGGAGGGCGGCCGTGGTCCACTCCGCCATGCCGGAACGGAAATCGTGATGGAGTGTTACCGGGGCGTTGCTGCGAACCAGCTCGCTCAAACTTGTTCCCGCCCTCGCGATCAGACCTTGCCGGCCGCCGTGATCCGGGGAACCGGATGGGAAAGCGCCCGCCGCGCCACCATTCTTACTATTCATGGGCAGCATGATCATAGCTACAAGGAGCGCAGCCAGAGCAAGAAAAGCGAAGACAGAAGCGGTTTGGGAATTCGGGCCAGACTTAGAGGACCCCTTCTTGCGGGATTTTACGACGGACCATAATTCTTGTTCGTCTTCCTCTTCCCGCATTACGTTCGCCGAAGCCATGCGGGCTTCCTTACGGTGCTCCGCACAGCAGTATTGCCGGTCCACCGTCGACCGCAGCCACGGGATTTCATTTCCGCACAAGAAGCACATCGTCATAATGGGTCCGTGACGCCGAATGTATAGGGGACCCGGTTTTCTTGGACACAGATTAGGGAATCTGAGCAAGATCCAAGGAGACTGAAAGTAATGGCAGATGAAACAAGAGAGACGAACGGTTCCGGGGCAGCAGAGGGAGCCCGGAGGGCGACC
>CAMAVI010000162.1 GCA_945861625.1 Candidatus Sulfopaludibacter sp. SbA3
TTTTGCTTGTACGGATCGCCTGGACGGCATGCTGGGCGGTGTGGACTGAATTCACCGCGTCCCGTAAACTCCGTTTTGAATTTCCGGACTCTCCCGGTGCATTTCAGGCAGGCTCAAGTTTTTGGACTTCTGCCACAGACTGCTAGGGGGTGGCATAGCCCGCCATCGCTAGAACAATTGGATCAGGAGAACAATCGGATTAGGCAGATGTGCGTCCGGCCAATAAGCAGCGGACCCGGATGCCCCCCGCCCGGCCGGCTCTGCAACGGCCAGGGTTGGGAACGCCCGGGGACGCACTGCCGCGGAATTTATGAGAAAATTCCCGTAGCAAGACCGGAAGGATTCCGAACATGCCTGGGATATCTCGCGCACTCCTAATAACGATCGCAATCACTGTTTTTTCATTGAATCCAGTCATGGCGCAAACTGCCGGGCCCGCCGCCTGGCAGAACGATCTGACGCCGATCGGAGCCGCCGACTGGAACTACGATATGGCGGCGCATCTACTGGAACGCGCGGGATTGGGCGGTACTCCTGAAGAGATTGAAGCGTTGGCAAAGCTGACCCCAGCGCAGGCCGTCGCCCGCCTGGTGCGTTTTGAAGGCGCTACTGCTGTCCAGTTACCCCCTTTTGACCATTCCGGAATTCATGACCCCGGGATCGAACCTTTTCCGCCGACGCGGCCCGCAGTGACGGATCTGGCCAAGGCGAAGGGCGAAGCGTTGGGCATTAAAGTGAAACCCACGGGGAACCGTCGCCTGCAACCGGTTGTCGACAAGTTTTTTTACTGGTTGCGCGCCAGCGTTCTCGAAACGAATCGTGTCGCCTACTGGTGGGCCGACCGTATGGTGGCCAGCCCTCGTCCGTTACAGGAAAAGATGGCGCTCTTCTGGCACGGCCATTTCGCGTCGAATGAAGCCAAGGTGCGCGATTATCGCAAGCTTCTCGGCGAACTGGAAATCTTCCAGACCAAGGGCCTGGGCAACTTCAGAGACTTGACAGTGGCGGTGGCGCAGAGCCCGGCCATGCTTTCATTCCTGGATGCCGGCGTCAACGTCAAAGGCGCATCGAATGAAAATTTTGCCCGCGAAATCATGGAACTCTTCACCATGGGCGTGGGCAACTACACGGAGAAAGATATCCGCGAAGCCGCGCGCGCCTTCACCGGCTGGAACTACGTGGATCTGAAGTTCGTGGTCAACAAAGACCAGCACGACGATGGCGAAAAAACCGTGCTTGGAAAAACCGGCCGCTTCGATGGCGTGGACGTCATCGACATCATCATGCAGCAGCCGGTGACGGCGGATTACATCGCGGGCAAGATCTACCGCAACTTTGTGCGTCAGGATCTCTCTCCGGAACTGCAGAAGCAGCTCGGCGCCGTGCTGCGCCAGAACAAATATGAAATTACACCGCTGCTCGAAAAGATCTTTCTGTCGCGCGATTTCTACAGCGAGGCTTCCGTCGGCACGCAGATCAAGAGCCCGGTCCAGTTCGCTGTGACGACGTACCGGAAGCTTGGCTTGAAACATGTCCCCGGCGTTCCGGACTTCAATCTCGCAACGACGGCTTTGGGACAACAGTTATTCTTCCCGCCGACAGTCGCGGGCTGGGCGGGTGGACAAAGCTGGATCACACCAGGCCTGCTGCTGGAGCGCGGCAACTTCGGGCGCGATGTTTTGTTCCCCGATATCAGCTTCCTGCCGCCGGACCGCTTCACCGGCAGCGGCGAGGTCCGCCGCGTCGCCGATCGTATTCGTCAGGGCATGGACATCACCACGGCCACCATGGACGAATCCAAGGAGGGGATGGCCGAGTCCAACAAGAACGCCGACCGCGATGAAGAGTTCAATACGCGTTACGGCAGTTTCCGTGGCTCGCAGTTGGCCATCGAGAAGGTGAAACCGATTCCCCGCGAAATCGCGCAAGTCAACCTGTCGCGCATGGTGACCGACGCAAAACTGAAGGATACGGCGCAGGTGGTCGACTATCTGATTCACCGCTTCATGCGTGTTCCGCCGGATGACGAATCCCGCAAGAAGCTGTTGGCTTTTCTGGACAAACAGCTCGGGACGAGCAACGTCGCCATAGCCCAGAGCTATCTAGAGGAACCGCTGCGGCTGCTCCTGCATCTGATCATGAGCCAGCCCGAGTATCAGCTCGCCTAGAAGGAGTTGACCCCCATGAGCAAGCCAATGAAGACCAACCGTTTTTCGTTTTCCCGATCCAGCAGGCGGGACTTGCTGCGCGCCGGCATGTACGGCGTGAGCGTGGCCGCGGGCGCGAAGCTTTCGGTCCCCGTATTCGGGCAGGCGGCAGCGGCGCTCGCCGCGAAGGGCCAGGCGCAAGGCAAAATCCTAGTTGTGCTGGAGCTCTCCGGCGGCAATGACGGCCTGAATACGCTGGTGCCCTTTGGCGACGACGCCTATTACCGCCACCGGCCCCACCTGGGAATTCCCAAGAAGAGCGTGCTGCCCATCGACAACCACTTCGGCTTCAGTGGAGGCATGGCCGGATTCGAGCGCCTCTTCAAGGATGGCAAACTCGCCATCGTCCATGGCTGCGGTTACGAGAATCCTTCGTTCTCGCACTTCACGTCCATGGCTTACTGGCACACCGCCGCGCCCAACAGCGGTGAAGAGTACGGATGGGTAGGCCGCCTGGCCGATGCCATGGCTCCCACGGCCCCGTCCAACTACCTGGTCAACATCGGAGCCCGCCAGTCGCTGGCCGTGCGGAGTCACAAGCATGTCCCTGTCGTGTTTGACGATCCGGAGAAATTCTCACAAGAGAAGTTCTTCGCTGAGCGCGAAGTTCTGGACACCGTGGCGAGCGCTCCAAAGACCGGCAACCCGTCGCGCCGCTTCCTGCTCGAAACGGCACAAAGCGCGAAAGACGCCTCGGCGCTGGTGCGGCAGGCGTGGAGCAAGTATAAGTCGCCCATCGATTACGGCATCAACGGGCTGGATCTGCCCAAAGTGGCCGCGCTCATCGATTCGGGCATGCCCACGCGCCTGTATTACACGTCCTATCGCAACAACGCTTTCGATACGCACGTGTTCCAAGGCGACACGCACAAGCGCTTGCTAACCTATGCTTCCGACGCGGTGCTGGCCTTTATGAAGGATCTGGAACGAATCGGGCGCGCCGACGACGTGGTGGTCATGGTGTTCTCCGAATTCGGCCGACGCGTGCCGGAGAACGTCAACCTGGGCACCGACCACGGCACGGCCAACTTGATGTTTGTGGTGGGCAAGGACGTGAAGGGCGGCCACTATGGCACGCCGCCAAACCTCACCAAGCTCGACGCGGGTGACAACCTGATTTACACCACTGATTTCCGCAAAGTCTACGCGACAATGATTTCCGGCTGGCTCGGATTCCAGGATACGAAGTCGCTCTTGAACGGCAGCTTCGAGCCGTTCAATCTGTTCGAACGCAAGGCCTAGTGCTTCATCTGCCGTTTCGAGATCGCACGGAAGCAGGGCGTTTATTGGCGGGGGAGCTTGCCCGCCACGACCTCGGCGCGAACCCTATCATTCTTGCTCTACCCCGCGGCGGACTCCCCATTGGACTCCCTGTAGCGGAAAAACTAAGCGCCCCGCTGGACATCGTCATCGTCCGCAAACTCGGCGTCCCATGGCAACCAGAGCTGGCTATGGGTGCGTTGGCGGGAACCACGCGGATTCTGGATCACGCCTTGATTGAACAGCTTCGCATTTCAGATTCCGATATTGAAGCAGTCGTGGCTCGCGAATCAAAGGAACTGGAGCGGCGCGAGGAGCTATACCGGGGTAACCGTCCAGCGCCCGCTCTCGCGGGCCGCACCGTAATTCTGATTGATGATGGACTGGCGACCGGATCTACAATGCTCGCGGCCGTCCGTCATGTGCGCGCCGCACGTCCCCAGAAGGTAATTGTCGCGGTGCCCGTGGCGTCTGCCCAGGCATGCGGCCGATTCAGAAAGGAAGCCGACGAGTGCGTTTGCCTGGCCACCCCGCAGCCGTTCTTCGCCGTGGGCGAATGGTACACTGATTTCCGCCAAGTCACCGATTCGGAAGTGCAGGAAATCCTGAGCCGGGCTTAACGCCAGTATTCCGGCAGACGCGGCTTTGTGTCGCGCACAATCTCCAAGACCGCCGCCACGCACCCACCCCACCGAGACGTTGTCGCCAAAATAAAGGGAGCGCGGAGAAATGAGCGGCCCTTGAAAACTCGTTTTCGAAAACACCAGAACCTGCGAATCGATACTGACGCCGAGGTTCTTCAGCAGCGAACGCAAGTGGCCCATCCCGTTGTTCTCAAATTCGAATTTGACCTCGCCTTGCGCAATTCTGCGTCCCAGCCGTGCAATCGGATCGTCCACCGGAGCCTTGGAGTACTGGATCGCCTCATGATCCAGAGGAACCAGATACGAGCCACCAAATTCGGCCAACGCTACGCCCGCGCCCAGTGACGCGGTCAGGATGATGACGCTAACCCGCATATCTCACCAACGCTATAGCAAAAAGCCTCCGATTCTGGCATAACTGAGTTTCCAGACAACAGTTACGGCCAAGAAGAAGAGGCTTTCTACTATGACAGAGTGTAGCCAAATCCAGTTCGCATTCCAAGCGCACGGCTCACGCCAGGTGACAGCCCAGTTCGACGGCGGAACGATGACGTCCGACGCCGGAGGCCTGCTGCTGCGGGAAGTGGACCGCAAGATGAATCTGCTGCCGCGGTTGGCCGCGTGCTTTCTGGACGGGCGCGATGCTGGG
>CAMAVI010000163.1 GCA_945861625.1 Candidatus Sulfopaludibacter sp. SbA3
CCTTTTTGCTTGTACGGATCGCCTGGACGGCATGCTGGGCGGTGTGGACTGAATTCACCGCGTCCCGTAAACTCCGTTTTGAATTTCCGGACTCTCCCGGTGCATTTCAGGCAGGCTCAAGTTTTTGGACTTCTGCCACAGACTGCTAGCATCCGATCTTGGCGGCGGCTTGGCAAGTCCGACCAATGCTCCAACGACCACAAGGCTTCGGCTTGTTTCCCGTCAGGCCAAGGGACGACGCCGGGAGAAATCTGTTAACGGTGACGACACAAATCATCGCTTGCGCGTGATATGTTGGGGTGCCAAAGCGCCAGAAAGGAGATCCGTATTGGGTATCTATCTATATCAGATTGCCTCGGATCCTTCGTCCAGAACTCACTACGGAGTTCGACGAGAGTGCTGCGTCCGTAATCTGCTTGACCAGACGTCGCCCCCCACAAATGGAGGCAAGATGGGAGCGCAATCCAGAAACCTCGTGGTGGATGACGCCCACGTCGCGGATCCCGCAATTCGCGTCCTGGTTTTCGCAATCCACTTCGACGAAATGGTTGCTGATTGAGCGAGGCCCGATCGATGAAAACTCTACCTGAAAATTGGTCTCCCACCGTCCTGGAGGGTCTTTATCTACTAGGCGCGAAGCGGCGTGAAAAACGTTTAGGCCCTCTCGAATGCATTCAAGAGGCTTACGATATTTTCGCTACCGATGAGGTGAAAGCCGGAAAGAAACTCATCGAGACGGATCTTGACGAGAGAATTCCAGCACAAGTGTTTGAAGCTGCACGTCACTTTGGTTGGATTGCAGATCCCAGCAAGAGGACCCGCCACCCTGTGCGGCTCATACCAGATTCCTACGCTGAAGGCGCTATAACAAACTCCCCGGTGACTGAACGCATTCCTGGTGCTGAGTTGGTTGAGAGCATCGGGGATTTTAGGGTGACAGCCCGCTTCAAAGCTCAATTCTTAGATGGCTGGCTGGCAGGCCGTCGGTCATATTGGCGGGGGAAGATGTACGCACAAGCACAAGATACGACCGCGGCAGCGGAGGTCGGTGCGCCTGAAGCTGGCAGACCGGACGAATCTACTCTCGGGCGCAATGTCGAGCGGTTTGACGATCGGAAAATCCGGATTTCCCAGGGCTTGCAGACAGCGGAAACTCCCGCGGGCGCCGGCGGGTCCCAGCCTTGGCCCCCGCTGCTTCCCGACCTTGGGGAGGCTGTGGGTGGAGAAACTGAACACGCTGAAGTTGGATCGGAACCTCTCAGTCGGGAAGAGCGCCTCCAGGCGTTCATCGTGGCACATCCTGGTACCACATTGGCTGACATCAAGTATTCGGCGCGCGTGCACACTTCCGAATTTCAGGATTGGCGCAACGACCGATTAAAGCAGGAGTCCGTGATGTCCCAGCGAATCGAAGATGTTCTAAGCGGGGCCACTCAGCTAAAGAAAAAGCCTCCCAAGACACACAAAGATTGATTTTCCTACCCTTCCTACCCTTTCCTACCGCCTTCCTACGTCATCTTGGCCCTTGACATCTTACCGCGCAGACAGGTTTTGATGAAAATACGAGGTCGTGTCGATGACGCCGAGATATGCAAAAGTAAGAGAGATTACCGAAAGGTTCAGGGTCTCCGCAGATGCGGTCTACCTCTGGATCAGGCAAGGTAAGATTCCAGCGGACTGCGCAGCCCGCATTGCCGGAACCGTCCGTGTAGATGAGGAACAGTTTGAGCGGCGGCTTCGTTCAGGCGCGCTGTGCCAGCCGCGAGGCCGGAAGCGGCTCGCGCCGCCTGCGTCAGGCCAGCCGCCGGCCTCCACAACGGCTGCAGACAGTTTCACGACGGTTGGGGCCGGACCTGGCTCCGAGCACCGGTGGATCAGCGAAAGCGGCAGTGTACAGCCCGATCACCCATACAACCCGGCACTGGTTGCTGCGGAGAAATAACCATGTCTATCCCGCGCGTAAAGTCCGCTTCGAGCCGACCTAACACGGCGGGTTCCGGGCGCTTTTTGGTGCCCGAGATCGCTCAGCGATTGGATATTGGGCGGCTCGCGGTGTACACGATGCTTGAGCAAGGGATCATTCCGGGCGTGCGCGTTGGACGGCGTTGGATTATCACGCGCCACGCGTACGAGGAGTGGGAGCGCACCTGCGGAATGCGATCTGGCACTGGACTTAGCCCACAAACAGAGGTAATGGTGTTGAACTGATGCCAGCCTACAAACATAAAAATCGATCCGGAGCCATCAGGTGGGGATACATGTTCAGCCTCCCCGGCTCATCCCGGAGCGATCGTCGTCGCATTTCTGAGTCTGGATTTGCAACGAAACGCGAAGCCGAGGATGCGGAAGCGCGCCGCCGCGTTGAGGAGCAGCAGAAGCTGGAACTTGCAAAAGCGGGAGCGGGCGTCGCGGCGAAGCCACCGACAACACTCTCCCAACTCCTCAACGAGTTCTTCGCGCAGCACGTTGACGAGAACCTGGCGCCCAAGACCGTGGAGCGATACCACGAGCAGGCTGACTACCTCCACCAGGATCTTCTGTCCATGACGATCATCGAGATCACGCCGCTGCACCTCCACCGCGAATGGGTCAGGTTGTTGAAGTGTGGCGGCCACGCGCGCAAGGATCGGACGCCGCGCCCGCTGAGCGCGAAAACGGTTCGGAACATCGCAGGTGTACTCTCCAGCGCGTTTGCTCGGGCGATTCGCTGGGGGCTAATCTCCACTAATCCAGTGACCAACAGCGAGCCACCCCGCGTGAAGAAGCATTACGGGATCGCACTCACACCTGCCCAGCAGGAAATGGTGTTCGAGACGGCTTCCGGGCCCTGGTGCATGCCGATATTCCTAGAGGTGTGCGCTGGGACTGGCGCGCGCCGCGGCGAAGTACTGGCGCTACGCTGGGCGGACGTCCGTGACGGCCGCGCCACTTTCGCTCGGTCGCTTTCGCAGACCAAGCAGGGCCTGGAGTTCAAGGGGACCAAGTCGGAGAGGCCCCGGGTGGTCAAGTTGCCTGAATCCGCGCTCACAGCATTAGAGGTGCACCGGCGCCACCAGGACGAATTCCGTCGGCAGTTCGGGCCCGACTACCAGGGAGGCGACCTGATTTTCTCCAACCCGGATGGATCTCCTTTGATGCCCGATTCGGTTTCAACTGCCGTATCCCTGCTGTTCCGCCGACTGAAATTACCAAAGGGCGCAAGCCTCCACTCGCTGCGTCACACGCACACTTCGCACCTGTTAGCGGATGGTGTGCCGCTACCGGTAGTCTCCGCCCGCCTGGGGCATTCTTCGGTTCGCGTGACGGCGGAAATATACTCGGTAGCCTGCAAGCCCAAACGGCGCAAGCCGCACACCAGCACGTAGGCCATGGCGGACAGATACAGACGCAGCTGATTGGCGCGCATGGACTCGGCGCTGACGCGATCGGCAAACAGCATGAACTGTTCCTTGATGCGATTCTCCATGTCGCCACGGGCGCAGTACAGTTCTTCGTATAGCTTCTGCGCGGGCCAATCGGCAGGGGCCAGAGAGGTGACCACGAAGCGCGGATTCTCTTTGCCCTCGATGTGTTCGGCCTTGGCCACCACGCGCCGTTCCCGTGCCCAGGAACCGGACACGGTCTGATAGGGAAACTCCACAAACACGCGAGCGGGCTTGTGCGTTTCTTCCCACTGCTGCCTGGCCTGACGCAAGGCATCCCCGATGAGCGATTGCAGCCGCGGGTTGCGGGCGAAGCCCACAACATAATCGACGCGATTGGTTTCGCACCAATCCAGCAGCTCATCGCGGCAGAAGCCGGAATCGCCGCGCAGGATGATGCGGGTTTCCGGCCAGTGCGTGCGCAGTTGTTCCACGATGCGGCGGATCTCCTCCAGGCTTCCCGCCGCGCCGTCGATGTTGGCCGGGCGCAGGCGCGCGCACAGCAGATGCTCGCCGCAGAATATGTACAGCGGCAGATAGCAGTAGTGATCGTAGTAGCCGTGAAAGAAGCGGCTCTCTTGATTGCCATGCAGCGCCACATCGGTGGTGTCGACATCGAGCACGATCTGTTCGGGAGCCGCCGCGTGCGCTTCGACGAACACGTTCACCAAAAACTCGTCGATGGACTGCTTCCAGAAGGTGATCTTCTTATAGCGCGTGTTGGCGCCGGTCCCCAGTTCCAAACGGTTCAGCGTGCTCTTGCCCGCCAGCGGCTGCTCCATGTCGGCTTGTCCGGCCAGCAGTTTCAGCACCGGGTCCTGACGCAACTGCTCGTGATCGTTCAAGTCCTCGTAGCCCAGCGCCAACGCAGACACCCGTTGCGAAAGCATCTCGCCGACGGAGTGTTGCACGCGCCCAGCATCGCGCCCGTCCAGAAAGCACGCGGCCAACCGCGGCAGCAGATTCATCTTGCGGTCCACTTCCCGCAGCAGCAGGCCTCCGGCGTCGGACGTCATCGTTCCGCCGTCGAACTGGGCTGTCACCTGGCGTGAGCCGTGCGCTT
>CAMAVI010000164.1 GCA_945861625.1 Candidatus Sulfopaludibacter sp. SbA3
GGCGCGTCCGGCGCCCGAGTACAAATTGCCCGTCGTGTTGAGCCGTGAAGAAGTCCGCCTCTTTTTGGCTGAAGTCCACAAGCCCGTCTACCGTGCGTGTTTTACGGCGATCTACAGTTGTGGACTGCGTTTGATGGAAGGCGCGCGGCTTCGAGTCGCCGATATCGACAGCGAGCGAATGGTTTTGACCATTCACGGCAAGGGAGGACGGGACCGCCTTGTCGCATTGCCCGAACCCACGCTTCAGCGGTTGCGCGAGTTCTGGAAAACGCACCGCTCCCCGGAGTGGCTTTTCCCGTCGGCGCGTCCGAGACAAGCGGGTGAGCCCATCACGGGGACGAGCTTGCAAAGCGCCTTCTACCATGCCTGGAAGAAGACCGGTATAGCCAAACGCGCGCACATTCACACGCTGAGGCATAGTTACGCGACGCACCTGATGGAAGTTGGCGTGGACCTGCGTGTGATTCAGGGCACGCTGGGTCATCGCAGTCCCACAACAACAGCGCGCTATACGCACCTGACCGGTCCGGTCCGCGAGACGCTGACGGTTCCACTCAAAGAACTCATGAAAGACCTCTAAGCCCGGGGTCTTCATGTTGGAGGTGGCCGATATTGTGCGCCTCCACGGCGCGGCGTATCGCGGGCAGTCCGGCGTTTCTCTCAGCCCGGCCCAGAAGCGGGCTCTGCGGGATATCGCCGCCTGCCGCACGCCGTTCTTTGGAGGCCACGTTCATCAGTGCGATCGCTGCTCCGAGAAAGTCTTCTCGTATCACTCCTGCGGCAACCGCTCCTGCCCGAAGTGTCACCAGCGTCAGACCGACCGCTGGATTGAAAAACAGCGCCGCCATCTGCTGGGGTGTTCCTATTTTCTGGTCACCTTCACCCTCCCCAGCGAACTGCGCTCACTGGCCCGCTCTCACCCCAGGATCCTCTACGGCCTGCTGATGAAATCCGCCGCGGACGCCTTGCAGAAGTTGGCCAACGATCCCCGTTTCCTGGGCGCGCGCATCGGCGCGCTCGCCGTCCTCCACACCTGGACTCGCGCCATGCTTCTGCATCCGCACGTCCATATGCTGGTGACCGGGGGCGGTCTCTGCTCCGACGGCTCATGGATCGATCCCAAACACCCCCGCTTCCTGGTTCCCGTCAAAGCACTATCGGTGATCTTCCGTGCCAAAGTCTGTGCGGGATTGAAAAAGGCGGGCTTGCTCGGCGGATTGTCCCCATCCCTCTGGAAGAAGAAATGGGTCGTTCACTCGAAACCGGCGGGACGTGGTGAAAAGGTCCTCGACTATCTGGGCCGCTACGTCTTCCGCATCGCCATCGCCAACAGCCGGCTGGAATCGATCGACAACGGCCAGGTCTCGTTCCGCTACCGCGACAATCGCACGCAGCAGATCCGCCACGTCACGCTTCCGGCTCACGAGTTCCTCGATCGTTTCCTTCAGCATGTCCTGCCACGGGGCGTGGTCAAAGTCCGCTACTACGGAATCTGGAGCCCTTCTCGAAGAACTCAACTCGAACGCGCCCGGGCTCTCCTGCCTGCCTGTCTGCCCGCCGCCCCCGCTGCGCCCGTGCCTGCACCGCTCGCCCAATCCGATGCCCCGGCCCGGACTCCCCGACGGTGTCCTTCTTGCCAGGCAGGGGTTCTCCAACTCGTTCAGACATTGCCGTCTCAACGGAGTCACTCTCCATGATGGCCACGCTCACCTATCGCCCCACACACCAGCGTCCGCCGTCCTCTCCATCGCCGACGTTCTCCCCGACGTGTGCCCCGGCCTGGAATTCGAACCGCATTCCTGCAACGATTCATCGGCGAAATCGTTCAAGGCCCCCTCTTTCATCGCACCATCCCCCTCTTCAACTATCCAAGAACCGCACGCCTTGACGTTGGACTCTCCCCGGATCAATTGAAAATCCAATCTTCCAGATGCCTCTGCGGATTTAGTGCAAGCGGGATTTTGCCGCGGCTGCGCGCGGCAACAATCCTTAATCTCTTTATTCCCGTTCAGTTTTCTTGACATTTAGTCATGCAAAAATATACTTAAGTCTTCATGCCACAATCAATTCCGGATAAAAACCTATGAACAGAAAAGTTCTTGCCATAAGCGCCGTTACAATCCTTTCTTCGGTTCTGGTTTCAGGGCAGAGTGCAGCGCCTCGACCACAAACGCCTCGCGCTACTGGAAGCACTGCCGTTACCGCCACGGCCACGCATCGCGCCGCCCTGGATCAATACTGTGGGGCCTGCCACAGCCAGCGCGCTAAAACGGCCAAGATCGATTCAGCGGTGCGTCTGACACTCGACGACCTGGACCTTACAAAAGTCGGGGAGGACGCACACGTCTGGGAAAAGGTTGTCCGCAAACTTCGCGCGGGGCTGATGCCACCGACAAACTCCCGCCGGCCCGAACGCGCGAGCATGGATTCGCTGATCGTCTGGCTGGAAAGTGAATTGGACCGCCACGCCGAAACCCATCTGCCGGCGCCCGGCCTTCATCGGCTGAATCGTGGGGAATACACGAACGCGATTCGCGACATCCTGGGACTCGAAGTGGACGCCACGAAGTTCCTGCCTGCCGATGATTCCAGCCATGGCTTCGACAACATGGCCGGCACCCTCACTCTCTCGCCTGCGCTGATGGAAGCCTATCTCTCGGCTGCCGGCAAGATCAGCCGACTGGCGATGGGCAGCGAGACTGGTGCCAAGCAGGTGGTGTTTGATGTGCCTGCCGACACGGCGCAGAACCATCGCGTCGAAGGACTGCCCTTCGGAACCCGTGGCGGCATGCTGATCAAATATGAATTCCCCGCCGACGGCGAGTACACCTTCACGGTGAAGGGCGTCACGGGTTACTTCACCCGAGTCCTGGGCTCGATCACCAATGAGAAACTCGAACTCACCATCGATGGCGAGCGCCTGTACCTGTTCGACTGGGATCGCGAGATCGGCAACACCACAGGAAACGGCGGGTCGAGCCCGAAATTTCCACTCCGTGCGGGCTTTCACACGATCGGCGTGGCATTCCTGGCCACCAACGATTTGCCAGGTACCGAATTGAATCGTCCCTTTGAACGAACCATGATTTCGCCGGGCGAGATTCCGGGGTTCATGTTCTATCCGCACGTCGGCCAGGTCTTCATTAATGGCCCGTTCGACGGGGTGCCGGCAACGGATACGCCCGCACGCCGCAAGATCTTCACCTGCCAGCCGCAAAACGCGTCGCAGGAAAACGACTGTGCACGCCAGATCGTATCGACTCTGGCAAAGAAGGCGTTCCGCCGGCCCGTCCGCGAATCCGATATGGCAACGCTGATGAAGTTCTATTCCGAAGGCCGGAATGAATCGAAAATTTTCGACGGCGGCATTCAGTCCGCTCTCCAGCGGCTCCTCGTCGATCCGGAGTTTTTGTATCGGTCTGAACTGGAACCCACACAGGTGGCAGCGAACGGCACATACCGTGTCAGTCAGGGCGAACTGGCATCCCGTTTGTCGTTCTTCCTCTGGAGCAGCATCCCGGATAACGATTTGATCGACCTGGCCACGCAAGGTCGCCTTCGAGACCCGGCAACGCTGGAGAAACAGGTTCGCCGCATGCTTGCAGATCCGCGGGCCGAAGCATTCGTGAAGAATTTCACCGGCCAGTGGCTGAGTGTGCGCGCGATGGACGCCAGCGAGCCCGTCATCGACTTGTTTCCAGATTTCGACGACAACCTGAGGTCAGCGTTTAAGAAAGAGATCGAACTCTTTTTTGGAAGCGTCATGCAGGAAGATCGCAGCATTATCGAACTACTCGATGCGGACTACACCTACGCCAATGAACGCCTGGCTAAGCACTATGGAATTCCGAATATCTACGGACCGCAGTTCCGGCGCGTCGCGCTGGGGCCGGGACTGGACATGCGCCGCGGCCTTCTGGGAAAGGGTGCCCTGCTGACAATCACGTCGCAGGCGGCCCGCACCTCTCCGGTGGCGCGCGGGAAATGGTTCCTGGAAACGTTCCTGGGCGTCAGTCCGCCGGATCCACCGCCGGGGGTGGAAACCAATCTGGATGCGAAGAAGAACGCCGCACCCACAACGCTTCGCGAGCGGCTGGAAGCGCATCGCTCCAATCCGGTGTGCGCCTCTTGCCACCAGATTTTTGAGCCGATGGGAATCGCTCTGGAGAACTTCGACGCCGTAGGGAAATGGCGCACAGTCGACGAAGGCGCGTTGATCGATCCCACGGGAGTCATCGCCGACGGCACCAAACTCGAAGGAGTTGGGAGCTTGCGTGAAGTGACACTGCGCTACGGCGATCGGTTCGCGCAGGTCGTCACCGAGAAGTTGCTGACCTATGCTGTCGGCCGCGGTATGGAAGATCCAGACATGCCGATGGTGCGTTCGATTACCCGGGCGGCAAAAGCGAAGAATTACCGGTTCTCGGCACTGGTCCTGGGCATCGTCGACAGCCCGGCGTTCCAGATGAATGCGAAATCGTC
>CAMAVI010000165.1 GCA_945861625.1 Candidatus Sulfopaludibacter sp. SbA3
ACCACCATGGTCCACGCCGCCAAGGTTATCCGTGATCATCCGTCCTCCCCGTCCGCGGTCGAGTTACTTCTTCACTTGGCAACCGAGTATGGGGCTCCAGATGCGAGCCAGCCCAGCCTAACGCCTGACGCGGCACCTGTTGCGGAAGACGAGGAAGTGATTGTCGATGCGGCCGAGTTGAAGCGCCGGGTGCGCAAGCGTTGAGTTCGCACGCCCAGCCCGACGGTTCCCAGTTCTATCAAAAACTCTTCGCGAATTTGGTGGAGCGGCAACTTGCAGCCTTGTCCCGCAGCGAAGAGGCTGGGGTGTGCGACATAAAAGTGGGAGTCAAGCCGCCTGACGGGCATCCCAGTAGTCCTCGAAGCGACCGTTGAGGTAGCAGCAACGGAGGGCCAGAACGGCGTTGACTCCGCGAACGCTCCAGAACATCCCCGATTGCTTGAAGCGGGAACCGACCACGGTTTTGCAACCGGCTTCCATGACGCCCGTGCCCACGAACAGATGCAGGCGCCGGAATTTGGGATAGCGCATCCGCCTGGCGTTGCGGCGAAAGTACTCCGCTTCGTTGCTGAGCTTCTCGGACAGTTCGGCGGACGATGTCTGGATCGACTGGAGGGAGGTTACCAGTTTTTTGATTTTGCCGTTGTCGAGCCAGTGTTGATGGATCATCATCCAACGGTTCTGCTGGGCCGCATCGTTCGGGAATAACTTGCGAGCCAACTCCCACAGGTGCTCACGAGCATGATAGAGATCGAGGATCTGCATGGCGCCGGGGAAGTAGAGACCGGCCTGATTCCAGATCCAGACCGATCCATCGCCCATCACCACTTTCTTGAGGGCGCGACTCCAGCCGCGCTGCCAGGCTTCCAGATAGAGGCGCTTGCCGAATTCTTCCGCTGTTTCAATCGCACCCACGTAGGTGGTGGAATCGGGGTCGCGGACGGCGAAGCCTGCTTGGTCGCAAGCCGTTTGGGTGAACACACAGCCCAACTTGGCCTCGCGAGTATGGGCCGGTTGGCCGGCGGTCTTGCCCGCCCGGCCCACGGTTTCCTTTTTCACCACCGGCACTCCGGTACCGTCCATTTGGACATACAAGATCGGAATCGGCTCGCCGACGATGATCGGTAAATCCAACTGCATGGCTCGCTCAATCTGTGCCTGCTGGCGCGCGGCGATGTCGGCTCCGACCGTCTCGGCCGTACGTTCCACGGCCTTAGTCGTCACCTCCAGACCGGCCAGCAGTTTCAGCCGCTGCCGGCCCTGATCGAAGGGCGCCTCCTGACCGAGGACCGCCTCCATGCGGCGCACTCCGGGAGAGGACTCGGTGTCTCTGATATCCAGTTCCGCATCGGCCGGGAACTGGCCGTGATGGCAGTGCGGACACAGATAGTAGGGGCGCGAGATTCTCACCTTACCCACGGCAGTGAGGACAGTCTTGGAGCGCAGCTCCTGGTAGCGGGCCTGCTGGCCGCACGAGCACGGGATGGCCCGCTGATCGGCGGCCGGGGCGGCGAACCGCAAGAGCTCAGCCAACCCGGCGGCTCCGGCCTGATGCATGGCCGAGCGGACCGCCATCTCGATCGCTTCCAAATCGAACCGCCCGGTCTGGCGGCGATCGGCAAAGATGATGCGCAGGAGCCGATCTACTTCTTCCCTGACTTCCTGGTGGATCGCGGCGGCCGTTTTTTTTCCTCTGGCGACTCTGTGCCAGGTTCAGCCTGGGCTGGACGCAAGTGGCAGATCTTTGCGTTGACCTCCACGAATTCCTTATGCAGGCCTTGCAGCTTTCGGAATTCGGCGATCTCTCGTTCGGCCTTACCAATCGCCGCTGGGTCCGGCATGGACACGGTCACGGTCTTGCCGTTGAGCTTGTAGGTCAAGCGGAGGTTGGGGCCGTGGCCGGGATCATTGGGCTGATGGCAGTGGCAGTTGGGCTTGCCACATCGGCCCGTTGTGGGTGTCACCGAGCCTGCACGCAGATCTCCCAAGGAGGCAATCTCAGCGGCCAGGCTGGCGCGCCGCTTCTCCAGGGTTTCCAGGGACTGGGCAATCGTCAAGAGTAACGCTTCGCTTATCCCCCGGCAAAGCCGGGGGCTTTATTTTGTGAGCCGCTCAAAGCGGCTAGACGCAATACTCGTCACTTAACGATCCTGATGGCGGCAGAGAAGTCGATGAGCGGCGAGCGCTTGTAGCCTCGGCGCAACGGGAAGTTACTCATTTTGCGCTTGACGCCCCGGGGGTTGCGGCGGTTGCGGCTGGAGGCGACAGACTCGTCGAGGATCTCCGCGAGCACCGCGTTATGAAACTCTTTCCGGCCCCGAGGGGGGAATAGCGCCGTAAGCGGCCATCTTGCGGCGGACTACGCGCACGGCGTGGAGAAAGGATAGCCGGTCGGGGTCCTCGTCGGCGTTGAGCGCCGCTTCATGCATCAGGCCGCGGACAGCGAAATGGGCCATCAGCAGGCCATAGAACTCTTGCCGTACCAGATCGGGCGTCTTGCTGCGCAGGACGATATGGGCACCCCGCAAGTGAGTCTTCAGTTCGTCGAACGCGGTTTCGATTTCCCATCGGTCGTGATAGATCGCCGCCAGTTCCGCGGCTGGAGCCAGTTCGTAGTCCAGGATGGTGGTGGCCAGCCGATACAACGGTTCGGCCCCTTCGATTCCTTCCAGCCGGTATTCGGTCACCCGCACGACGACTCCGTTGGACCCGCGCCGCTGGTCCTGCTGCGACGGATAAATGCGGCTCAGGTACGATCCGTCCGGCAGGCGTTTTTGGCAGGGCAGCCGAATGTTTTTCCTGACCCGCCACAGCAAGTCCGCCCCCGTGGCCACCGCCTGCTTCCACATCTCGAATCCGAAAAAGCCGCGGTCGGCTAGACAGAGCATACCCTCGCACAGACTGGGGAGTACGGTTTTGGCCAGCGCCACCTCGCTGGTGGCGTAGTCGGCCATGCGGCTGCCAAACAGGACGTGGGTGCCGTTCTCAACCAGCGACACGAAGCGGATCTGTGGATAGGCGCTTTTGCCGCGGCTGGATCCCGGACGGCCAAAGGCTTCATCGTTGCCTTTCTCATCGGCGATGTCCAGCGTGCTGCCATCAATGCTCACCAGACGCCAGCCGCGATACCATGCGCCCTTGGTGTCCGCCACGGCGATCGGCTTTACCACCGCGTCATGTAGTTGTCGCACCGGTTCCCAGCCCAGTCTGGTTCGGGCCTGTGAGATGCCCGAATTACCCGCGACCTTGATTCCCGCCGCCGGTTCCGCCAACCACTGGATTCCTTCCAGCAGGCAACGCAGTACTTCCCGATACGAACATTGCATGTACAGGGCCAACGCGATGACGTAATACACCACCACATGCGCCGGCAGGTCGCGCTGACGCTCACTCTCTTTCCCGGTCGCAGCCAGCGCCGCGCGCACCTTATCCGGCGGGAAGGCTTTGGCCACTACTCCCAAACTAATGTAGTCGGTGATCCGGCTACCGGCGGGCAACGATGCCACCGTTCGCGCCATTAGGATTCGCCGCCCTGCGTTGAGCTTGTTCCTGAGACTAGGGAATGCGGAAAGTGCCCGCGAATCGCCCCGTTAAAGTACCTGCCCTTTGAAGGAGCCTTTACCAACGCTTCATACACCGAACGCGGAACTTCAAAGTAAAGATAGATCGCGTGACTGCGAAACTCCAGTTGTAGGATCGCGCGCGTGTCGTCGTACCCAATCGCTACCAATGTGGTCGAGTCCACCGGCTTGACGTTCATGAGTGACCTCCATGAGAGGCTGCGCTCTAGAACAGATTAGCACAAAAATGTTTTAAGTGAAGAGTATTGGGTCTAATCTCGTTAGACCGGATTCGAGACGAGGATCAGGTTCTCTATCACGCGTTTGGACTCAACCGGGGTTCGTGGTGGCAGTTGGCCGGGCCACGTGTGTGGTGGCGGGGAATTCGGGCGGGGTTAATCGACAGACACGGAGCAGGCAAGCCTGCGGGAGATATCAAGCAAATGCCAGGAATGTTCTTGCTGGACAAGGGCGAATTGGTAGGCAGCTTCCGGCACGAGAGCTCCAGCGACCGTCCTCTCTACGAGGCCTTTGTCCGCACCAGTCTGCAGCTGTCGCGCAAAGAGCCAACAGGGAGCCAGCCATGACAGACAATCACCCCGCGAGCGCTCTTGAAGGCTTGAGCGAGGACGAATTAGTCGCTCGTGCGCGCACGGGCTGCCCAGACGCGTTTACGGAGTTGATGCGGCGCAATTCCAATGCCACCAAAAAGCTAGCGGCCTCGGTTTTGCGGGACGTGACCGAAGCCGAAGACGCGATGCAGGATGCCTGGTCCAAGGCCTGGCAACATGTGGCGAAATTCAACGGCGAATCGAAGTTCTCCACTTGGTTTACCCGCATCGTT
>CAMAVI010000166.1 GCA_945861625.1 Candidatus Sulfopaludibacter sp. SbA3
TCATTAAGAACCAAAACCAGAAAACCTCCTTCGGCCAGCCGTAGAGGTGCAACGGGATGAATAGACGAAACCGGACAGATCACGTGTGAATAAAACCGGACACATTGACTTACTACCGACAGCGGGTATGCGAAACGGCGGGTATGCGAAACGGCAGGATGATACGGTGGGGCGGGACGAAGAAGCGAAGCTGCTTCTAGCGACGACTAAGGATGCCTTCGGATTTCTCAAGGACACTCACCGACCGTCAGTTGGCAGGTTAGTGCCTGAATTACGGCGCATCCCACTTGGCTGGTTAGTCGGTAAGCCGCCCAAGTTAAAGATAGCCGCACGCGAAAGCGGACCGAATCAGGAAGTCTTGAAGGCCCCATCGCACTGTGATACGATTTCAGCCGTATCCGTTTCTGCGTCGATTGCAGAAAAGTCTCGTCCAATTCCGGGAGGGCGTTGTGAATAAAGTGACGAAGGTAGGGGGATCTGTACTGATCGGCTTGCTCGCCGTGCTTGCCGTGCTGCGCGTCACGGGCTTCGAGTCCAGGTTGTGCTACCACTCAGCCGATTCTTGGACGTGTAGAATACCGGGCTTGTGGCTTAAGGGAGACCTGGTGACCACACCCGTCAGCGACTGGTCGTTTGTCGATCAGTATCCCGAGATCAGGATTCAGACCCAGAGCAAATATCTATTGCCTCTCTCCGTGACAACGTATTGCATGACCAATAACGGCCAGCTCTATGTCGAAGCCACCTACCAGAAGCGGGGCAATGAGTATCCCAAGTTTCCGCATGGCAGAGTGTGGAATGAGAATGTCTACCGCGATCCCCACGTGCGGCTGAAAATAGGGGATCAGTTGTATGACCGAACCTTGGTGCTGGTGACCGACCCCGCCGAGCAGGAAGCCGCCATCAAGGCCAAGGCGGCAAAATACATCCCAGGCGCCAAGAAAAACTGGGGCGATTGGAAAGTTCCGCCGCCGGAGGCGCCCCAGATCGTCTACCGGGTGGTTCCTGGTTAGCCGGAGAGATCAGAACCCGCTTACTGAAGCGCAACCACTTGGCCGGGGTCGACCCGGATCGCCAGATACGCGATTGATCCGTCGATCTTGCTAAACCAATGGGGCGTGCCCGCGGGAATGACGATGACGTCGCCCGCTTTGAGCTGATGGTTCACTCCGCCCTGGATCGCCGTGCCGCTGGCGCCGGGACCGTCTTCCTTCGAGACCTCCATGCTGCTGGCGTCCCGGATCTTGGCATTGACCAGCGTACCGCCGGTCACGAACGTCGCCGAGCCCTTGATCACGTGATAAACTTCCGACACCTTGTAGTGCAAGGCGGCGGTTTGCTTGTCGCCCTCGGCCCGGTAGAGCACGCCGACCCCCACGTTATGCCCGCCGGCGTCGACCACGCGAAGATTGGGAAGCTCGCCGGGCTTGCGTGGCCTCAGGCGGTCTTCAATCGCGGAAGCCGGTACAGTGACGGCTGGAAGAGCTTTGGTCTGGGCGTTGGCAATCAAAGGGGCTACAACAAATACGGCGGGCAGGAAGGCAACGATACTCACGGCTCTCATCGGGTTCTCCTTCAGCTTCGTAGGGAATAACGGCACATCTGCTATCCTCTCCGCTGACCGCACCGGTGTCAATCGGCGGGAGTGCGTGAAAGTGTGGTGACTTTATTCCGGTATACGGATGATGGTCCGCCCGCGGATGGCGCCCGCGATGATCTTTTCGCCCAGGTCGAAGACGTCGGCGAGCGGAAATTCCTGCGTCATGCTGTCGAGTAGCGACAGGGAAAGGTCTTGCGTCAGGCGTTCCCAGATCAGAAGGCGATCGGCTTGGGAGCAATACACGGAGTTGACTCCTAGAAGACTCACTCCGCGCAGGATGAACGGGAACACAGTAGTGTTGAGCGCCGATCCACCCGCGAGTCCGCACGCCGCTACGCTGCCTGTCGGGACAAGCGCACGGATGATCGCGGCCAGCGTATCGCCGCCGACGGTGTCCACGGCTCCCGCCCAGCGCTCGGATTCCATGGGGCGTTTGGAGGGCGCGGCCAGCGTCGCGCGGTCCACGATTGTCGTCGCTCCCAGCGAGCGCAGATAATCGCCCAGCTCCGGGCGGCCCGTGGACGCCGCCACGCGGTAACCCAGTTTGGCCAGAACCGCTACCGCAATGCTGCCGACACCGCCCGCCGCTCCAGTGACCAGCACATCCCCGGACGCTGGAGTCACCCCGTGGCGCTCCAGCGCGAGGATGCACTGCATGGCCGTGAATCCGGCGGTGCCGATGGCCATCGACTGCTTCAGCGTGAGCCCTTGCGGCAGGCGTACCAGGTAACCGGCGTCGAACCGCGCCAGTTGCGAATACCCGCCCCACACTGTTTCCGACAGCCCGTGACCGGTGACGACCACTTGATCCCCAGGTTTCCATGCAGGAGACGAGGACTCCTCGACCACGCCGGCCAGATCGATCCCCAGAACCATGGGGAACTTGCGGATCACGCCGGGGCGTCCGGTGACGGCGAGGCCGTCTTTGTAGTTGAGATCGGAATAGTGGACCCGGATCAGAACTTCACCGGGCGGGAGTGACGCGCGGTCGAGATCCTGGATCGACGCATCGAATTCCCCATCCTGCTGCGTCGCGTACACGGCTTTGAAGGTGGACATGTCTGTCTTTCAAGAATAGGCAATTACCGGCAAGAATAGGCAATTACCGGCAAGAATAGGCAATTACGGTGCGGCCAGGAGCTTTTCCAGGAGACAAATCCAGCCTCCGCTATACTAAGGGCTGATGGATTTTGACGAGCGGTTAGACCGGATAGCCCACCGGCACGAGGCGCTCGCGCAGACGGTTGAACTCATGGCGCGCATCGCGCACTCGCATGAGAACCGCATCACAAATTTGGAAGACCGTCGGCAGTAGCGGCCTAGTGTTTACCCGGCTCCATCGGCTTGCCCGCGCGCGTAGGGTTGTCGCCGAGGGGCCCGAGCAGGGCTAGAGCGTGCGTCGGCGCACTGCCATGCAACCCAGGAAGCTGAGTCCGCCCAGAACCAGAGCGTAGCTGCTGGGTTCGGGAACGCCCGAGGCAAATGGCGTGTCGGTCAAAAAGAATGCGAACTGCTGACCTACGTCCTGATACCCACCACCAAAATTGCTGTAACCCGTGTGGGTACTATTCGCGTTTGCCGTAACCCACCATGCATCCGGCGCGGAGCCGCTCGCCCCCGTAAGTTCCAGCCAGTAAGTGGTCCCGCCAGTCGCGTTGAAAGGGCTTTGAAGATTAAACGTTACTAGGTATGCATTGCCGCCACCACAGCACCAAGGCAATCCGGAGTCGACAGCAACCAGGTTCTGCCCCACGCCACTCGCCAGGATAGAGCCCAGAGATCCGCTACTATCAGCGCGAATGTTGTAGCTTATGTCGAGGTTCCACCCGGTGATTCCGTTATAGTTCTGGAAATAGAAGCCCACGCCCCATATTCCTGTATTGCTACCAAGAGTGAAGTCATCGGCGGTCGAATCGGTGCCATGGATGTAAAAACCATTCGTCGTATTCGGCCCGCCATTATCAAGTATGGTGCCCGCTTCAGCTGGCATCACAAGGCCCGGAATGACAGAAACGAACAATACTCCAAGCAGCCTGCACAACCGGTAAATCTTCATTGCAATACCCTCCCTGCGCAGGTTAACACAATATGGAACGGTCAGCAAAAACGCGGCCGAGGTTTTCTAGTGCTTGCCCGGCTCCATCGGCTTGCCCGCGCGCGTGGCAAGCTGCGCGAAATCAGCCTTATGCGCGGCTACACCCACATTGTGAAAACGGTTGTCGCTAAACAGCGGCATGGTCGGATTGAAACCGTGGCAACTGTTGCAGCGGGCTTTGCCATTGAAGAGCGACCAACTGCGTCGCTGGGCCTGTGTCAAGGCGGTTTCGTTGCCGCGCAGGAAACGGTCAATAGGCGCCTCGCCTGAAATGCGGGTGCGCTCAAAGGCGGCGATGGCGCGTCCCATGTCGTGCCAATTCACCGGATGTCCGAACACTTGCTGGAAGGCTTCGACATATTCCGGGATCGCGGAAAGTTTCGCGATGACAGCTTCGGGGCTCTTTTGTCCCATCTCAATGGGGTTCAAGATCGGCATCTTGGTCTGCTCCTCGAGCGTCGCCGCGCGGCCGTCCCAAAACTGTGCGGGGAAAAATATGGCGTTCAGCACCGTCGGTGTGTTGCGCTTGCCGATCTGATCGCGAACACCCTTAGCCCAAGTTCGTCACAAAACGGGTAAAACTGACGTAAGTCATTGAGAATTGGTTCAGGCGATCGCCGAGTCTACACTACATTTGCGATTGAACTGGAGATGCTCGGGCAGGCTGATGCCAAGTTGCTGGAGCAGGGACCGCTGCTCG
>CAMAVI010000167.1 GCA_945861625.1 Candidatus Sulfopaludibacter sp. SbA3
TCCGGGCGTGCGTGCTTTCCACCATCTTCATCTCCCCCAACTCCCCTCGCGTCAAAAACACTGCCTCAATTTCCCGTTACGTCCCCCTCATGCCCCGCGCCACTGCCTTCCTTGACCGTCAAGCCAGCCCTTACCGACGGATTAGGGCCTTCTTGAATTCCTTGACGGGGAACTCGATGTTGATCATATTCAGTGCTTCGACGTGCGCAAGTGAAAGAACTGCGGTCCGTGTCGACATCAGGGTCTTGAAGATCCTATCCCGTCTAGCTCTGTCGCCCTGGCGCTTCTCAAGAAACTTCTGTACTTGAATCGCGAATACAGGGCCGAGAAATGTGGCTGCAATCAGTGCCAAGTCACTAGCCGTAAATGTAAATGACGCCATAGCCTCTATGCGAGCATGCCGCACGGGACGGATGCAAGGGCCCGACTGGAGTGGCGCTTAGCAAGAGCGATGCGTGATCCGGCGCGGTAGCCAAGTGGTAAGGCAGAGGTCTGCAAAACCTTTATTCGTCGGTTCGACTCCGATCCGCGCCTCCAACACTTTAAAGCCACTCGCTTACGGCAGAAAAGCCCCCGATCCCCCCGCGCTATACTACAGCCTCATGGGTCGCGTTATGGATAACGGGCATGGCATCCTCGGCTGAAGTCGACATCGGCACCCAGAGGCGGGATCAGCGCAACGCGGTCCTGGCGGGCTTTCTGGGCTGGACCTTCGACGCCTTCGACTTCTTCGTCCTCACGTTTCTGATCGCCGATATCGGGAAGGCTTTCGGCAAGTCGCGTCCCGAAGTCGCGCTCACCCTCACGCTCACGCTGGCCATGCGGCCCATCGGCGCGCTGATCTTCGGCGTGATGGCGGACCGTTTCGGAAGACGGCTCCCCATGACCATCAATATCGTCTTTTACGCCGTGGTGTCGGCGCTCTCGGGCCTCGCCCCCACGTTTCGAACCTTCCTGATTTTGCGGATGCTGTTCGGCATCGGCATGGGCGGGCAGTGGGGCGTGAGCGCCTCGCTGGCCCTGGAGTCCATTTCTCCGCGCTGGCGAGGAGTGATCTCCGGACTGCTCCACCAGGGTTACTCGCTGGGGAATCTTTTGGCCGCGCTGGCGTTCCTCACCGTGTACCCCGCGATGCAGAGGACGAATCCCGACTATGCGTGGCGCGTCATGTTCTTTATCGGCGGCTTGCCCGCGCTGCTCTCCATTTTTGTGCTGCTGCGGGTGAAGGAGTCCGCGGCCTGGCACGAGAACCGTACGGACTGGCGCACCTACGTGCGGTCGCTGCCCGCCGTCTGGCGGCGCTTTCTCTATCTGGTGTTGTTGCTGACCGTGATGGGCTTCATTTCTCACGGGACGCAGGACTTGTATCCCACGTTCCTGCTGCAGCAGCGGAAATTCTCGCAGCAGCTCACGGCGCAAACGACCATGGTGTCCATGGTGGGCGCGATCCTCGGCGGTCTGGTGATCGGCTATTGCTCGGACCGCTTCGGACGCCGGAAAGCGATGATCGGCGCGGTGCTCGCCGCCGTGCTGATGATTCCGTTGTGGGTGGCGGCTCCCGGCACGGCGTCGCTGATCGCCGGCGGTTTTCTGATGCAGTTCTGTGTCCAGGGAGCCTGGGGCGTGCTGCCGGCGCATCTTAATGAGCTCGTCCCCGGCCATCTGCGCGGCTTTATGCCCGGCTTCGCGTATCAGCTCGGCATGCTGTGCGCGGGGATCGTGCCGTATCTGGAAGCGCAGCTCGGCGAACACTTCACGTACGCCCAGGCGATGGGCGGATTGGCGGGCGTCGCGCTGCTGGTGGGCGCGTTGGTCATTGGACTTGGCCCCGAGGCGCATGGTATTGATTTTCGAAAGGGCTCCGCCGCCACTCACTCGTAACTCATGATGGCCGAAACAATTTCCGCGGAGCAGGCCGCGGGCCTGGTGCAGTCCGGCATGTGGCTGGATTACGGCGTCGCCAACTGCCAGCCCGACATGTTCGACCGGGCTCTGGCCGCCCGCCAGGAACACCTTGAGAACGTCAAGATCCGTTCCTGTTTGAGCATGCGGCCGCGTGCCGTTCTGGAGCAAGACCCCGGCGGCAAGCACTTCCACATGTTCAGTTGGCACTTTTCCGGCTATGACCGCAAGATGCACGACGCCGGACGCTGCCACTACGCGCCCCTCAATCTGGGCGAGGTGCCCGACTACTACCGGCGCTTTCTCGATCCCGTGGACATCGTCATCCTCAAGACGTGCCCCATGGACGACGGCGGCTATTTCAACTTCGGCCCGGCCAACGTATGGCAGAGAGCGGTGATCGACCGCGCCAAGCTGGTCATCGTCGAAGTCAACTCACAGGTGCCCTACACCTTCGGCAAAGATAACGGCGTTCATGTACGCGAGGTCGATTACATGATCGAAGGCGACGACCAGCCCTGCGTGGAGTTGCCCAATCCTGAGCCCAACGCGATTGACCGCGCCGTGGCCGCGCGCATTGCCGCGGAGGTGGAGGATGGCGCCTGCCTACAAATCGGGATCGGCGGCATGCCCAACGCCGTGTGCTCGCTGCTGCTCGAAAGCGGAGTGCAAGACTTGGGAATTCACACGGAGATGCTGACCGACGGCCTCGGCTTGCTGTACTGTTCGGGCCGCGTAACCGGATCGCGCAAGACGCTGGATCCTGGCAAGGTGATTTATACGTTTGCCTTGGGCTCGCGCGCGCTGTACGCCACCGGCAACCGCAACCCGGACTTCTACTGCCATCAGGTGGATTACACGAACTCGCCGCACATCATCATGCAGAATGAGAAAGTGGTGTCCATCAACAACACCACGCAGATCGACTTGCAGGGCCAGGCGGCGTCGGAATCCGATGGCCACCGCCACATCAGCGGCACCGGAGGCCAACTGCAATTCGTGCGCGGCGCTTACGCGTCGAAGGGAGGCAAATCGTTTATCTGCCTTGCGTCGACTTACGAAAAGCGCGGAGAGCGGCGCAGCCGCATCGTGCTCAATCTCACGCCGGGCAACATTGTGACGACGCCGCGCTCGGACGTGATGTATGTGGTCACCGAGTACGGCATGATCAACTTGAAGGGGAAGTGCGTGGCGGAGCGCGCGAAAGCGCTCATTTCACTCGCGCATCCTGATTTTCGTGAGGAACTGGAACGACAGGCTCACGAACACCGCCTGCTTCCGCGGGGTGTGTCGTTTTAGGCACGGATTGCGATTCTCCCACGTGGGAGCCGAGTTCCAGAAGACTCAGGCGGAAAGCGGAGTGAATTTCGGCGCGGTCGAGTAGAGTTTCGAGCGTCGGCAGCGCGCGGGCGCGGACCATGATCTGGTAGGAAAACAAGCCGCGCGAAAGAAAGATCAGTGCGGAGTTGATCCGCGTGAGGGCGCGTGCAAAGAGATTGTCTCCCAGCGCCAGCGGGAACGGCCCGGGGACGCCGCCGATCTCCGTGATCGCGAAGCCGGATTGTTCCAAGGCGCGCCGCAGAGACGCGAACGTGAACAGGCGCGTGTGCGTCAGGTCCAGGATCCCGCGCTTTCCATAGTTGAACTGGCCGGCCAGAAGCATCAGCCGCGTGACGAAGAAACCCACGTTGCCGGTACTTAGGATCAGCTCGGCTTCCGGATTGAGCGCCAGCGCTTGCCGCAGTTGTTCCAGGAATCGCTCGGGTTGCACCAGGTGTTCCACAACATCGAGCATCAAGATGTGGTCGAACTTCTCCACGGGGACCGGGGGCGGTCCGGCATTCAGATCGTGCAGCAGGAAGCGTGTCATTCCCGCTGCATCCGCCGGGAACGCGTCGACGCCGGTGACCGAGCAATTCTTCTCCTCGTGGAGCACGCGCGCCATATAGCCGCCCGCGCAGCCTAGGTCCAGAACGCTTGCGTTGGGACGCACATATTGAAGCGCCAAGCTGTGCGGACTTTTGTAAGTCAGCTTCGGTTGATACACCGAATGACCCGGCGGCACGCAATCGAATTTCGGATCGTACAGCAATCCCAGGGCTTGCAGGCGCGCGGTGATGGTCGCAAGCAAGACGTTGCAGGCGTACTAAGGCATCGTAAATAAATAACCTTTACATCTACCATCTTGATGTGATATCACGTTGGAGATGGACACCGATGCCCAACTTGCTCAGTACTTTGCTGGCATGTGGCCGCATCTGGACGAACACGCCCGCCGTCTGGTGGCGGCCAGC
>CAMAVI010000168.1 GCA_945861625.1 Candidatus Sulfopaludibacter sp. SbA3
ACGCGGCACACCCCGACCGCTTCGTCCGCCGGCCCCCAACCCCGCTGCCACTTCCCAAGGAGGTCTGGATCAACAAACCCCTCAACTCAGACGAAAATACTCACTAATCTCCGTTCCGGAGTGTCTCAAAGTCGTTGACACGCGCCGGGCATGCGTGGCGTTGAGCTTCGCTCTATTGAGTTGCGGAGCTTGGCAGGGTGAACGCCCGGCCGTCGCATACAGCAAGGAAGGTGTATTCTACCTCGCAACGGCTGATGGAAAGACACTAATGTCTTTTCGCACAGATCCCCCGATCGGGAACTTCACGGTCACACCCGACGGCGAATCCGTTGTATTTACACCCTTAAATCACGGCGTTGTCGGCGGCGATCTGTATTCGCTTAGTGTGTCCAACCGCAAGGTTGGACGGCTTTCGAAAGGACCGTATCAATATACTTCAACCACCCGACCCGAAGGGTATTCCGATCCTTCTTTCTCCCCCGATGGAAAAGTGATCGTATTTGCGATCCATGCGCAACGTAGAGGCGATGCCGTGGAAACCGCTGGCCCCTTTGCCAGAATGAACGTGAGTACAAGGGGTGTTGCTGTTCTGAAGGCTACGCTAAACGTAAACCAATACGGTGTTGCTGCGGCTAACGATCCCCACTGGTCCCCGGACGGCAAGCAGATACTATTAAACTTCGAAGCATCTCCAGCGCTGACCGATGCTGCGGGAAACACGCTTCAGGATTTGTCGGAGAGAATGTCGGGAGGGGACTGGCAACATGGGATGGGATGGATTGGATCTTCCTGCGTCGTTTACGTCGCTGGTGCTGACCTTTCCGACGCATACAACAGGCCTGCACAGGTCCTGAATCTAAGAGCAGGAACAGTTGCCTCCCTGAGTCGGCTCATAGCCACGCCGCCAGAAACGGTGACGCATCTCTTGGAAATATCTTGGCCTCTGCGAGTTCGTTCTGCGGGAAACGATTACTTAGTTGAAAGTCCAAGTGGAAGCTGGCGGATTTCTAATGCTGGGCAAACCACCTTCGTGAAGGCACTCCCGCAGCTTCGTGGTGGACAGATCCCAGAATTTTGCAGGTAGGGTCTTCTGGAACACGGTCAACAGTTCACCTCCAAAGAACGCGACGCTGAAACCGGCCTCGACTTCTTCGGGGCCAGGTACATGTCAAGTGTCTTGGGTGGCTGGTGGTTTTCCAGTTCACATACCGATAGGTGTCTCTTCTTGGCTTCGTAGCCCATCAGCGGTAAGCCTCGCGGCGGTCGGCAATGCGATGGATGGTGATGTCGTCGTTGGTCTCCTTGAAGAAGACGCGTTGATCGCCAACACGGAGGCGAAGAAAGCCTTCAAACTCGCCGGAGAGCGGCTTGACGCGGCCCGCACCGGTTTCGGCATAACGGTGGATGGCTGCGAGAATCGTCATGGCGATGTGCTGCGGGATAGCGCGGACCTGGGCCGGGACCTCAGGCTCGAAGTGAATCTTCTTCACGGTTCATTTTTTGGACGAGCCCCGCGAACCTGCTCCATGGTGAAGCCAAGATCGGCGACAACCTGCTCGAAGGGAATGCCCTGGCCACCGTTGCGGAAGTACTCATCGGAGGCGCGCAGGGCGCGGCGGTCTTCCTCGGTCAGTTCCTCTTCGTCGCCATCGGCTTCGATCATCACTTCGAGCAGATTGCGAACCGCGCCGAGCTTCTCGGCCGGCAGCAGATCGAGCAGCGCGTGAGCCTGTTGGCGTTCCTGTTGGAGATCGAGGGCCATGTGAGTTACTTCCTTCCACCGCCGTTGCAGACAGTCTGCCATCGGCGGGCCTCGCGCATCGTCATCGACAATATACCATGTGTTATTGTTGACGATGGAAGCGGACTTTCGGTAGCAATCCCCGCGCAAGTATGGTAATCTCTATAGGGATATAGATATATGGCCACTGCTGATGTAACCACTGAGCAGCAACTCCTGGAACAGGAATACGATAGAGTCGTTCGCGAAGATATCGAGCTGTTCCGTTCCCAGGCCGCCGCGCGCCTTGCTGGGCAGTTAACGGACGACGAATTGCGCCCGCATCGCCTGCGCCGCGGCGTCTACAGCCAGCGCCAGGAAGGCGTCCACATGATCCGCACGAAAGTGCCGGGTGGATTGCTGACGGCGGACCAGATGCGCCAAATGGCCAGGGTGGCCGACGAATTCGCGGGCGGTAAGGGGCATCTCACCACTCGCCAGAACATTCAGTATCACTTTGTGCCGCTGGGGCGCGTTGCGGATCTCTTGCAGACTCTGGCCGACGTACGCTTGACCACGCGCGAAGCCTGCTACAACACGGTGCGCAACGTCACCGCCTGTCCGCTGGCGGGCATTCATCCCGAAGAACCGTTTGACGTGCAGCCTTACGCGCGCCGCGTGGCGTTTGCGTTTCTGCACAAGGAACTTACCGATAGCTTGCCGCGCAAATTCAAGATCGCGTTTGCGGGGTGCCCGGAAGATTGCATCGCCACGGCGATCAACGATGTCGGCCTGCGCGCGGTGATCCGCGAGGGTGTCAAGGGATTCCGCATGACCGTCGCGGGAGGCCTGGGACCTCTGCCCACCGAATCGAAAGTTCTGCACGAGTTCGTTCCCGCCGAGGATCTGGTGCGGCGCATTGAAGCCGTGATCCGCGTGTTCAACGTGCACGGGAATCGTAAGAACAAGAACAAGGCGCGGCTCAAGTTCGTCTTGCGTGAGCGCGGCTTCGAATGGCTGCGCGACACCATCGAAGAAAACTACCAGGACATTTTGAAGAACGGCGGCATCGCCATGCCCGATGAGGTCCCGGAAAATTTCGGCGGCTTCAAAGCCCAGCGGCCTCCGCTGGCTTCGGGCGAACTGCTTCCCGTGTGGGAGCCCTCGTCACCCGACTTTGCCGAGTGGAAAAAGACCAACGTGCGCGCGCAAAAGCAGAAGGGCTATTCGATCGTTACCGTAACCACGCCGCAGGGCAACCTGACCGGCGATCAGATGCGGGGCCTGGCTGACATCGCCGATCAGGCCGGCGACGGCTTCCTGCGCTTTTCCATGATCCAGAATGTGATTTTTGGCTGGGTTCCGGATGGCGCACTGAAGCGCGTGTTTGGCGCTCTCACGAGATTGGATCTCGCGGGAGGCTGCGCCGACGAAATCAGCGATCTCATCACTTGCCCCGGCGCTTACAGTTGCAACCTGGGTCTCACCAAGACCATGGGACTCGGCGTGGCCCTTGCCGCCGCCATGGCGGGTGAGACAGACACGCTGGTCCGCAAGCTGCGCATCAATGCCAGCGGCTGCCCCAATTCCTGCGGCCAGCATTGGATCGGCGACTTCGGTTTCTACGGCAACGCGCGCAAGATCGACGGCCCGGATGGCGTGAAGCACGAGGTTCCGTACTACCTGATGCTGTTGGGCGGCACCATGGAACAGTTCGGTGTGGCGGTGCAGAGCATCCCGGCGCGCCTCGCGCCCGTCGCCGTCAAGCGCATCCTCGAACATTACAAGCAGAACCGCGTGGAAGGGGAGACCTTCCGCGCCTACGTTCTGCGCCACAAAGTGGAAACTTTCCGGCAACTCACCGCGGATCTGACCAAGCCGCCCATGGACAACCCGGAGATGTTCCGCGACTGGGGCGACGACGTCAGCTACAGCCTGCAACTCGGGCGCGGCGAGTGCGCGGCTTAACCATGGAGTTTGCCGGCGGTATCTCGCCGGCGCTGCCCGCCAGCCGTTTCTTGTTATAATTTCCAATCGCGGTCCGCGACAAGGCTACGCCTGCGTGAAAATCATTAAAGTTTTTTCCTTCGTTGTTTTTCTTTCCTTTCTGTCTGGTTATGCGGTGGCACAATCCGCGCCACCGGAACCGAAGAATCATGTAACGCCTTGGGAGCCGCTGCCTTCTGCGGCGCACGTGGCCCAATCGGTCTCCGAACCCTTCCAAGGGCAGAGCATTCCGCTCAGCCTATCCCTGTGGACGCCGCTGGGGCCGGCGCCA
>CAMAVI010000169.1 GCA_945861625.1 Candidatus Sulfopaludibacter sp. SbA3
AGCCTCTACCAAATCCTACAGGTTGTCAGTGTCACCATTTTCGAGCGAGTGCCCATTCTACGGGCTCTTCAGCTACAACCTACCGGAGAAAAATCGGGCTCATTTTCTAACCAGCTGAGCCTGTTCCACTTATAGCCGGACAGTACTGATCCCCGGTATTCCTTTGCCTGCGGATATCTCAGAACCACCACCCCGGATGGATGTTTCGACTCTCCTTTCATGGCATTATTACCGGGAGCCTCACCCCGTTGGTTACTATCTCGCCATGTTTGGGTGGACGGAACTTTTTGGGACAAGTCCGGCGACACTCCGCCTGCCATCAGCGATCCTTGGAATCCTCTCCATCCCAGTTATTTTCCGGATTGGCTCTCTCATATACTGCCGGGCCACCGGCCTGATCGCGTCGGTCTTTCTTGCCGTACACGGGTTTCATATCTATTGGAGTCAAATGGCCCGGATGTACGTCCCGGAGTGTTTTGTTGGGCTCGCCTCCACATGGCTTCTGTTCGAGATCTTTCGCGCCCCTCGCCGTTCCGCAATCTGGGAGGCTGCATATGTCTGCTCGATTCTGGCCGGTTTATCGACGGAGTGGTTTTTCTGGTTCCTGACCTTCGGGCAAATATTGATTGTTCTTCTTCACTTCCAAGCCGCTCCGGCGGGCATGCGACGGCTATTGTATTTACAGTCATTTGCCATCGTTCTTGGCGGTTATACGGTTACACAGGCGTTTTTGACACATGGAGAGGCCGGCTCGGGCGGACCGATTTCATGGGATGCGATTCAGAGATTCCTGGCTTTCGGATATCTCACCGAAGCAGACAGTTGGTCCATCCCGCAACGTGCATTCCCGAACTGGTTCCTTACGACGGCCACCATACTTTCGATTATCTTGCTCGTGCGTGGGTTGACCGTTCAATCGACTCTTCCAACGCCGCGTGACACGGAGTCGCCACTTAGCGGGCCGCTTCTTACAGCGGCTCTGGGTATGTCGGTCATTATGGCCGGTCTGACTCTCCGTCCAGGAACCCGTCCGCTGGTACTGCTCGCCGTTTTTCCATTTGCGGTCCTTGCCGCACTAGCCATCACCAAATTTGCCGGGCCTCGCCTGTCCGCGTTGCGAAGCCGGCTGGATAAATGGGTTCCTCTGGCGCGATCGCTCTTCGCGCCGATAACGGTCCTGGCGATTGTGCCGGTTTCGCTGGTGTTTCTCGTGTCCGTATTACAACCTATCGTTGTGAGCCGCGCTTTGTTGGTGTTTGTGCCGTATCTGCTGGTGTTGATAGCGGCTGGCGTCCACAGTTTTTCGGGACGAACAGTTGTGTTCTTTCCGCTGATAATAGCCCTTGCTGGTTTTCTCGTGGCGACCTGTCTGTACTTCCGTGCATTTCCGTCCAGCCCGATCGATTATCAGACAATCGCGACGGTGATAAATAGCCAAATAGAACCGGGCGATGTCATCGTCGTCCCTCAGCGGAAATGGTACTTCACCCCTCTCTTCTATTACCTGGATGCCTCTCGCCTGATCGGCGGTGACTATTCACAGACGATTTCGCAGCTTGCCCCAAGCCGCGCCTGGGCTGTTCAGATGAGGGAGACCTATCTTGGGCCTGAAATAGCCAGCGCATTACGTGGCTATAAAATTATCCGCGAAACGTCGGTCAAAGGGGACCGTGTTTTCCTGATGATCCGGGCCGCCCCATAAGCGCTAAAATAACGAAGATTGACAATCCAGCGGAGGCGAAGCGCGTGGGTAAGGGAATCGACCTCGGATGGCGCGATTGAAGAAGGGTAACCGTCAAACCATCCCACCTGGACAGCCCGCCTCTTTTCGAGCTAGGCCAACCGCGCAGCCCACGCGGCCGGCGTGAGATGGCGAACGCGCGAAACGGGCTGGCCCGAACCATTGGCCCCAGAAGGCATGCATGGCCTCACCGGTGAAATCGTATCGACCATCGAACCCGATAGCGAGGCCGACTCGGCGGCTTTGCTGGTGCATGTCCTGGTTGCATTTGGGAGTATGGTGGGCCGCAGTCCGCATTTCACGGTAGGGGGAGACGTGAGGAACAACCGAATAAACGTCAGTAACTCCATATTTTACAGGAGCTTCCGTGCCTCCCCGCTATTCGGACTGAATTTTTGCGGACCACACCATTGATCTGGTTAGGGGACATCTGGAGTCCGAGGAGTTCTAAGCGTGTCCGTGCCTGATCTTGTCGACGAATTAAATTTTTGGACACTACGGGAGCGCGGTGGAGCGCTTCGATAACCTCGAAGGTACCGCCGCGGGGCGGGCTACCGTCGCGACTTACGGATTGCGGCTAGTTGAGCTCCAGCCGGTTTTCCCCCGTCCGGTTCGAATGGCAGTTCCCAAGTCAAGCCCCGCCAAATCCAAAAGACTACGGGCCGCCCCTGCCCCGGCCGCCCTTCACGGTGATCACCTTTTCGGGGTCCTGCTTCATCTCGACGACCACGCCAAAAAACGGCGCCATCATCTCTTCCCCGGTCTGGTCTCCGTAATACACAGGCCGGCTGGCGTCGGGGTTGGACTTGTTGTTGGGCGAATTGTCAAAGTGCGCGTCCACGGTCATCTTGCTGCCCTTGCGCACCTTGACGTCGGTCTCGTAGCCGAGCTGCCAGTTGAAGTCGTAGCGAGGCACCTTCAGGATAATCTGCTTCTCCCCGGTCGGATACTCGAGGTTGTAGGTCATGTCCTTGCCGCGCTCGTGCATGTGCGGCATCATCGACACCAGTTGCACGTCCTCATTGAAAAAGATCTCGGCCGGAGGGCTCTGCCAGTTCGGGTCGTTGGGCGGAATACGGAAGACCGAGCTGTCGGTACCCACCGACGGCTGCGAGTTATAGGAGATGTAACGGCGCTGCGGCGGTTCCTTGGCGATGGTGAAACCAACTTCCGGTTTGTCCGTCATTGGCGTGCCGGCGGCGGAGTAGTGTAACTGGAAAACGATGTCGGTGTTGGCCGGGACCAGTTTAGCCGCGTGGAACGCGCGATAGTCCATGACCTGATGGCCCGGTACGTAACAGCCTTCGACACCGCGGGGGTTGAATCTGGTGCCGATGAGCGCGCGCTCGTCTTTCGCCACGCCGGGCACTCCGGGCAATTCGTTCCTGACGCCCTTGGCTCTGGGCAACGCGCTGCCGGTCTCGTCGCGCTGCTCGTCCACCCAGACGGGGACGCCGTACTTCACATCCGGCTTGTGCGCGATGAAGCTCACGCAGATGTGATGGGCCACTTTATAGGCGCTGGGCTTGATCTCGAGCGAGGTGATCCAGGTGTCCTTGCTCAGTCCGCTGGGAACGACGACCTCGGCCAGGACGCCCTTCGCCGGGACCTTGTACGTCGGCCCTTTCACCACGTAATCCGGCTGGACCAGCCAGCCATCGGCCGGCCAGGCGATGGGACGCGGCGCGTCCGTGGCATTCCCTTCCGGCGCCCCGCCGTCGGCCCACGCGACGATGGTGTTGATGTCGCTCTGGGGCAGAGCACGGTCGTTCGAGAAATGGCCGTACTTGGGATCGGCAAACCACGGCGGCATCTTGCGGCTGACGACGGCGGCCTTCATCGCCTTGGCCCACGGGCGCGTGCCCTGGTAGGTCAGCAACGACATCGGCGCGATCTGGCCGGGCCGGTGGCAGGACTGACAGTTCTTTTGCAGGATCGGTTCGACGTTCTTGTGAAAAGTAATCGAATCGGCCGCAAAGACCGTTCCGGCACACATTCCCACGGCAGCCCAAAAGATTGATTTCACGCGAACCTCCGTTGCTTATCATACACGAGCGCGGCCCCGTTAGCACTGGCATTGACAACGGCCCTAATCCGTCGGTAAGGGCTGGCTTGACGGTCAAGGAAGGCAGTGGCGCGGGGCATGAGGGGGACGTAACGGGAAATTGAGGCAGTGTTTTTGACGCGAGGGGAGTTGGGGGAGATGAAGATGGTGGAAAGCACGCACGCCCGG
>CAMAVI010000170.1 GCA_945861625.1 Candidatus Sulfopaludibacter sp. SbA3
CCCCGAGCGAGAGTTCGGGGCTTTTTGCCGTCACCGTCTTTACCGATAGGGACTGTCCCCCAGCCGTGATAGATTATAGAATCAGGAGACACAAGTATGACCCAGAACACGAAAACCGGTGTTGGACGGCGTGAGATTCTGACGGGCGCGGCGGCGCTTGCCGCATCCGGCGTTGCCCTTTCCATCCCCGCGCAGGCGGCCGGGATTTCGGGCAACGCCGCTTCCCGAAAAGCCATCCTGACGGTATCCGATTCCAGCGCCGTCGCGGAGACCACGGCCGGCAAGGTCCGCGGCGCCAACCGCAACGGTATTTTCACGTTCAAGGGCATCCCCTATGCGGGAGACACGGGCGGCGAGGCCCGCTTTCTGCCTCCCACCAAAGCCAAGGCTTGGACGGGCGTACGGAGCTCCCTCACGTACGGCAGGGTCTGTCCGCAAAGTCCGCGCGCTGGCTGGGATAGAGACGAAAACGCGTTCATGTTCGAGTGGGACGACGGGCAACCCGGCGAAGACTGCCTGCGCGTCAACATTTGGACGCCCGGACTAAAGGACAACCGCAAGCGCCCCGTGCTGTTCTGGATACACGGGGGCGGATTCACCGCCGGCTCCGGTCAGGAATTGAAGTCCTACGACGGCGAGAATTTGAGCCGCCGCGGAGACGCCGTTGTGGTGAGCATCAATCACCGCCTCAACGTACTCGGCTATCTCAATCTGGCGGCCTACGGCCAGCGGTACGCGGAATCGGCCAACGTAGGGATGCTCGACATTGTCGCCTCGCTCGAATGGGTGCGGGACAACGTCGCCAATTTCGGAGGCGACCCCGGAAACGTCATGATTTTCGGACAGTCCGGCGGCGGTGCAAAGGTGAGCGCACTAATGGCGATGCCTGCGGCAAAGGGTCTGTTCCACAAGGCCGCGGTGCTGAGCGGATCCAATGTGCGCGCCATTACGGCGGAGTATGCGGCAGAGGTCGCGGCGGGCGTACTGGCCGAACTTGAGGTTAGTGGGCCTGATCAGTTGACCGGCGTGCCGTACGCGCGTCTGTTGGCGGCCGCGACGTCGCCGCAGAGGAGAATCACTCCGCCGCGGCCCGGTGGGCTTCGCATCGCCGGCATCCGCGACAGCTTTGGGTTTGGAGCCACCGTCGATGGCAAAGTGCTGCCGCATCACCCGTTCGATCCGGCTGCGCCCGCAATTTCAGCCAATGTTCCGCTTTTGATCGGACACTGCTCCAACGAATTCACGAATGGCATCAGCCGTCCCGATTGGTTCTCGATGAGCGATCAGGAGATGGAAACGCAGGTCGCCGCCGATTACGGAACGAAGAGCGCAGCGATCATCGCGGCCTACCGGGGCGTGCACCCCCATGCCAAGGCGTGCGACCTGGTTTCTTATATTTCCACGGGCGCCGTGCGCTACCAGGCCGTGGTGCAGGCCGGGCGCAAGGCCGCGCAGAATGCAGGGTCCGCCTATCTGTATCAGTTTCACTGGCAGACGCCCGTGCTTGACGGCCGCCCGGGCGCTTTCCACTGCGCGGATCTCCCGTTCGTGTTCGACAATACAGACCGCTGCGCGGCCATGACCGGCGGCACGCCTGAAGCCCGCGAATTGGGCGCCAGAATCAGCGAGGCGTTCCTGCAGTTCGCCCGTAAAGGCAACCCCAACCACAAGGATCTGCCATTCTGGCCCGTGTACCAGCCCGGCAACGGCGCCACGATGTTTTTCGACAATCGCTGCGAAGTGAAGAATGACCCGGATCGCCAGGCGCGGGAAACGCTCATCGCTTAAAACCACTGCCAAAGACTACTGCGCGGGACTATGGAAAAAGAGGGCGACCGCTATTGCGATTCCTGCGGGCAGGTGATCCCGAAGATGTCAAAGCTGGCCTCCACGGAAGGCGGTCAGCATCTCTGTCTGGCCTGCAAGATCCGCAAGGCTCAAGAGGAAAAGGGCCTGCGGCACTGAGTGACGCGGGGCGGCCTTCGCTCATGCCGCCCTCCCCGGCCTGCAGCCCTTGGCGCACTCAGGCCCGGCTAGGCACGCCGCTCTCGTCCTGCCGCTTCACTTGGGTGCCGGGCCGGAACGCCCAGCACCAGATCAGCACGCCGGACAAGTCGGTGAGAATAAGAAACAGGTTGGGCGCCCACAACACTTCCGGACGAACCAACTGGCGCACGCCCCACGCGATGGCCGCGCCGGTAACCGAGACGCCAACGCCCACGCTTACCAGTAGCAGCTGCGGATCACGCCGCTTGCTCCCCAGGAAAATGGTCCACAATACGAGATTCATGATGGCTCCACCGAAATTCAGCATCTGACTGGTGCGGTTAAACCAGCGCGTGCCGAATAACACCCCACCGGGAAGCGCAAAGGGAAGCACCAGCGCGGTAAGTACGACCGCAATCAGCACCTTCTTCACGCCTGGAGCCGTGTTTCCCGTCGAAGCCCGATACGCCAGTGCGATCACAAGCGAAAAGCGCAGAAAGTCCAGCATCACTTCGTCGGTCCAATAAACCATGCTGAAAATCTGAGCATCCCGGCCGTATTGGTGAGAAACAAAAACTTCCGCGCCAGCCGACACTAATTGCGCCAGTGAGTAGATCAACAGGAGGGAATACTGCCGGAAAAAACCACCCAAAAGGAAAACCAAAACTAACTGCAGGCTCAGCCCAAACACCTCAAGTGCGCTGAAGAAGATTTCCATTTACACCGGCTCGAAAAGCGATTCGCGGAATCGAGGCCTATGTCCGGAAGGTAGGAAGCCGAATAGCTTGGCGCGGACGTTACGCGACGATGTTGGTTCCGCCGCCCGGAGGCCGGACGGGGCCGTGTGCGACGATGTTGGTTCCGCCACCCGGAGGCCGGACTGGCCCGTGGTGAACTACGCTGAAGACGCCAGATCCGAAGAGGCCGGCCAAGACCAGGCCTTTCCAGACTATAGGATAACGATTCGCAAGCCGTTCCATGATCGCACCGTCCTGATACAAATGAGGCCCGCCTCCGGTACTTCCCGGGGCAGCGAACTACGATGAACACCTTATCGTATCGCTAGGTGGTTGGTACTAATGACTAGGATTTGTCCTATGAGATACTCGAGACAGATGAGGAGCGGGGGATAATTTCATCCGGTAACAGAATGAAAATATTGATGTTAGGAGGGGTTGCGCCGGCGTATTAAGGAAATAATCTGAGCTGCGGCAATATACAGGTTCACACAGCCCAGCACCGTGACAGCGCCTTTGAAGAAAGGATCGTCCCAGTAGTCTTCGAGCGCCGGAACGTAACCAGACAGGTGATTGAGGGTCCAGTAGTCCATCCAAGGAAATACGGCTAAGAACAGACCGATCTCGAAGGACAGAACGGCGAACAGCACCACCCAAACGGCTCTGTAGGGCCAGCGCAGCCGCCGGGGCGGCGGGGCGGCGCGGTAACCGGCCGGCGGTGGGGTAGTGGATTCCCCGCGCGCGGGTTCAGCGCCCATGTGGTCCTCCGAATTGCCGGGAGTCAAGGGCATGCGAATAGTTCGCCTTGTTGAGGGTGGGTCCGATGGACGGGATAGCCGGTCCAGGTACGCCACCGGCATGCGTCGCGCACCGGGCTGAAGCTGAACCGGTGGATATTGGTTGGACCCAGCGCCGCCAGCGCTTCGCGATGATCGGGCGTTGCGTAGCCTTTGTTGGACGCCAAGCCGTATTCCGGAAATACGTGGTGCCAGCGTTCCAGCGCCGCGTCGCGCGCCACCTTCGCCAGGATGGAAGCGGCGGCGATGGAAAAACAGCGCGCGTCGCCGTGAATGAGCGGTTGTTGAGGCAAAGCGAGGTTCACGCGGATGGCGTCAATCAGCAGGTAGTCGCAGGCGGTGGGTAAGCGCTGGACCGCGCGCTGCATTGCCAGGCGCGAGGCTTCCAGGATATTGATCTGGTCGAGTTCGAACGCATCGGCCGCCGCCACCGCCCATGCCAATGCGCGTT
>CAMAVI010000171.1 GCA_945861625.1 Candidatus Sulfopaludibacter sp. SbA3
CCAAGCCATCGGCGATCCCGGGGCAGCTCCCGACGCCGTGCAGTTGGAGGACGGCGGCAGCCTCGATTCCCTAAACGCCTTCCAATTCGCCTACCAGGAGCAGGTGCAAGTCGACTATAGTTCGTCGCGGGTGCGCGCTACGGCGTAAAACCAAGGTCGTAGTAAACTTTGTCTCCCGGGACATACCGCTCGTTTCGGAGGAGAACTTCTTCGTCTAGCCGTCAGGAACGGTGAGAGTGCCCGGCAACAACGGGAACTCTCATGGACCAAATTTCATCTGTGCCGCGCGATCGCGGATGTTCCGAAATGAGGTAGCGAACGGACGACGTGAGTTAACGACGTGAGTTAACGACGTGAGCTAACATTGAGCTAGAGTCGATCCCCCCATGCAGCGCTCCAAAGGAGAAGCAGATGAGACATCGCCTCGTCTTCCTGCTGCCTGGTAACCCGGTAGCGAGCCTGTGCGCGTACGATTTCTTCGCCGAACACGCGATTCGTGCTCTGGGAGGGCGCTGTAGGGAGTGGCCGTGCGGCAAGACGCATGGCAACCTGACTCCTATAGATCAGTTCGCCCATTGGCCGTCTCGAGTACGCTCGCGTGAGAGTTGCGGGCAGACGAGTGGAGCCGCTGCCGTCGTCCAAGGCCGCGCCGACTGGGGAATGACACTGAATACAGTCGCGCGCAATAACCGGCTCGGCTTCTTGCCCGTGCAAGACGAGCAGTATGATTTCATCGTGCCCGTCTCTCGCGCAGGCCGGCCGGGCCTGGCAGCCTTTGTTGCACTGCTTCAGCAACCGTCTACCCGAGAGGCGCTCGCAAATCCGGGAATGAAACCGTGACCGCAGGGGGTATTGTTCTGTGCGGGGGCTTGTCGACCAGGATGGGGGTCCCGAAAGCAACTCTTCCCTTCGGCCCTGAGACGATGTTGCAGCGTGTAGTGCGACTGCTTGGCACTGTCGTTTCCCCGATTGTCGTGGTTGCCGCGCGTGAGCAGCCGCTGCCGCTGCTGCCGGAAAATATAGACGTCACTCGTGATGAACGTGAGCAAAGGGGCCCTCTCGAGGGACTGCGCGCGGGACTAAAAGCGCTGCCATCTTCCGTAGAAATGGCGTACGTAACCAGTTGCGATGTCCCTTTGCTCATTCCGGGCTTTGTCGAGCGGATGATCGAGTTGATAGACGAGCACGATATTGCGGTTATGGAGATCGATGGGTTTCCTCATCCCTTGTCGGCGGTTTACCGCCGCGATACGCTTCCCCATGTGGAGACGTTGCTAGCGCGGGACCGGCTACGGCCGGTGTTTCTGTTCGACGCGGTTCGCACCCGCCGCGTCCGCCCTGAGGAGATGCGCTCTGTCGACCCCGGTCTGCGCACCCTGCGAAATCTGAACACCCGCGAGGACTATTTGGCGGCTCTCGCGGAAGCCAATCTTCCAGTCCCAAGCTGAAGCGGCTTCCCAGCCGCGCTGGCGGTGATACTCCGCAACCAGGCTGTCGAGCAGTTCCCGGCTCAGAGAGGCCTCGATGTCGTTCGGTAGTGGTGTCCTGAGAAACTGGCAGGAGGGTGCCGTCAACCAACGGGCACCCAAATCAGTGGAGGGAAAGAATTTGGCTCCCCGAGACGGACACAGATCCGAAACTCGAAATGGAGAATTTGAGTAGAGTGACTTTCTCTAGGGTGTTAACCAAGACTGGAATTTCGGATTTGGGTCCAGGGTAGGGCAACGGCAAACAAGCATCATTAACGGCGTCAACCCATCTTGTTTTTGTATTCCAGACCTCTATGTTGGAGCCGCTCTCGCCTAGGAATTGTATGGCGCCGGGCAGATTCTTTTAGGCTGCCCCGTCCATCGCAGTCTCGCCCTTCGCATCCACAGCGTTAATGTTATTGCCAAGGTCCAGCGCCAACTCAATCGCCTCTACGCCCCTCGCTTTCGGTTTCAGGATCCCGATGGCGGCGACAACTGCAAGCCCGCGAAGCCGCCGCGCGATACTGCGTCGAAAAGGATTGACGGAGTGGCGGCCACAATCACGGCAATGGCTCGGGCACTGTTCGCGGAAGAAAAGACGATCAGTTACTCGGGTTTGCGGAGTGTTGGCTGATGCCTCCCAGATCACAATTGGCGGGAGCCGTAAAAAAGCCGCCACCCTCGCGGGCGGCGGCGTAGTATTTGAGCGAAGCGTTATTTCGCGGTCTTGTACGTGCGATCGCCGGCCTCGTTCTTAGTAGATTCGATCTTAAGCGCGTGCTTCTTGGTGGCTGTGGAGAGGAAGCCCCGAACGCTGTGCGCCTGCCAATCCGTGGCCTTCATAATCTCGGCCAGGGTCGCTCCCTTGGGCCGCCCAATCAGCGCCAGGATCTTCGCGCCTTTGCTCTCGGCGCGGGGCGTGCCGGCCTCCTTGGTGCGGGTGGGCTTGGTAGCCTTGGCTGCTTTCTTCGGCGCAACCTTGGGTTTAGCACCCTTGGCGGTTTTCGGGCCCTTGGGCGCGCCCTTCCTCTGGCTGGCACCCTTCTTCAAGGCGGCCTTCTCCGGCGCGCCCTGCGCGCCCTGTTCCGCAACGGCGGCGGCTTTGTCCGTGGTTCCTGCGTTGTTCATCTTGGTTTTTCTCCTTGTGGCGGTTGATCCGCGCACGACGATTCATCACTCCGCTGCGCCGGAATTGCAAGAGAACAGTGACCGGCTCCGCGACGATTAGCCGAGTGGCGAACACGTGGCGATCCTGAGTTCTGCAGTGCGAACGGAATGGTTCGGACCCACGCTCGTGGCCGCTGGCATCCGAAAGCGGCGCTACCGGAGATTCGAGCCAGAAGTCGCCTTGGAGGAAGTTTGGACGCCGGTCACAGAAGATTAGCCAAGGCCGACCCTGACCTGTGATGTGACCGTGCGGTCACGTCACTTGAGTTCCTGGGTCGCGCGGCAATGTGTGCTGCTGGAAGCGTAAGTGGCCATGCGGCCCGCGCGAGCTATTCGCCGGAGCGCCACGGTAGCCCGCCCACGGCGCGACACTGGGCCACCTTACGCGCTGATCCTTCCGCCAGGGTATTCTGGCAACAGCCCAGAGTATCCGCATGCCTGACGAACTTGACCCGAACATTGCCGACCGGCTGGTGTACAGCGCTATCAGCCGCCTCCAACCGGCAAGGGGCGAGAAGGTCTTCTCCACACGAAGATCACTGAAACAGGCAATTCTGGATGCGGTCCGGGAGGCGTATGAAATCGGCCTCCTGGCAGGTGAGAAGCGGCCACTCAGTGAAACCACCCGTCCCGGCAGCGCGAACCGGCCTGCCTGGATGGACATACGGCTCGATGACACGGATAGTTTGGCCAGCCGCAAGATCCGATTCAAGCCGGTGGTGCTCAAGTCGTTGCTCGATGCTGGGTATCGCTGCGTCGGCGATCTCCGCTGGGTCCCAAATCAGGAACTGATGCAATTCCACTACGTCGGGATCAAGACGGCCCAACAGATCAGGGCTATACTGCGGCGATTAGATCGGTCCGATTGAGTCCGCGCACAGGCCTCGGCGAGCCGGGCCTGCTCAAGATCCACGGAAAAGTTCAAAACGTTGCAAAGGGCGTCACGCCAGGGCGCGGCATTCACGGAGTTCACGCGGTTGGTCCTTACTTGTTTTCGAGTGAAGCAGCTCGTGAGACACCTGATACAAAAGGGGTTCTTGATAGAGTTAAGAGAGTTGATAGTGTTGAGAGACTTAAAGTGTTGATTTTATTTAGAGGCCCAGGTGCACAGGCCCCGAACTCTATCAGGTCTATCAACTCTCCCCTGTATCTCATCTCTATCGCACCCCTAGTGTCCTGAGTTAGAAATACATTGAATAAGTAATGGGGATGGTGCATACTTGCGTATGCGCACGGGACGACCGAAGAAACCGCTTCAAGTCAGCGTGGAAGAGCGGGAGAAACTGGAGATGTTAGCCAGGCGGCCCAAGTCGGC
>CAMAVI010000172.1 GCA_945861625.1 Candidatus Sulfopaludibacter sp. SbA3
CATTCTTCCCGCGCCATTCCGGGTTCTTGCCGACCGGATATCCTCGCGCCAGCCAGGTAATGTAGGCAGATAACGCCAGAACTTCCCTGGAGGTTGTGGTCGGCAGAGGAGCGTCTGCAACGCCCGTTGCGTTTTGGCTTCGCAGGAAACAATCGACGACGCGATCGTTCAACGTGTAGAGTCGGCCAGAACGCCGGTTGTATTCGGGAAACATTCCCGCGATGCCAACCAAAGGCAATGCACGCTCGCGTTGCCCCGCGTTCAAATGGCAATTACTGCAGGAGACCTTTCCGGGAACAAACTGCGGCGCCTCCGCGGGCGTGTTCGTGAACAGCTGAAATCCCCACCGGATGTCTTTGGACAGCCTGGAATCGTCGAGATCCTTGTCTTTGAGCGGGTGATTCGGGACCTCCCACGCCGCGACCATCGTCGTGCGGGCGTCGATCAACGGTCCCTTCAACGTAATGCGCGTCAGAGGTCGTTTGTCGTCGATCGGACGAGGTGGAGGTGCGCAGGTCGTCGCCAACGCGACACCGAGCAACCCAGCAATAAGAAGTTGGAGACCGTGCCTCATAGCAGTTCAAGAACCGGTGATAGTTTAGCCGACCTTCCGCGCTTTGCTGCTACAATCGCGCCACCCATGAAAAGAGTTGCCGCACTCTTATTGGTGCTGCTGGCCGGTGCTTCCTGCTGGTTGACGGCCCACCCGCTCGCAAGTACTTCCAAGGAATCGCCCGAGTTTTATTTCACGCGGATCGCCTACAGCGAAAACGGATCGCACGGCTATGGCCGCTTTCTGGGCAACCGATATGTTTGCCCGGAATTCGGAGGCGGAAACTTCTTTCCACCCCAGGGAATGGGATGGTCCATGGATTCGCCGGGCGCGGATTGCAAGTTCATGGGAGGCGTGCACCGCCTAACAGGACTCAGCGTCTTTCCCAATCCCAATATGGTAGAGATCCTCGACGACAGTATCTTCAAGTACCCTTACGCCTACATGGCTGAAGTCGGCGGCATGGATCTCTCGGGACAGGAAGCCGCACAGCTTCGGGAATACCTGTTGCGCGGCGGATTCATTCATGCCGACGATTTCTGGGGACTGGAAGAGAAGGCTAATTTTGAATACGAGATGAAGAAGGTTTTTCCCGAATACTCGTTTGAAGTGCTGCCGCTTTCGGACCAGGCGTTCCACACGTTCTTCGATGTCGACGAAATCATCCAGATCCCGGGACAAGGCTCCGGTTGTGGTGGAGGCCCCACTTACGAACGCTACGACGACAGAGAAGCTCGCGTGTACGGATTGAAAGACGATAAGGGCAGACTGATGGTCGTCACCACTTACAATTCGGACCTTGGCGACGCATGGGAATACATGGACCTGCCCTGTTATCCCGCGAAATACTCGGGCCAGGCCTATCGGCTCGGGCTAAACTTCATGATCTACGCGGCGACACACTAGAGTCCGGCGCTCTGCGCCCTACCCCTTCGCGATCAGCTTTCCGTAACCTTCCGCCTTGCCGCTCAGGCCGAGCAAGCGCACGCCGCCCCACAGCGCATGCGGAGTGCTGGACACTACCGGTACGCTGCAATTTTTCTCCCACGGGGCAACCAGCTCCAATGTTCGAAGGCCGCCACAGGAAACGAAAAGCGCGTCGGCTTTCGGTGCTTCCCTGAAGACGCCTTCAGCGAACTTCTGCAGATCGGGCTGGCTGATCCTACCCGCAGCGCCAATCTTATCGAGCCCAAGGCCCTTCAGAGCAAGAACCTCGAAACCGGATTCCCCAAGGAACGTCCGGAGTCTGCCGTTCACCTCGTCCGCGTAGGCCGTCGCGACAGCGATGCGTTTCGCGCCCATCGCCTTCAAGCCATCGACAACCGCAGCACTCATGCTCGTGGTCTTCAGTCCTGTCGCCTTTCGCACATCGTCCATCAATTTGTCATTGAACTTTGCGCCTCGATAAAACGTAAGCGACGTTCCGAAGATAACGATTGCCTGGGCGCCGTCCTTCTTAAGCTTCTCTGCAGCCGGCACGATCTTGTCGATGAAGGGATCGAAGCCGGCGGGTGTCATATCCTTCACCCCCAGACTAAAGACCCTGAAATCGACGACGGAGTCATACAAGGCGAGTCCTTCGGGAGGCACGGGATAGTCCGCTGGCGGCGCAATCAAGCCAAGAACCGGCTTTACCGCACCGGCCGCCAGGGCAACACTGGTCCCCGCGGCGATTCCAGCCTGAATAAACTCACGACGAGAGAGAGTCATGGGGTCTCCTTTACCTTAGTGAGCGGCACGAACTGGGAATCCATCATGAACAACGGCGGCCATGATGGCCGCCGTTGCTAATGCGAGGAACAACTTCCTTACTTGCCTAAGGCCTTCATCAGATCCGCTTTGGTCTGCGGAGCGGCCGAGTTGTGCACGTTGATATAGCGATCGAAGTCCAGGTTGAGCTTTTCAAGGACCTTCCCGAGCGTTTTAACGTGATCGTTAGTGGCTTCAGCCGGATTCGCAGGCAACGAGAAGTCGCCCTGGAAGAGCACCTTCTCCTTGGGCAGGAACGCGATCATCAGACCGTTGGAGTGAGGCGCGCCCGGAACGTGGTAGAACTCCACTGTGCGCGTACCGTCCGAATAGACCTTCTTGTCTCCAACCGTCTCCACCTTCACCTTCTTCGGACTCTTCACAAGAGCGTCAGTCGTCGGCAGCAGCGTTCTCGGTGTGGAGAAGGCCCTCTCGAAAAACTCTTCGTTGTTCTTATGCGTGATGATTGTCGCGCCTTCAGCCACCAATACCGGAAGACCAGCAGTGTGATCAGAGTGAGGGTGCGTGTTCATGATGTAGCGGATCGGCTTGTTGGGAACCAGTCGCTTCGCGTCCGCAAGAGCGGCTGTGGCGGCATCCTGGCTTCCGCCGGCTTCAAGCATCATGACGTGGTCCTTGAATTCGATGACCAGCGAATTGTAGCCACCGGTCGTCCGCCAAACGCCTTCGCCGAGCTTCTCCGGCGGTGTAGGAGCCGCAGCCGCCGGGGCGCCACCCCGGGCACCACCCTGGGCAGCCGCCGGGGGAGCACCCGCGCCGCGGGCGCCACCTGCAGCCGCCGGAGCACCGCCCGGAGCGGGAGGGATGGCGCCGGCACCAGGACCACCGCGACCGCCGCCGGCCGGAGGAGCACCTGCAGGAGGCGCGCCACCAGGACCACCGCGGCCGCCGCCAGCCGGAGGAGCACCTGCAGCAGGCGCGCCGCCAGGACCACCGCGGCCGCCACCGGCTGGAGGAGCGCCGGCAGCAGGAGCGCCGCCACGACCAGCGGGAGCCGGTGCAGGCACGAGCGTTGCGACGTCCGGAGGATTGCCCTTGGCTGACGTCACGGTAACTTCAAAGAAGGGCCATTCGCCCCTCGTCTGAACAATCTTTGCGGGAGCCTTCACGCCGCCGAAATCCTTCCAGTCGGTATAGGTGGCAAGAATGCGCATGTCACCCATGATGTTGTCACCCACCCAAGTCTCGACGCGCTCCACCATGTTGTTCTGCTCGTTGACCCAGCCATTGATCACATAGGAGGCACCAGATGGCGCCTTGACCGTGGGCGTCCAGGCCAGAACGGTGTAGCTCTTGCCATCGAGCCGGCGGCGGCTAGAGGTCGCATTGTTGGCAGCCGCCCCTTTCAGGAAGCCCCACGGGGTAATCCAAAGTTCCACCTGTTGGGCCCAGGGCTGCGAGATATCTGCCTGTTGCGGCGTGACCTGCTGGAACATGT
>CAMAVI010000173.1 GCA_945861625.1 Candidatus Sulfopaludibacter sp. SbA3
GCTTCCAGGTGCACCTTGGTTACGGAGTCGATATTCGGGTCGAGATAGTCGTTCAGTTCCTGCAGAAACTGTTTACAGGTGAGCAAACACGTCCTCCCCCTTCCGTTTAAACTGGCGGGTCAGTTTTTCCCGCAGCGCCAGGCGCGCCCTCAATAGCCTGCTCTTGACTGCCGATACGGATATCCCAAGGGCTTCGGCGGTCTCTTCCGTGCTCAATTCTTCGATGTCGCGAAGCGCGAAAACGGTTCGGAAATCTGGTTTCAAGCTCTCCACCGCGTCGTCCAGGATCTTGCGCAGTTCTTCCTGTGAATAGCGGTCCTCCGGGTTGCCTTCCCACACGGCGATCTCCCGTTTCACCTCTTCTTCGCCCGTTTCCATCGGCTCATCGAGCGAAACAAACTTATCGCCCCGGCGCTTGCGCAGCTTCATCAGGGCTTCGTTGACGGCGATGCGGACGATCCAAGTGTAGAACTTGGAGTTGCGCTGGAAGCCGCTTAGATGCTCGTAGGCCTTCAGGAAGGTCTCCTGAAGAACGTCCTCTGCATCCTCCGTGTTCTGGGTGATGTTCATCGCCAGGCGGAAGATTTTCCGTTGGTAGTGCTCCACCAGGCCCGTGAAAGCCGTCGCGTCTCCGGCCTGCGCGCTGGTGACGAGCGTGGACTCGTCGAAACCGGTGCCGGGATGGGACGTGGGAGTCACCGCGAAGAAACCTCTCCTTCAAATATACAGCGTTGCGGCGCCAGTGCGTCGCGCGCGTCGCGCACCTTGAGACCGCGATAGCGAGACCAGCGACGAAGGCCGCATGGCGACCCCATACTCAGTGGGTTCCGCCCCAGCGCGGCCGGTCGCCGCCGGTGGTGAACTCCGGAACATGTTCACCGTGCCTTCGCCGACCTCCTTTACTGCATTCTTGTTTGCGGTGCGGGCGGGGCGTTTGGAAGCAGCGAAGGCGCTGCTGGAGGCCGGCGCGAATGTGAACGACACGTTGTCGGACGGCCAGAGCGCCCTGGTGCTTGCGGTGGCGAACGGGCCCTGGGAGCTGGCCGGCTTCCTGCTCGACAAAGGCGCCGATCCGAATCTGGCGGGAGCGGGTTGGAATGCGTTGCACCAGATCTTGCGGGAGCGGCGGCCCAACGTGGGCTTTGGCGCGCCGGGTCCGTTGACCTCCGGCACGGTCGACAGCATTGATGTGGTCAAGAAAATGATCGCGCGTGGGGCTAATGTAAATGCACGGATGGCAGTGAACGGCATGAAGGACGGGCAGAGAAACCGCCTCAACCGGATCGGCGCCACGCCGTTCCTGCTGGCCGCGAAGAATACCGATGTGGAGGCGATGAAGCTCCTGCTGGCCTCTGGGGCGGACCCCATGATCCCCACCTGGGATCACACAACGCCGCTGATGGTGGCATCGGGAATCGCCATCTGGAATCCCGGAGAAGACGGTGGTTCGTTGACGGGCCAGGAGGAAGAAGTTCTCGACGCGGTCAAGATCTGCGTGGAGCGCGGCAACGACATCAACGCGCGGAACGACTACGGCGAAACCGCGCTGCACGGCGCAGCTTACCGGGGCTCGAACCTGGTGGCGCAATACCTGGTGGACAAAGGCGCGAAGCTGGACGTCAAGGAAAAGAAAGGCAACTTCACGCCTCTGGCCATCGCCAACGGATTCAATTATTCGGATTTCTACAAGCAGCAGCCGCATACGGCGCAATTGTTGAAGAAACTGATGACAGAGCGCGGCATCTCCACCGAGGGTCAGGTCGCCGACGGCACCGAATGCGTGGACTGCCTGCAAACGCACGCCGACCAGCAACGGGCCTACACCGCGCTTGAGCGGAAGATGGAAGCCGAATTCGCGGCGCAGTACAAGACCGAATTAAACAAGCAGTAAGGCCGGTTTCCGCCCGGCAATCAGGCAAGGCAAACTGGAGTGCCTGGTGGCCCGAGTTCATGGACTAACATCGTTATAGTGCCGACGCTGATCGCGGCCGAGTGCAGCGTCCCGGTGGTCGCCGTCGGCGTGCTGCCGTCGGTGGTGTAGCGGATCGCCGCTCCTGACGTCGCCGAGGGGATCGTGACGCTCTGCGATGTGGCGTTGCTTCCGCCCTCCGGACTCAACGAAGGCGTGACCACTTGTGGCCTTCCCGTTCCCTCGCAACCAGCGGCCGCGCCCCGCTCTCTTACCGGACTGACAAGGCGGCGAAAGCATAACGCACCGCATTCCTCGCCCGTGCGGCCTGGCGTATTTGCCCCGCGTCGATTCCATGTGTGCTGATCGACGGAATAAAAGAGGCCTCGATACGGCTCCAGAAGGTGAACGGAGACCGACATGAACATCCTCAAATCGAGCATTACCGCAGCGGCCTTTCTAGGCCTGGCGTCTTTGAGCCCAGCACAGAAAACGGAAGTGAATTCACCAACACTCAACAGCGTCGAGCAGGCGACCGAGCCGGATCCGCCGGCTGTCAGTTATTTCCCGAAGGACGCCGTCAATGCGGCGTTTGCGAAGGGCTCCGTGCTCTTCGACCACAGCGACAAGTACATGGTCCACGCCAGCCGCCGCGAGCAGCCGGGTATGGCCGAGATTCATACCAAGGACGCGGACATCGTCTACGTTTTGGAAGGCACGGCCACGCTGGTAACGGGGGGCACAGCCGCGAATCTCAAAGAAACCGCCGCGGGCGAGCTCCGGGGCGAAAGAATCGACGGAGGCGAGACGCGGCACCTTGAAAAGGGCGATGTGATCATCGTCCCGGCCGGTGTGCCGCATTGGTTCAAGAAAGTCTCGAATCCATTTCTCTATTACGTCGTGAAGGCCCGGTAAGGGAAAAGGGGAATGCCATGAAATCTTATCGAGCCATCTTATACGCAACCTTTCTTCTGATCGCCCCGGCAGTTCGGGCGGAGTTACCGGTAAAGAGGGTACTCACCTTGAACGTAGCCAAGAGGATCGCGGCCGTCGCGGAAGCCGAAGCCAACCGCCGCCATCTTACTGCCGTCATCGTTGTGGTCGATGACGCCGGCCATCTGCTGGTGCTTCACCGGCTCGACAATACGCAGGTCGCCAGTGTGGAGGTTGGAATCGGCAAAGCCCGCACCGCCGCCATCTTCCGGCGCCCCAGCAAAGACTTCGAGGATCAGATCAAGCAGGGGCGTGTCGCCGCGCTGGCACTGCCCGGAGCTACTCCACTACAAGGCGGAATTCCAATCATCCTCGATGGACAAGTGATCGGGGCTATCGGCGTGAGCGGCGAGAGCCCACAAGAAGACGAGGACGTAGCCAAAGCGGGAGCCGCGGCGTCCGCGGCGGCCATTGCGGCCGAAGGAGCATCCCATGAATAGTACTCTCACGAGATTTGCGCTTGGGGCAGCCGCGGTTTGCGGTCTGGTAGCGCTCACGGCGGCCACGAGCCAACCGGCGGAAGCCACCATTGA
>CAMAVI010000174.1 GCA_945861625.1 Candidatus Sulfopaludibacter sp. SbA3
GGAAGCCGTAGCCGACGTCGGCGGTGGGGTCCGGATTACGGGGGTTGGCGGCGGAATTATCGTACGTCGCGATCCAATTGAGGCGCGTTCCCTTCTGCAAGGGTACCGGCGCGGCCAGGCGATACCAAAGTTGCCAGGAAAAATCATACGGGCTCACGCGCAGCAAAGTCTCGGGCTGTCCGTTGTCCAGGATGCGCGTAAATTCGAACGCCTTCCCGCGCAGGTGCATATGCGGAAACAAAGCGAGCAGCAGCGCGTCGTTGGGCAGCGTGCCCCACACGCTGACCCGGTAATCCCGCCGGCCCGCGGGAATGCGGAACGTGTCTTGGTTCATCTGCAACGTGAGAACGCGCTTAGCAGGAGACTCCTTGGCAAAGACCATGCCGACCCGCGTGCGATCCTCGGCCGCCTTGCCCACCGGCGTGTAGTGAATTTCCACCACCAGTTCCGCTCCCGCCGGGATGAACTTTGCCATGCCCGGAAGGAAGACATCCGGCGCGGTTCCCGGCGCATACACCGCCAGGATGTCGGCTTTCGTGGGACCGCGCGTCCAGGTGTCGCCGGGTTCGCGAATGTAGACGACGGCATGGTGCACCACCGGCGCGTTCCCCGGACGCACTTCCACGGCGCTCACCCACTTGTCTTCAGTGAAGCGCGGACCAGCAATGAAGTACTGATATTCGACGGCGCCCTTCGCGGGCACCCGGAACGCCCGCGGCGGCGAAACCACCAGATCCGGACGAGGAATGTTCCAGCCTTCCATCCACACGCGCGCCGGCGGCGCATCGGCTTCGCTCCCTCTGGCCGCTCCGGAATCCGCCCAGCGCGCCAGCGTCTCGATTTCGGACCTGGCAAGCGCGCGGTCATTGGCAAATTTCCCGCAGCACGGATCGCCGAACCACGGCGGCATCTTCTTTGTGAGAACGGCCCGCCGGATGGCTTTAGCCCAGGGCCGCGTTTCCTGATACGTGGTGAACGGCATCGGCGCGGCTTGCCCCTTGCGATGGCACTCCTGGCAGCGGTTTTGCAGGATGGGCAGGACGTCACGGTAGAAAGTGACGGGCTGGGCTCCCGCAATTCCGGTCAGGATGAGCAATAGAGCGAACGCCACGTCTTCATGATAGAGCCGCATGATCGAACTGGGCACGCATCTCAGGTATGCTAGTGCACATGCTTTCCCGCAAATTCTTCGCCCTGACCTTGCCGACCCTGCTGGCCATCGTGGCCCTGACTCCGTCCGCCAACGGCCAGGCCAAGCCCAAGCCGCCCAAGTCCGTCCGCCTTTATGTCATCGACAATGGCATCATCAAGGACCCCGACGTGACCCGCTTCCGCTTCAAGAAAGAAGAAATCGCGGTGCCGGATTTCGTCGTCTGTTCCTACCTGATCGTGCACCCCAAGGGCACTCTCATGTTTGATGCCGGCTCGATTCCCGACGCGAACTTCAAGGCCGGCGTGACGCCCACGACTCTCAATCGTTTCATCGCGAACAAGTCGCTCAAGTCGCAGTTGGTGGAGATCGGCTACGCGCCGAAAGACATCACCTACTTCGCGCTCTCGCACTATCACGGCGACCACATCGCGAACTCCAACGATTTCGCCGGATCCACGTGGATCGTGCAGAAGCCGGAGCGCGACGCGATGTTTGCCGACAACAGCCCGATCAAGGAGCAATGGCCGCTAGTCGACAAGCTCAAGAACGCCAAGGCCAAGATTCTCGACGGCAAGGATTTCGACGTGTTCGGCGACGGGACCGTAGTCTTCAAAGCCGCCTACGGACACACCCCGGGACACCAAGTGATCGCGCTGAAGCTCGCCAAGAGCGGGCAGATTGTGCTCTCCGGCGACCTATACCACTATCGCGAAGAGCGCTTCACCGACAAGACGCCGGTGTTTGAGTTCAACGGCCCGCAGTCGCTGGCCGCCCGCGCCGAAATCGAGGCGTTCATCAAGAGGACCGGCGCACAGCTCTGGATCGAACACGACCTGCAACTATTCCGCACGCTGAAGATCGCGCCGGCTTTTATGGAATAGCGATGTCGCTAACCTGAGGCTCCCCAAACCGGCACGTCGGTGCGCGTGAAATCATCGCCCTTACAGAGCAAGGGCTCGCCCAAACTCATCGCTGCGGCGTACGCGAAACAGTCGCCGAAATTGAGCCCGGCGCGATGGCGGCCTTTACCGAAACGGCTGAAAGCGGAGCGCGCGAGCTGCCCCTGTTCGCGGTCCACGGAAATGATTTCAATTCCGGCGCGCGATATGAACCGGTCGAGATCGCGCACCCCATCGCTGCCGTAGCGTGACTCGATCACCAGCGACGTCTCGACGAGATTCGCTACCGACAGACGCGCGGCATCGGCCGCCTCAATTGCTTCGAGAAAAGCACGGCGCTCGGGTTCCCGTTGCAGGATCGCCAGGATTGCCGAAGTGTCAATTACCATCAGCGCACACCACTAGCGCGGCAGGCCTGCTTCGTCATAGCCCAGGATCGCTTCCGCGGACCTCGCATCCAAAACCGGCAGACTCGCGCAGTGCTCGGCGATCTCTTCCAGTTCGTCGGCCAGACGCCGTTTGGTGCGCTCGCGATTGACACGCGCCAGCCGGTCCCGCAGCGCTTTGGTGACGGCTTCGGTCTTGCTCTCTCCGGTGCGCCGGGCCAGTTCGGCGGCCAGGTTTTCGGCCTCTACGTTGCGAATGTTGAGCGCCATTGTAACAGTGTAGATACCTGGCTACATTGTATCATTAAGAGGAGACTCGACCTACTTCCCCGCCGCGCGTTGCTTCACGTCTTCGAACCAGTTCAGCACCACGCGAATCTGCGGCGCGCCCGGCGCGCCGGACGCAACCGTCCCAGAAGGCACACCCCCGATAAAGTGCTTGCCATCCGGAAAGATGTCGTAGTTTCGCACGGCTCGGGAGTTCAAGGTAAAAAAGCCCGATCTGGGAGCGCGCACGGGGCTGCCAAAACTTACACTGGGCTGCGTGATGACCGTCATGCTTCCTAGTTCTCTGACCGCCTAAAGATATTCCTAATAATCATTTCTGATCGAGAATGTTGTGCCGTATACTTGGGTATGGCACGCCCACCCAAGCCGTTCCACTTGAAAGCTCAAGACAGGAAAGAGTTGAAGCGGATGCTGAGCGGAGGCATCCAGCAAGTGCGGGTGGTGCTACGGGCACTGACGT